>JANMLD010000484.1:0-1666 GCA_031372345.1 Pirellula sp.
TGGGTATCGATGACATTGAATCCCTGCCTTGGCTAGATCCGCCCAGACCCGAGTCGGTTCGCGAGGGGATGAATGTATTGCGGGAACTCAGTGCCGTCGACGAAGCGGGGCACCTTACCGAAATTGGTCGCAAGATCGCTCGCTGGCCGGTCGATCCTCGCGTGGGTCGAATCCTAATCGAAGCCGAGCGAAACGGCTGTTTGAACGATGCCTTGATCATTGCGGCCGCCATTGAGACCCAGGATCCTCGCGTTCGTCCACCTGAAAAAGCGTCCGCGGCCGATGAAGCCCATTTCAAGTTTCGCGATCCCGACAGCGACTTTCTGAGCTACCTGCGCATCTGGGATTTTTACCACAAGTTACGCGAAGAACTTGGCCGCTCTCGGCTTGAAAAGGCTTGTCGCGATTCCTTTCTGTCGCTCGTTCGACTGCGAGAATGGGCCGACGTTCACCGCCAGCTATTGGAGCAATGCAAAGAACTGAACTTAACCATCGGCAAAAGAAAGCTGGTTCTGACCGACTTGCCAGTCAATGCGGTGGAGGCCGTTCCACGGCATAAACAACGCTTCTTACCCCAAGCCCAACAGCAGCAGCCGCAAGCACCAAAACCGACGGGACCGCCTACCGGCTATGAAGCGGTGCATCGAGCGCTGCTGAGCGGGTTGTTGTCCAGCGTTGCCATGCTTGAGGACACCGGCAAATACAAAGGAGCTCAAAACTTAGAAGTCAACATCTGGCCAGGTTCTGGCCTGAAGCAAAGTCGTTCGAAGTGGATCGTGGCGGGCGAGTTCATAGAAACCACCCAACGTTACGCTCGGGTGGTTGCCAAGATCGAAGTCGAATGGATCGAGCAGTTAGCCCATCATTTGATCAAGTATAGTTACGATGAACCGCACTTCAGCAAGAAACAAGGGAGTGCACTGGTGATGCGGCGAGGCACCCTTTATGGCATGCTTGTTTCGCCTCGGATTGCCGTACCGCTGGCACCCATTGACCCGGTCCTCGCAAGGAAAATATTGATCGAGCAGGGGCTCGCAGAAGACCAATTGGTTTCGCGTTCTCGTTTTTGGCAGCACAACCAAGCGTTTCTTGCGACGGTCAAAGAACTGGGTGATAAGACGAGGCGTCGCGATTTGGTGGTCGATCCCTACGTGCTAACCGATTTTTATCGTTCACGTATTCCGGACTTTGTGGTCGATCGCGTGACCCTTGAGAAATGGGACCGGACGCTTCAGCCCCCCAAACAGCCATCGAAACAAACGACGGTTGCTACGATCGCGAGCAAACAACTTGCGGCGGATCTCCCAACTCCCTATTTGACTTGGGATGACATCGTGGTCGATATTGACCGCGATGCAATCCAAGCACGCTTTCCATCCAAAATCGAAATGGGGGTCAGCCAACTACCTGTAAAATACTTGTATGAACCTGGCGATTCTGCGGACGGGGTAAGCCTCATCGTTCCTCAAGCCATTGTGCATCAACTACAAAACGAACGACTCGAGTGGCTGGTACCTGGCCTTCTCGAAGAGAAATTGACATGCTTGATCAAATCGTTACCCAAGCGGTTGCGGCGTCAATTGGTACCGGTTCCGGATACGGTCAAGCAGTTGTTACCCAAGATCGTTGAGCGAGAAAGCCAACAGGCACCGTTTTGGAAATCGCT
>JANMLD010000513.1:0-18574 GCA_031372345.1 Pirellula sp.
AATCGATTGAAAAACAACGGGAGAGCGAGGCTCCTGCCGAGCTGGCGTCGCCATGGTTCGGCAGGAGCCTCACCCGCCTCACCCTCCCGAGTAATGAATTGTTTGGACAAAGTTGATTAAAACATGTTTACAGGGGTGACGCACGCCTTCGGCTAACGGTGAAACGAAAACAGCCAGTCTGAGAGCAGACTGGCTGTTTGGATAGTTCTTGTTTAACCGCCCTCGGGAGTGAGAGACTGAGGAAGAGAACGAATGTTTACGCGGACGCGCCAGTTAAAAAAGCTTCAATCGCTTCGACGATTCCAGAATTCATTTCAATTCCACGGACCACGCACGGGATAGATACCGAACTGATTGCTGTGACTCGGTGCATAGGGTGTCGCCTTGAATATTCCACCGCCGCCACCGGTCGGTGCATTGCCCCCGAATTGATGGTAGACAGGTGTCATCGTGTTCTGCGAAACGCCCCATGAGTGATTGGATTGCATTGTTACCGTGGGTGGCACGATCAAGGCAGTGGGTTGTCCGGTCTGGAGATAATAGTACTCTCCGTGCCATGGAGTTTGCATAGCTTGGTTGCGAGCCCAATAGTCTCCAACGGATGACATAGATGCCCAACCCAGTCGGTTGCCTATGCCTTCCGTGTTAGGCGAGCTAAACCCGCCTCGCGACATTCGACCGCCGAAGCCATGCTGGGCTTCGGCGATCGAACCTAGGGAAACAGCAACAGCCAGAGCTATTGCTGCTGTAAAAAAACTTCGAATCATGAATTTGAGTCCTATAAACCAGTGAGCTTTTAGCCAATGTTGGACGATCCATCCCCAAGCACAGCTCCTATTTTGGTTCGACTGGTCTCCGACTCAGCCAGAATGTTTATTGACAAGACTATCGAGGGATCTCGATGATCTTGTAAGCTCTCTTGACGGCGGTACGAACCGGTGGTGCGTAGTAGCTGGCATGAGTTCGATTTAAGCCACGACCTTCATCGTAATACGAGTGATATCGATCGTGGTGTTGGTAAAGGAATTGATGTGGGTAAAGTGGCTGGTACGTGTTGTAGGTGTGGCCAACCCAACCAGGAACACCGACGGGTGACATGTACAAGCCCGCTTCGGCAGAGTTGGCGTTGCCGCGGGTAAAGTAATTATCAAACAGAGGTTGCGTTCCTTTGCCGAGGAGATTGGCATAGCTGTCCATCCCGCCAGAACCCATGCTGGCAGCCATGTACGAGCCCGCCATCGGTGTTCCGCCGCCGCATGAGCCGCTTGCGCATTGAGCCAAAAGCGAATGACCGCTGGCTGCTGCAATCCCAAACCCCAAGGTCATCAAAAACGCTGTTTTGTATTTCCGTAGCTGTCGCATATCGCACTCCTTAGCGAGTTTTCCTATCCTAGTTCATTCGCGATCAACCGCGGATGACGATTCGATCGGAAGTTATTCGGACACCAAGTTCATCGAGTTTGCACAGGCGTAGAATATGGCTTGGAACTTCCCCCCGTTTCTCAGTCGGCAACTTGAATCGCAAAATATATCCAAAGAAGTCTTCCTCGGACGCGAATCGGATTCTGCTGTCCAATAGAAACGGCAGCAACAAACGTAACGAAAGTTCATGTCTTGCCGTCCCGATCGGGGAAAGTGCCGAGGACTCTTCCAACCAGCCGACGTTGACCTCGCCCAGAGAATCCGACGCCAAGCTTCAAAATTCGCGTAGACCTGCTAGCCGTTATAGTTTAACTTTTCCAGTCATCAAGCATTTTACGTCAAGAATCAGGGAGGGAACGCAAGGATGGCCAAGCGCCGTATACCGGAGAGCAACGAGGACGCCGAAGACGGGGATCTGCCTGACGGCCAAAAGCCCAAGCGCAAAAGGCCAACCCAACAGGAGTTATCGTTCGAAGACGATAAAAATGGGATTACGGGGGTGTCGCTTCGCGATGCTGCTCAGGTCCGATATCTCAATTATTCCTTGTCGGTCATTACCAGTCGTGCTTTGCCCGACGTGAGAGACGGCCTAAAACCCGTTCAGCGCCGCATTATGTATACGATGGATCAGCAGGGGCTGGACTTCACTAGCAAGCACCGCAAGTGCGCCAAGGTCGTCGGCGACGTGATGGGTAATTACCACCCGCACGGCGACTCCTCGATCTACGATGCACTTGTTCGGATGGCCCAGTCGTTTTCATTGCGAATGCCTCTGGTGGATGGCAGTGGGAATTTCGGTTCCATCGACGGTGACAATGCGGCCGCCATGCGGTACACCGAATGCCGCTTGTCCGCGGTCGCGACCGAAGTCCTTACCGACCTAAGCAGTGGGACCGTTCATTTCAAAGCCAATTACGACGGCACTCGACAAGAACCGGTTGTGCTTCCAAGTCGAGTTCCGAATCTGCTCGTCAACGGGGCTACTGGAATTGCAGTGGGCATGGCGACCAACATCCCACCCCACAATTTAGGTGAAGTCTGCCGCGCACTGTTGAAATTGCTCGCAGACCCTGAGATCAAAGACTATCAATTGGTAGCCAACGATGCTGTGAATGGTCCTGACTTTCCAACGGGTGGTCAGTTGATCAATTCCAAGGATGAGCTTCGAGAGATCTACCGCACTGGACAGGGGACGCTCAAAATCCGTGGGACCACAGTCGCTGGCGGTGACACCAAAACCAGCAAGCTATTGCACATCACCTCCATCCCCTATGGTGTGAACAAATCGGTACTTGTAGAACGGATCGCCGACATCGTCATCGGTGGCAAAATGCCACTGCTTGAAGACGTAAGGGACCTTTCCAGCGAAGACATTCGCATCGATTTGCAACTTAGGAAAGATGCAGACGAAGCGAAAGTGCTCGCCTATCTGTACAAGCATACTCCGTTGCAAACCAACTTTGCAGTCAACATGACCTGCTTGGTGCCAACAGAGAATCCAGAGGTCGGTGCACCGAGTCGTTTGGGATTGAAGGAGATCCTTTGGTTCTTCCTCAAATTCCGATTGGAAGTCGTTACGAAGCGGCTGGAACACGAACTAGCTGCCTTGCTGCGCCGTATTCATCTCCTGGAAGGCTTCGTATTAATTTACGACGCTCTGGACGAGATCATTCGTATCATTCGCAAGTCCGATGGCAAGTCGGACGCAGCGGAAAAGATCATGCTCCGTTTTCCTGCCAACAAGGGTGGCTTGGACGCAGAGCAAACCGATGCCATTCTTGAATTGAAACTATATCGACTGGCTCGACTGGAAATCAATTTAATCCAAGATGAGCTCAAAGCCAAACAGAAGCGAGCTCGCGAAATCCAGAAACTGCTCAAGGAGAGTACGGACGATACCAACAATTCAGGCCGCTGGCTCATCGTGCGAGAAGAAATAGAAGCCCTCATCGGAAAGTACGCCAAGACACCCGAAGGTAAACGTCGCACCGAAATCATCACGATTGAAGAAGAGCCGGAGTTCGATGAAAAGGATTTCATCATCGACGAGGACTGCCACGTCATGGTGACTACGGAGGGATGGGTCAAGCGTCAAAAGCAAATCGCGGATCCAGGCAAGAGCAGGCTGCGAGAGGGGGACAACGTACTCGCTGTCGTTGCCGGCTCCACCCGCGCGACCATTGCATTCTTTTCTTCATTCGGCGTCTGCTACACCGCTCGATTCATCGATATCCCGGCGTCGACCGGGTACGGAGAGCCCGTTCAGAAATTGTTCAAAATGAAAGACGGCGAACGAATCGTTTCGGCAATGTCCCTCGACCCACGGGTCATCGGCAACATCCAAGAGAATCCCAAGAAACCAAACGACAGCCCCGAAGTGCACGGCTTTGCAGCCACGAGCAATGGCTTTGCGATGCGGTTTGGACTCGATCAATTCGTGGAGCCCTCGACTCGAACGGGACGACGCTTTGCGCGCGTTGCACCTGAGCATGAAGTGATTGGAGTGGAAGCTGTCCACGGCACCGAGACCATTCTTGCTATAACGGCAGATTGCCGAGCGATGGTTTGTCCAGCGGTTGAAATCAACTATCTATCTGGGGCAGGCAAGGGTGTTACGTTGATCAAGGTCGCCAAGACCGACAAAGTGCTTGGCTTCAAGGCCTCGGCGGCGGATCGCGACTTGCTCGTTGTCGAGACCAACCGAGGAGCCCAGAAAACGATTTCAACAGCCAAATACCGAGTGACGGCCCGCGGTGGCCGAGGGCTTGAAATCCAAAAGAATGGAAAGATCTCGGCAATCATTAGCGAGCCAATTAAGACCCCTGACCCGCTCGAACCAGCCTAGTTGCAAACCTGAGACAATACGAATCATGAGCACTGCTTCCACTTCCTACACCGCTTCCGATATCGTGGCCCTCGAGGGACTTGAGCCCGTTCGCAAGCGACCGGGTATGTATATCGGTAGTGTTGGTACGTCAGGTCTACATCATCTGGTTTGGGAAATCCTGGACAACTCGGTGGATGAAGCCATGAATGGCCACGCCAGCGAGATCGTGGTGACACTGCACAAGAACGGACACACCGTGACCGTTTCTGACAATGGTCGCGGGATCCCAGTGGACAAGCACGCTAAGACAGGTAAAAGCGCGCTCGAGATCGTATTGACGGTGCTCCACGCAGGGGGGAAATTCGAAGGCAAGAATTACAAGACGTCGGGAGGCCTCCACGGTGTCGGCGCGTCGGTGGTCAACGCCCTATCGAAAGAACTAATCGCGCTCGTCCGCCGCGATGGCGTTCAGTACAAGATGGAGTTCTCGCACGGCAAGGCCACCACCAAGTTGCAGAAAGGGACCGTCGCGGTCCGCGGCACGGGCACCACGATTACGTTTACTCCCGACCCAACGATCTTTCCAAAGACTGACTTCGATGCCGAGACGATTCGGCAAAGGCTTGAGATCACGAGTTTTTTGCACCGCGGGGTTCGCATTCAGTTTGCGGACGAAACGACCGGCAAGAAAGACAATTACTTTCACGAACAAGGTATCGTAGACTATCTGGCCAAAGTGCTTGTGCAACGCAATGCTCGTTCGATTCATGAGACTCCGTTCACGGTTCGCAAGGATGGCGAAGAGCGCATCGAACTCGCGCTTCAATGGACTGAGTCGACCGACGAACATGTGCGTTCCTATTGCAATGGGATCCCGACCGCGAACGGAGGAACCCACGAAAACGGCTTTCGGGCTGGGCTAGGTAAGGCGGTGCGCAATTTCTTTGAAACGCACAATTTGATTCCGCGAGGCGTCAAAATCGGACATGAAGATATCCGCGAAGGATTGGTCGCGATTCTGTCCGTTTTCATTTCCGAGCCTCAATTCCAAGGTCAAACCAAGGAAAGACTCAACAATCCAGACTTGCAGTCTACGGTCGACAGCGCGATTCGACCTGCCCTGGAGCAATGGTTGAACAGCAATCGAAGCGTGGCCGAATCGGTGGTCGCACGTATCATCGCATCGGCTCGCGCCAGGGCCGCTTCTCGGGCTGCCTCAGAATCGGTCTCGCGCAAGACGAGCACATCGCGGGCCATGTTGCCGGGCAAGCTCAGTGACTGTCTTTCGTCTGGACGAGGCAAGTCGGAGCTCTTTATCGTCGAAGGTGATTCGGCAGGTGGCACGGCCAAACAAGGCCGAGATCGGAATTTTCAAGCGGTATTGCCTTTGCGAGGAAAAGTCCTCAACACGGAGTCACTGGCGTTATCGAAAGTTTTGGAGAACAAGGAGATCCAAGATCTAGTAACCGCACTTGGATGCGGTATCGGCAAAGATTTGGATGTTGGACGAGTTCGATACGAACGGATCATTCTTCTGGCCGATGCCGACTCGGACGGTCACCACATTACGACGCTTCTCTTGACCTTTTTCTATCGTCATATGCTGCCGTTAATCAACGATGGAAGAGTCTACATTTCGGTCCCGCCGCTGTTTCGTATCGATATAGGTAAGGAACGCTATTGGGCAGCGGATGAGAAGGACCGCGAGCGGATCTTGGCCAGTCACGGAAAACGGGGCAAGCCAGAGATCACTCGCTTCAAGGGACTTGGCGAGATGATGCAAAAGGACCTTTGGGACACGACGCTCAATCCAGCCACCCGTCGCGTTTTGCGAGTCGAGATCGATGACCAATTGGAAACAGATCGGATCATGAACGATCTCATGGGCCGCGACGCCTCAGCCCGCTTCCGCTTCATTAAGGACCGAGCGGAAGAAGCGCAAGAGATCGATGTGTAATTAGTTTTGTGCATTTGCAGAAGCACAACCGTCCAGACCGCCAATCCGGCTGGCTCGCCCAGCGGATTCTTCGGTTTCTCAATACAATCTAGACTACAAATCCCGCTGGCTTGCCCAGCGGAAACTTCGGTTTCTTAAATACTGGTATAATACGTCGCTTGAGGCTCCCGTTTCCCCATTTGAAAGTCCCTCCGAAATGAAGACGATACTTACCTCCCTGCTTTTTTCTTGCTTCCTAACTCTGTCGCTCCCATTGGCCATGTCTCAATCGATTACCAACCAATACTACCAGCTGATTGAATATCAAGGAGTCGAAGTGGATCGACTTGGCGAGCTCGATGCTTTCTTAGAAAAGGCCTTGATTCCCTCGCTGAATCGAATGGGAATTGAAAACGTGGGTGCCCTTTCGACTGAGGCTCCTGTCGAGGGGAAAACGTCCCTGTTCCTCATCGTGCCGCTCTCCGGTGCCGGGCAAGTCGCGTCCGTCGTGGACGCGTTGCACAAAGACGAATCCTTCTTGAACGCTGGAAAGTCCTACCTCGAAACAAATATTAAGAAGCCGGTATATAGCCGCATGCGGAGCGAACTCCTTGTGGCATTCAATTGCTTTCCCAAGATTGCGGTCCCAACCCAAAAAACGGCTAAGAAAGATCGACTGTTTGAAATGCGCGTTTACGAAAGTCCAACCGAACACATGGGCGTAATGAAAGTGGACATGTTCAACAGCGGCGAAGTTCCTATCTTCCTAGACTGCGGTATCCAGCCCGTATTCTTTGGCCAAGCGTTGGTCGGGGATCGAATGCCAAATTTGACATATATGACCGTCTATGACAATGCAGCACAACGCGATGAATGCTGGAAGAAGTTCCAAAGCCACCCGGACTGGGCGAAGCTAAAAGTCGTCGAAAAGTATGCCGGAGCTGTTTCGAAGATCCACAAATTCAACTTGCTGCCAAGACCCTACTCGCAGTTGTAGTGACATCTCGTCGCTGAGTTCAGCCTACCCGACCATTCGATGAACTGCTCTCGATCTTGCAAAAGTGTAAAAACCGGCTTGTCAAAAGAAACGTACCACCCAAAAACACAGTAAAGCCAATGCAAAAGGAAGTACAAGTGAATTCGATCGGTTAGGAATACTCAGGATCCAGTGCGACTGCGGCGCGGCGGACATCCGTCGGCGGAGCGACGGATCCACGTGGGCGACGTCGCTCCGCGACTCGCGGTCAGTGTAGTTGGAACCTGAATTCCTTTTTTACTTCTTGCGACTTCGGTTTCGCCCGACTCGAACACGTGAATTCGATCGGGTAGGAATATTCAGGATCCAATGCGATGCGGCGCGGCGGACATCCGTCGGCGGAGCGACGGATCCACGAATCTACGGAATCGCAATCGCCACCGGCAATGCATTTCCGAACCTCTTGAAATCCTTGAAGGACCAAACAACCTTTTTGTCGGGTGTTACTTCAACGATCTGCGGATTGTTTGGTCCAGCGTGGCAATTGACGATCCAAGTATTCCCGTTCGGCAATCGATCCACCATGGTGACCCAAGCTAATTTCACACCCTCCAGATCGCTCTCATTGACCTCCCACACGATTTTCTTGTCCTTGTTAACTTCGATAACGCGATGCCCGTCACCGGTTCCTACAAGCGTATTTCCGTTGCTCAATCTAACGGCACTGTAAAGTTGAGAGCCAACTTCGTATTCCCAAACAACGCTCCCCTCGCGATCGTATTCGCGAATGCACTTTTCCCCTTCATGAGCCACCAAGTAATTGCCGGTCGGAGTTATGCGCACCAAGCGAGTATCGCGATGTGGGTTAGGGGTGCTGACTTTGATCGGCGTCGAGTGCACGATCGCCCCCTCTTTGTTCACTTCGATAATTCTGGTTGCTCCGCTTTCAGCCACCATGGTCAGTCCATTTTCAAGTCGACGAAACGCATGAATCTCAACTTTGCCGCTGTCGGCGGCAGGTTTGTACTTCCATACCTCCTTCCCTTTGCCGTCCACTTCCACAACCTCCGTAAAGGTTGTCTGCAAAAGCCAGTTCCCATTTGGCAACGGCTGCGCGTCGTGAATCGCTTGGATGGGCAATTGCAATGCAATCGTATTGTCCGAATTCACAACGGCTGCGATTTTTTTTTCGTAATCCGCAGCAAAGAGTGTACGCGGTTTTCCAAACTGCTGGCCGAAGCAAAACCTTCCATCCGAGAACGCCAACGAAACGATACCGAACAAAAAAAGACGAGCATTGAGTTTTTGCATCATAAAGAACCATCTTGACCGATTTGGGGCAGGAAAATGACACCACAGCGTTTTGCTATCGTAACACAAAAGCTTCACAACTCCAGTTCATTAACCGCCCACGATCGGCCTCAACTAGGTTAAGATAAGATTCACCAGGAAACAGGAGAGGTATAGGCTTATCATGTCGCGTTCCAATCAAAGATCCATTGACCAACGAAGGGCCTTCCTGATCGCTTCTGCGACCGGGTTAGCTGGTCTCCCATTTGGTATGCCACAACCCTTGTTGGCATCCAATGACAAACCCGCAGTTAAGAACAGTGGCGGAGGCCAAGCCAAATCGGTCATTCTTTTCTTTTTATGCGGCGGTTCCTCCCATATCGACATGTGGGACCTCAAGCCCGAGGCGCCCTCGGAATATCGCGGTCCGTTTGCCCCAATCGCAACATCCGCTAGCGGCGTCATGGTGGGGGAGCATCTGCCTCTGACCGCCAAACAAATGCACCACTTAGCGGTGGTTCGGTCGGTCTCCGGCAGCGTTAACACAAATGACCACCATGCGGGTTACTACTATCAATTGACAGGTCACGTTCCCGATCCAACTTTTCAGTCACAAGGAAACGATCGTCGGCCTTATTCCGACGACTGGCCCTTCATGGGATCCGTCGTGGGATCGCGCCGTCCGATCCATCCAAGCCTACCCAACGTGATGACATTGCCTCACATGCCTAGCAAGGCCCCTTACACTCGCCCCGGCCAATTCTCAGCAAGACTGGGGGTGGAGTTTGATCCGTTGTACGTGCATGGCAGTTTGGACGAACCGTTGAAGTTTCAAGCTCCGTCGCTAGTGCTGGCAGGTGATGTCACGACGGAACAGTTGCAATCGCGAAAGAAGCTTTTGGAAAAGTTGGATAGCGCGCGTCGCGAATTCAGCGGCGTGGAGTCGGTGCAAACTTGGAAGCAGCACCAGCTTCGATCGATTGATTTGATGATGTCCTCGAGTACAACCACGGCATTCGATGTAGCAAGCGAACCGGAATCGGTCCGCGACCGCTATGGAAAGACCGTCAATGCAATGAGTTTGCTTTTAGCCCGCAGATTGGTCGAGGCTGAGGTTCCGTTCGTAACGGTCTTTTGGAAAGAGAACGAAGCCATCGCCAGCAAATGCAAGAGCGCGGGTGGATGGGATACTCACGGCAATAATTTTGGTTGCCTCAAGGAGAATTTACTGCCTGAGTTCGATCAAGCGTTTTCGGCGTTGGTAGACGATTTGCATCAACGCGGCCTGTTGGACCAAACCTTGTTAATGGTCACCAGCGAGATGGGGAGGAAACCCAAGATTGGGGATCCACGGTCGGGCGGACTAGGCGGTGCAGGCCGGGATCATTGGACCCACTGCATGAGCGTGGTGATGGGGGGCGGCGGGATCCGTGGTGGTCAAACTTATGGTTCGAGCGACCGTTATGCGGAATATCCAGCCGAACATCCAGTAACACCAGCCGATATCACCAAGACGGTGTATCATGCGATGGGTATCGAAGACCTTCAGGCCCGCGACGCACAAGGACGACCGTACAATCTGCTCGACGAAGGCAAGCCCATCGCTCAACTTTTGGGTTAAGTGTAGTACGGTGTCGTTAGCCTCGTGACGACATGGGGGATGCTACGTCGCAAGCCAAATCTTACGACCGTGAAAGGCTTCCGCCAATCCGCTGGCAGACTTCGATTCGATACCTCGTATTCTCATGATCGCCTCGAACGTTTCGCGCACGAACCAAGGTTTCTCTTGTTGCGACGGGAAGTGACGCATCAGCAAATTGATTTTTTGCTGTGCGAGTTCGGTCGTCAAGGGGACAAAAACATTGGGATTGCCCAAGTCTCCCTCATACTTAGGGATTTCGTACTCAAGTATCAGATGCTTGCGAAACGTATTCCAGGTTACTTCTGACAACGCCCTGTGATCTTGGTGTAGGTCTTTTCGGCGATGCGTGAAGATGATGTCAGGTTGTATCGATTCCGCCAAGGAGTGCATAGCGAGTTTGATTTCGGCGATTTGCGAAGGGAAGAGAGTATCCGCAAACTCAAAAACATGGACAAAGCAGTTTTCGTGCCCTTGGCACCAAGCCTGAAACGCGTCGAGTGCTTCCGTTTTGCGTTCGGAATTACAGCCCATCACGACCCAGTCGAGGCGTAGATTGGGATTGCTCGCCAGAAGACTGAGGATGGTTCCACCGCAGCCGATTTCGATATCGTCGGGATGTGCACCGATGCATAGCACGGATCGAGATGTTGATAGATTGAAATACAAAAAAGAGTCCCTCGCGAGTTGGAATTCTAGTCCATCATACAACGCGTTTTGTAGGTATGGATCGGGACATCAGTAGAGGTTCGTCGATAGTGACGGCTTCAGGAACGGGCGTGCGCCAAACTTCCCAAGGTGTTTCTCCACGAGCATGGAAATCGTCGAACATCTGCTTTTCTTTGAAGGTGTCCATGCAACCGAAAAAGCCATCGTGATGCATGCAGAAGAGTTGATTCTTGGCAATCAACCGACTGAATGGCTTGGGAATGATCTCTTCGCCCGGGTGTATTTCGTCGAAAATGGATTGTTCGAAAACAAAGAAACCTGCGTTGACACTCAATTCCGCTTCTCCGACGGCGGTAATCCCATAGACAGAACCATCGGGATTCGCATTCACGCAATGAAACGTTTGAGTCGGTCGAACGGTCATGAATGTTGCCACCGCTTTGTTCCTACGATGGCAATCGATCAAATCCGGAAGATGAACGTTGCTGAGACCATCCGTATAGTTAGCCAGAAACGTCGATTCACCCTTCAAATGCGGTTCGACGGCTTTAAGCCTTTGGCCGACGTTGGACATCAGGCCCGTGTCCACGAAAGTGATGTTCCAGTTATTTATGTCGCTGGCTAGTAGTTTTACCGAACTGTTTCGACCGTTCATGACGAAGTCATTGGACAGGCATTCGTTGTAGTTCAAAAAGTACTCTTTGATGGCTTCTGCCTTCCAACCCAAGCATAGAATGAAATCGGAATGGCCGTAATGGGCGTAGTATTTCATGATGTGCCAAAGGATTGGCTTATTACCAACATTCACCAGTGGTTTGGGTATGGCATCGGAAAATTCCCGCAACCGCATGCCGAACCCACCACAAAACAGAACTACTTTCATGAGTCTTTTCTCCAAGGCGATATCTGCAACGCTTCCAGTATAATCACGCACGGCTCGATTGAAAAAAACAGCCGCTGAATTCAAGTCTTAATGTGGGAGAGCGAGGCTCCTGCCGAGCTGGCGCCGCATTGGTTCGGCAGGAGCCTCACCCTCCCGAGTAATGAATTGGCTGGACAAAATCGATGTAAGTTCCGACTAATTTCTTGCAACCCTAATTTTGACGTTTCTTCGGGTTGTCTTAGCCACGAAGATGTCCTGATCGCAATTTGCGAATCAGTTGATGGTAGGCCCAAAACGGATTTCGTGCATAGATCCAAGTTTTCAACGTCAGCCCCAGGAGTATTTGAAGGAAATAATTCTTTGGAGCGAATTTTTGCCGCACCATGTGGTAATCCCTCCAATAGTCGTCATCTTGCCGACAGGACTCGTTATCGTCATGTCTTCGATACATGCTTATCGTCGTTGGAACTCGGCTGAAGGGGATCTGAAGAAAGAGAACCCTTGTAAAGAATTCGTAGTCCGAGGATTTTAAAAAACTTCGGTCGAATCCTCCTTTCTCACGATAGAACTTGGTAGTCATGAACGTGGAACTCGCCGACATGTAACACCAGCCTAAACAGGCATGTGCACTAGCATTCAACCAACGCGGAGCTGGAGTTAGCTCTCCTAGCGAGTGAAGTTTTGCGTCGACCCAACGCGTGCGGCAAAATAGAACGTCCCGCCGTTCTCGCTGAAACGTTTCAGCCACAATGTCGAGTGCTCCGGGCAGGAAGACATCATCGGCTCCAAGGAATACGACTAGGTCACCTTCCGCCATTTCGAACCCAAGGCATATGGCATCCACGAGATTCATGCGTGTCGATCGAGGGACGAGCGTCACCGGATAGCCGACTGTCAGGTCGAGAGTGCCATCCGTACTTCCACCGTCTAGGATCAAATGTTGAACCTCCACGATAGAGCTTTGTTGTCGTTGCACCGACTGCAGACATTCGGAAAAGTAACGAGCTGCATTTAACGTGGGTGTGACTACGGAAATTTTAGTTTGTCGAGCCGGTCGTGGCTGTGCGATCGCGATTAAGAAGAACATGGATGACTGATACATTAGGCCTACAAATCGACCGAAAATCATGCTCCCAGCGGCGCCGTGCAACCCCCAGTGGTGAATAAAGGGAAACGCAAGAACCAAAGTGACAACTACCGTTATCAGCGTAGAACGCAGGAGCCATCTCGGATATTCAATGGCCCAGACCCCTTGGTCGTTTATCATATGGACAACACCGAGAGTCATATTGACTCCCAAAAGTAACATGAGTAATTCGTGCCCTTGATAGACAGGATCTTTATAGATGGTCGTTAAGATAATATCCGCATACCAGTAAATGAAAACGGAAAGAGCAGCGATGGTGGTTCCCATACCCGCCATGGCGAACCCGATCAGAGGACGCACCCTAGAGACGCCCGACTGACGATGGGTTAGCACAGCCAATGGACTCAAGGAATTGCAAACACCCAGAACAAGAGGATTGACAAAAAAAAGTACGTAGTTGCAGGCAGCGAACAATCCGGCTGTGGCCGTACCGAGTTGCCAACCCACGATCCAAACCACTCCTTGAAAATGTAGTATTCCGATGACTTGCGCGAAAAACGGCCACCGACCCACGTTCCAATGACGGGTCATCTCAGCCGAAATGCTGCCCCGTTGATACCTATTTCCGCGATAGGCGATGAACAGCCAAACGAAAGCTGGGATAGCGCAACTGGCTCCTGTTGCCAAGTAGACTCCCACGATTTGAAGTTGATTGAATCGGATCAAAAGGCCAAGGAACAGCAATTGAAAGAGACCAGAGGATGCGTCTATGCAAAATGCAGTTGTGATTCGGAGTCGGGCTAATTCGACCCGTCGCGCAAACTCGCGCAACAAGATAAAGGGGGTTGCAATGGCTAACATTCCGAGCGCCTCATTGAGCCCCGGAGAACTCCCAAGCCAACCCCCAAGTGCCCAGACCAGTCCGAAAGACAAAGAGGACACAAGCCCAAGCGTTACGACTTGAATGAGAATACTACCGTGGTAGGATCGGCGATTATCGCCCTCTTGACGCGAATGGAAGAGCGTAAAGGGCGCACTTACCAACGTATCCTGCATGCAGGTCGCGATGAGGAGGAATCCAAAGGATATTGAATAGACACCAAGCACTTCATTGCCCGCAAAGCGCGCAATGATGACCGACGTAAGGAACCGTACGCCGCTGATAGTGGCTTGATCGGCAAGGGACATGAAGATTTTGAACCACCGTCCGTTCCTTTGCCCTCGGCTGGAGTAGGAGGCGATCTTCGGATCTACGGCTAAATCTGGAGGGTATTCAAACGACACGATGGGAATGTTTCGCGTGGTATGCAAGGTTTCGTTCAACGATTTGAATCATCCATTACCCTTTGTTTTTTTCTGCCGGTCAAGGCAGTTACGTCTCTTCTCAGTTTCGCAATTGCAAGCAACAATTAGATTTGTAGTTAGGTGAGCGGCAGTTTGGAGTATCCCAACCCGAAGCGTGAGCGAGGGACAATTTCGCAGGTCCCTCACTTACGTATCGGGTTATGACTGGTGGTTTTCACATCGCCGCTCGCCTTAAAGTAACCCTTTCAATCTAATTGCTTGGACTAACAACGAATTTTAAGCATTGGTATTTGACCCGGGATTATCCACTTTGCTCTGTCGAAAATGCCAATTTGTGGATGATTACGATTATAAGGTTTGAACATCAGCATTCCGAAAGGGCTTCTTACGATTCCCGTCGACTTTAGTCAGCATGACGGAAATGCCAATTAGGATAGGTAAAACCAACCGGAGAATCGATCGAAACGGCTTACGAATCGATGAAAGTCTAAAAAAATGTTTGGAAAAGTGTTCGCAGGAAAATCGGTCTTGGTAACAGGCCACACTGGCTTCAAAGGCTCATGGCTGTGTCTCTGGCTTCATCGTTTGGGGGCCAGGGTTACCGGACTTGCGCTCGCTCCGCCGACAGACCCGAATCATTTTTCGGAAAGCGACATTTGCCCTCTTTTGAATTTGCATCGGATTGCGGATGTGCGAGACGACAAAGCAGTTGGCGAGGCGATTCGAAAAGCACAACCCGATTTGATACTCCACTTGGCTGCGCAATCCATTGTCCGACGTGGATATCGCGAACCACTTGAAACGTTTTCGACCAACGTGATGGGGACAGCCAGTGTCCTAGAAGCGATTCGCGTTCAAAATCGCCCCTGCAGTGTTGTGGTTGTAACCAGCGATAAATGCTACGAAAATCGTGAGCAAGTGTGGGGATACCGCGAAACAGACGCCCTGGGGGATCATGACCCCTACGGCGGAAGCAAAGGCGCGGCAGAGCTGGTCGTTCGATCCTATCGCGATTCCTTTTTTCCATCGAGTAGCCTCAACCAACATGGAATCAAAGTTGCTAGTGCCAGAGCTGGTAACGTCATCGGCGGAGGAGACTGGACTCAAGATGCCTTGATTGTGGACGTGGTCAAAGCGCTTTCATTAGGTGTTCCTGTCCAGGTTAGGAGTCCGATGGCCTTTCGACCCTGGCAGCATGTGCTCCAAGCGCTTAGTGGCTACCTGACCTTGGCGGCAAAACTATTGACATCGGACGACCCGACCTATTGCAGCAGTTGGAACATCGGACCGCTTCCAGGCAATGAAATCCCTGTTCGCGAAGTTGTCGAACTACTTCTAGAAGAATGGGGCGAGGGGAGTTGGATCGATGCTAGCGATCCAGCTGCGCCGCGCGAGGCAGGTATTCTTCGGCTTTGTGTGGACAAAGCCCTCTGGGACCTCAATTGGCAACCCGGCTGGGATGTTCGCGAATCGATTCGACAAACCGCTAGGTGGTATCGGCATTGGCAGATGAACGGTGGATCAATGCGAGAATTCAGCCTAAGCCAAATCGAGGAGTATGAGGCTTTCATAAGAGATAAAGCGAGCGGCAGACATAATACTACCAGGCCACTGTGTGGCACGCCCAAAGCGATTAGCGATGGGCGTGGGAAGTGTGGCAAATGACTCTAGCGATTCACCACGCCCTTCGTGCCTCAGAGCGTGCCACCCAGTTTACGTTTAGATTTCAAACTTCACCTCGCATAACGAGCCTTCGCAACCTCCACAACCCATCACTCTCCCGCAATAAAGCGACGCATGTTTTTCCAACGTTCCAATGAATTAAGAAGAAAAGCTCACGATTTGATTCCAGGTGGTTGTCATACCTACGCCAAAGGGGACGATCAATACCCAGAGCTATCGCCAGGTTTTGTAGTGCGCGGTAAAGGCAGTCATGTTTGGGATGTGGATGGAAATGAATTCATCGAATACGGCCAAGGCAACCGTAGCGTTTCTTTGGGGCATGCCTTTCCGGAAGTGATCGACGCGGTACAGCGGCAATTGGTGAACGGAGCTAATTTCACGCGTCCTGCAACCATCGAGCTCGATGCCGCGGATGCGTTGTTGAGCTTGGTTCCAAGCGCCGACATGGTGAAATTCTGCAAGGATGGTTCCGATGCAACTACAGCCGCTTTGAAATTGGCGCGGGCCTATACCGGACGCAATCTGATCGCTTGCTGTCGTGACCAACCGTTCTTTGCAACGAATGATTGGTTCATCGGGACAACACCTTTGGACGCAGGTATCCCAAAATGCGTTAAGGCAATGACTCTGACGTTCGGTTTTAACGACCTCGAAAGCGTCAAACAACTGTTTCTCAAACACCCCAATCGTATCGCTGGCTTGATCATGGAGCCCGCAAAATACGCGGACCCGGAACCGGGTTTCCTGAATGCAGTCCGCGATCTATGCCACCTTCATGGTGCCCTGTTTATCATGGACGAAATGATCACCGGCTTTCGATGGCATAACGGCGGTGGTCAGGCCTATTATGGTGTCGACCCGGATCTGTCGTGTTGGGGCAAGGCGCTCGGCAATGGCTTTTCGGTATCGGCCCTCACCGGAAAACGCAAGTTCATGGAACTGGGTGGTCTGAGACACGACTCGGAAAGGGTCTTTCTTCTTTCCACCACACATGGTGGGGAGACTCATGGGCTGGCAGCAGCTATCGCGACGATCGGCATCTACCAACGTGAACCCGTTATCGAAACCATCTATCAGCGAGGACAGCGGTTGATAACCGAGGGTACACAACTTATCGCGAGTCACGGCTTGAGCAAACAGATTCAGATACAAGGCAAGCCCTGCTGTCTCGTGGTGAGCACATTAGACCAGGATGGCAAACCGTCTCAAGCAATGCGGACCCTCTTTCTACAAGAAACGATAAAACGAGGCATCTTGATGACGTCCTTGGTGGTCAGTTTTACCCATTCAGACCAAGACATCGATCGGACATTGGATGCGATGGATCACGCGTTGAAAGTTTATCGCGAAGCCCTTGAGAACGGGGTCGAAAACTACTTGGTTGGCAATCCTTCAAAGGCAGTTTATCGTCGATTTAATTTCCGCAGCGACAGCGTCTAAGCGATCAGCAGCCTGCATTATCCCAACCCGAAGTATAAGCGAGGGGCAATTCCGCAGGTCCCTCACTCACGTTTCGGGTTATGATTGGTATTTTTCGCCCTGCAGCTCGCCTAAGAGACCCTCATTACTATGTATCAAACT
This sequence comes from Pirellula sp., assembly GCA_031372345.1. Classification (GTDB taxonomy): domain Bacteria; phylum Planctomycetota; class Planctomycetia; order Pirellulales; family Pirellulaceae; genus JBKCUI01. Next base: position 17,299 of record JANMLD010000513.1, read on the forward strand.
GTCGTTTCGAATGCACCTCGCGGAAAGCGAACTACCTGCCGCCACTGCGGTGCACCGCTGGTGCACAGTGTGGTTGATCTCGGTGTGCAGCCTCCCTGTGAAGGATATGTTTCCGCCGAGCGATTCAACGAACCGGAGCTGTTTTATCCGCTGCACGCAATGGTATGCGCAAACTGTCTGCTCGTTCAGCTTGAAACGGATGTTGCGCCCGAGTCGATTTACACCGAATACGCCTACTTTTCATCGTACTCCGAGAGTTGGTTGGAACATTCACGCAAGTTTGCGGAAAAGATCACAGCGCAACTGGGGCTAGGCTTCGATAGTCAGGTCGTTGAATTGGCAAGCAATGACGGATATCTGCTTAAGAATTTTGTCGAGAAGGGCATTCCGGCCTATGGCGTCGAACCGGCCGCCAATATCGCCAAGGTTGCTGTTGAAAGAGGCATTCCAACAGTAGTTGCCTTTTTTGGGCTTTCGATAGCTCGTACGCTAGTGGCCCAAGGGCGCAGGGCGGATTTGATCGTGGCCAATAACGTGTTTGGGCATGTGCCAGATATTAATGATTTTGTATCGGGAATAAAGTTGCTATTGAAAGCCGGAGGTACCGTTTCTATCGAGATTCCGCACTTGATGCGGTTAATGCAGCACAATCAGTTCGATACGATCTACCATGAGCACTACTGCTACCACACACTGCTCGCAGATACGCGGATTTTTGCAGCCTATGGCTTGCGAATGTTTGACGTCGAGGAGCTCACGACCCATGGCGGTTCGATTCGCATGCTAGTGTGCCACGACAACGATTCGCGCGGAGAGACTCCTGCGGTGAACGCATTGCTTGCGTTGGAACGGGCTGGCGGATTGGATCGCGTCGAGACGTACGCTGGCTTCGGCGAAAAAGTGCGTGAGACCAAACGCAAACTTCTCACCTTTCTCATTGACGTTGCGCGTGCTGGCAAAACGGTGGCTGGATATGGCGCACCTGGAAAAGGGAATACGCTTCTCAATTATTGTGGTATCCGCACGGATTTCATCGATTTCGTGGTCGACCGCAACCCCTACAAGCAAGGCAAATATCTACCTGGTTCGCGAATCCCAATTTATGCTCCGGATATGATTGACCAGATGAAGCCCGATTATGTGCTCATCTTGCCTTGGAATATCAAAGACGAAATTATGGAGCAGATGGCGCACATCCGCAGCTGGGGAGGTTCGTTCGTGGTACCGATTCCGGAAGTAACGGTGGTCGAATGATCTTCACTGAGACAGCGTTGAA
>JANMLD010000010.1:0-20316 GCA_031372345.1 Pirellula sp.
CCTAACCTTGATCAGAGCGTCGCAGTCGCGAATACCGCCCGCCGCTTTGACTTGGACTGGAGATTTCACGTTATCGAGCATCAATTGGAGATCCTCCATGGTGGCGCCGCCGGTGCCGTAGCCCGTGCTGGTCTTCACCCAATCGGCTCCCACATGACAGCAGATTTTGCAGAGTTGAATCTTCTGTTCATCGTTGAGGTAGCAGTTCTCAAAAATGACTTTGACTCGACGTTTGGCCGCATGCGAAAGTCTAACAATCGCATCGATTTCGTTTTCGACCATTCCCCAAGTGCCGCTCAGAACGGCGCTGATATTGGAGACCATATCCAATTCGAGGCAGCCCTCTTCAATCAACTGTTCAGCCTCAACCAATTTGGTCCGAGTCGTATTTCCGCCATGAGGAAAGCCAACGGTACTGCTCGGAGCCACGGTGGTACCTGCCAGGAGCTCGACACAGCGTTTGTGATAGTAAGGGAGGATGCAGACGCTCCCCACGTTGTAGGCGATAGCTAACTGAATTCCTGCCTCAAGCTGCTCGACGGTCAATGTTGGGTTCAGCAAAGAGTGGTCAATCATTTTCGACAGATCGGAGTATTGATAATCGGTCATTTTCAGGAGCTTTCGGTTGAGTTGAGGGACATGGGCTATGAGTTTACTCCGTAAAACCATTGTTCGGGAGAGTGAGGCCTCGCTTTCGTTTAACCGCGTGCCCATCGGGCCGCGTTCTCGGTGTTTCGCGGGGCGATGCCCACTCGGTTAAACGACGTATTGAAGTCGTGGCTGGTCAAAATTGAGTTCTCGTCCACTGAAACCACCAAACATTTCTGAAAATTTGCCGGACTGCTATCGAACCTACGGTTCACTTGCCGTAAAACTGAGGCTGCGAAAGGATTGCATAGCCCAATAAGAATTTGAACTCCATTTTCCAATGTCCCAAACCAAACGGTCCCAGACCAATCGAAATATTGATCCTTCATTGTCGTGGCAATCCCGTGAGCGTCTCTTGCTCGCCCCCTATGCCATGTTTTCGACGCAGTCCGCTGGTCGCGAGCATTCCGAACCGCAGCATAACTATCGCAGCCCCTTCCAACGCGATCGCGATCGCATTTTGCACAGTGCCGCGTTTCGTCGATTAAGCGGAAAAATGCAGGTTTTTACGGGCGATATGGGGGATTACCACCGTACTCGTCTAACGCATACCAACGAAGTGGCTTCCTTGGCTCGGACGATTGGACGAACATTAAGGCTCAATGAGGACTTGATCGAAGCCATGGCATTGCTGCACGATATCGGTCATCCGCCGTTCGGGCATTGCGGCGAGGATGCGTTGCAATCCTGTGTTCAGGACTTTGGTGGATTTTCGCACAATGCGTTTGCAATCGAGTTGGCCACTCGGATTGAGCAACGCTACACATCCTATCCAGGCCTAAACTTGACTGTGGAAGTCCTCTCGGGCCAGCAGTTTCGGTCGCACAAAGATTCTGGCACTGTGCCTATGTTGGAGATTCAAGTCGTCGACGCCGCGGATAGCATCGCATACGACGCGCATGACCTCGATGACGCGTTGAAATTGGGATTGCTCAATTGGCAGCAACTCTCCGGTCTCGGCTTGGTGCAGCGAGCTCGACAATTTGCACCTCTGGATCAAAGCAGCTCGAACAATCGTCGGCAGATGTTGGTGCATACGCTCATCGATATCCAAATGGACAATTTCCTACAGTATTCGATGGGATTATTGTCTGAGGCGGGTCAGCTTGATGGCAAAGGGGTCCAAGAAGTTGGTATCCAATTGCAAATGTCGCCAGATATGCAGTCCGACAAGGAAGAGCTGGAAGCCTTTCTTTTTGAACGCGTCTATCGGCATCCCAAGCTGGTGGAAGTGCGATTGCAGGCGGCAACCCGCCTCAATCAGCTTTTTCGACTGCTAAAATCCTATCCGCAGCGACTCCCAGATCGCTTTCAAAAATGGTCGTTGGAGTGGGGAATTGAGCATACGGTAGCTGTGTATTTGGCAGGCATGACGGATCGTTTTTGCGACGACCAATACGTTTCCCTCGTCGAATTAGGCAGGGACGCCGCTCAAGATTGGAGCTAAGGCGTGTGGCAGCCTCGAGTTTCCCAACCCGAAGCGTAAGCGAGGGACAATTTCGCAGGTCCCCACTTACGTTTCGGATTATGATTAGTAGTCTTCACATCGCCGCTCGCCTTAAAAAGTCCACGCCTAGATTTTCCGAAATAGTATTTCAAAATAACCAATAAACCGACACGCAACTCGAACTCTCCGGATCATGCACAAAAAACTAGTTTTTACAGCTCTGCTTTTTTTATCCTCGTTGTCCCCTAGCTTGGCCTTGGCTCAGCGTCCTACGGCCCCTAAGTTGTTTTCACAGAAGACATTGCTCTATGCGAGAGTGGATGACACCCGGGACCTCAAGGCAAAGCTTGCGCAATCCTTGGGTGGGAGACTGGCAGAGGATCCACAACTCAAGCCGATCATCGGTTCCTTTTATTCCACCTTCGCAAACCTTGCCCAAGGGATGCAGGATGTGGTTGGAGTGAACTTGGATGAGTTGCTGTCGATCCCCAACGGCGAACTTGCGATCGCGCTCGTGCCTACCAAAACAAATCCTGTTATATGTGCTTTGCTCGAAGCAGGCGACGAGTTGCCGGCCGTAGAACTCATGATCGGACGACTGGAAAGCCGGATCTCATCCAGCGGTGGAACCAAGACCACCAAAGAAGTTGGCAAGATCACGGTCAACCAAATCCGAAATGGCACGCGCGAAGATCAACAAATAGGGTTCTTCCTCAATTCCGGTGTGCTCGTAGTTTGCAACAACGCTGAGTATGCCGAAACCCTGGCTCAAATTTGGCAGGGAAGTGGCATCGATCACAAATCGCTGGCCGATAATCGGGATTTCACGACCATCATGAGCCGATGTGTCGGGACCGCCGGTGAACGACCGCAAGCGTCGTTCTATGCCAATCCACTTGCGCTCTACCGTGAGGTTGCCAAGTCGAATTCGGCCAGTCTCTTCGTTCTGGCGACCCTAAAAACGTTGGGCATCGACGGCATCAAAGGTCTTGGCGGCAGCGCCATTTTGGCTCCGAACGATTTCGACTCCATCCTTCACGCGCATCTGCTGTTGGATACCAATCGCCGCGGCGTGTTGCGAGCTGTGCGCCCAAAGAGCGGTTCGACCGAACCGGAAGGTTGGGTAAACGATAAAGTTGCCAGCTACGGTACAATGAACTGGGACTTTGCCAAAACGCTCAAAGCCGTCGCGGAAATTGTGGATACTTTCGGTGGCGAGAACATGTTTGAAAACAATGTGATCGCTCGCGGAAGCAGCCAAACCGGGATCGATCTTCGAAAGGATTTTCTAGACTTATTGAACGATAGAGTTTCTTTGGCCCAAGTGATTTTGCCATCCAAACGCATCAACAGCCAAAGCAACTTAGTCGGTATCCATGTCAAAGACATTCAACGCATCAAAGCCGACGTGTTGCCCAAACTATTCAACAAACTTAAGTCGAGCGAGGAGCGGTGGACTTCCAAAACCATCGGAGATTCAACGATTTATTATCTGGATCTCAAAAACGACAATCCAAACATTCGGGTCCAACAGCCAGCATTTGGAGTCGTTGGCAAAGAACTGTTGGCAAGCGACTCGATCGAATCGATCGAACAGGCCATCCGAACACTTTCCAGCGGCGACGATCTTTTAAGTGATTCAATCGAGTTCAAGCTGGTACGGGACCGTATCAAGGCCCAGCTCAAGGACAAGGAAACGTCCATCATGTCATACCAACGTCCTGAGGAATCGTTGCGGCTTTTCTACGATTTGGCGAACGACCCGGAGAACATCAATCGCTTGGAGTCGGTCTCCGAAAACAATCCCCTTTTCACCGCTTTGGTAACGGCACTCAAAGGCAGAAATTTGCCACCGTTTGAGGTCATTGCAAAGTACCTCGCACCATCCGGTGCGTTCGTGGTCGAGGAAGAAGACGGACTGCATTACACTACGTTCAGCCTGAGGCGGGAATAGAGGAGGCAAAGGCTAAAGGTGTGAGCTCGTTTTATTACGCGCCGTAGGTTTAGAAGTTGCGCTATTGTGCTTAGGGCCGAAGGCCCGTTCGTTTGCCTAGCCCAGGCCAGAGGCCTGGGACTAGGCAAAACGCAATCATTTTAGGGCTGAAGGCCCGTTCGCTTGTCAAATTGCCGGGCCTTCAGCCCTATTTAATGTCGTGTTTGCCTGTCACCCAGGCCGTTGGCCTGGGCTAGGTAAATGGTTGGGCCTGTGGCCCGAAATACCTCAAAACGAGCAACTTCAAAAACCGTAGGCGACGGTAGTCAGGCCGATTCGCGTTGTGGATTTTGAACGAATGCAGGTTCTTCGACAAATGACTACAATTTGCCGTTCGGTTACCGGTTGGATCTTAACCATCGTGCTGTTTCGGAACGAGTGCCTCGCTGCCGAGAAACAGACTTCGACGCCAACACAAGCGACCGTTATGGATCGTCAAATATCTTCCCGTCCGCAAGGGCACAACCTGACCAACACCGGCGTCTGGTCGCCGGACAGCAATTGGATTGTGTATGACACCCGTTTCGGTGAGGCGGGTTCGATCTTTGACGGTAGCACGATCGAAGCAATCCATGTTCATACCGGTGAAGTCCGGAGACTGTACGAGTCATCGCAAGGTGCCCATTGTGGCGTAGTCACTTGGCATCCGCGCCAGTGGAAGGTCGCCTTCATCCACGGCCCCGAGAAACCGACGCCCGATTGGCAATACAGCTTCAGCCACCGGCAGGGGGTGATTGTAGAATGGGCAAAACCCGGAGTGGCTGTGAATCTCGACGCGCGAGACTTGATTCCACCATTCACGCCGGGCGCGTTGCGAGGCGGTTCTCACGTACACGTGTGGGATGCAAAGGGCGAATGGGTCAGTTTTACTTACAACGACGCGCTGTTGGAAAGCGAGATCCGCGATATCGGCGTGAGTGTGCCTAGCCATCCCGTTCAAGTGCCTGCGGAAAACCCTCGCAATCATTCGAGCGATTTTTTTACGGTCATCGTTTCGCGCACGACCGCGAATCCACGCCCCGGATCGGACGAGATCAAGCGTGCTTGCGAAGAAGCTTGGGTTGGCACCAATGGTTACGTCCAGACTGGCGGCACGCGTCAAAAACGTGCCTTGGCGTTTCAAGGAACCGTGGTAACCAATAGTCGCGAAAGCATCTCCGAAGTTTTCGTATTGGATCTGCCAGAGGACATGACGCTGGCTGGCCTTAGTCCGCTGGCTGGCACCCGCGATCAACGTCCATGCCCGCCCAAGGATGTGAGACAAAGGCAGCTCACGTTCACGGCGGACCGAAAATTCCCCGGCATTCAAGGCCCACGCCACTGGCTGCGAAGCTCGCCGGATGGTTCTCGAATCGCTTTTCTCATGAAAGACGACGACGGCATCGTTCAACTTTGGACAGTCGCGCCTGCAGATGGTTCGGTCAGGCAGCTGACGCACAACCGATGGGATATCGGGTCGGCGTTCACCTGGAGTCCAGATGGAAGACACATCGCGCACGCCATGGACAATAGCGTCTTCCTCACCGATGCCGCAACCGGTGATTGCCAACGCATTACCGCCAGAGCATCGGACGAAACCCGACCACGCTCTGAAGCCTGTGTCATCTCACCTGACGGCAACAAGATCGCGTTCATGCACAGGACCAGTATCGCCGGTATTGAATCGAATCACATATGTGTTGTTTTCTTGAAGACCCAAGGCAAAGACTAATCCTCCAATCCTCCACCACCTCTCCAAGAAACGCTGCGAAGCATTTTCTCCTGTCTTTCGCTACCACTGGCTTCATGCCAGTGGGGCGATAATTGACAGCTACTTGCAACCCGTGAGGGGCTAGGCTCTCCTCCGGTTTCATACCGGTGGAAGCAGCGTTTCTCGCATCCAGTCGTTGCTCCCACCGAGTAAACTCGGCGGAGAGCTCGAACCGAATGATCATGCCCGTAGCCGCCAATTGCTGCCTCCGTCGGGGCGAGGCGATTCAAGACCACCAGGATTGATGGAACCCAGTCGCAGCAGCGTGCTTCTAGTGTTGTTTAATTGCTTGCATTCAGTGCACCAGACAACGTCGATTGCGCAAGATAATCTACGAACTAGACGACCAAACCGTGCTGATTCAGGTGCAGTCTCTAACGATTAATTCAACTCCGCTGCACGAGAAATTGAGAAACAAGAAATTCATGTGGTATGCCGAATCAAACGACTGAGCAATGATCGTTGCAATACAAGTAGCGATTTGGCTGCGGATCACTGTGTTCGCGTTACAGGATGTGACGCTCAAAAAACACTTTTTGGAATAGGGATTTCGTTCTATAGATGAAGCCACCTAACTAGGTAGGACTCGTTGAATGCATTCCATTTTTCATTAGATGTGCCCCTACTATCAAAAAATCAAAATTGAAACGGAGTTCAATTTATGAAATGGAATTCAAAGGTACTCGGCATCGTAGCTGCGTCGGTTGCATGCACAATGAGTCTTACGCCGTCGGCCATTCAAGCCGGCGATTTTTACAAGCCGTTTCGATTCTTGAAGCAGCCATTTGAGGCGGCCCATCGAGAAAAGCCTGCAACGGAGAAGGACAATAGCATTGAGCAATTGGCCAACGAGATCGATTGGCTAGAGCATCATATCGACAAATATGGTTCGATCGTGGCCAAGCATCCTGACATATGGGGCCAAAGCCGCCTGATGCGGCATCGTTATGAGTACGAAAAAGAAATGGAGGCACAAATTAATCGCTTTGAGGTGCGCATGAATGGAGCTCTGCGAAGAAGCGATCAAGCGTTTCTTGGGATGGCGTTCGCGCTGCAAGCAGCGTCAGGATCGCGTCCAAATGCGAGTGGTACAGGGACCATTCCAACACCAATCCCAGATGCTTCTCAAACAAACACATATTTGACGAATCTTAATGCGATGATTCCATCGACCAACCAAGCAGTTGGATCTGAGCAAAACACTGTCATTCAGCGAACACAGCCATTCGCGACAGCAGCAAATTCACCTGTCCCCGGCTTCACTTTTAATCAGCCCAATATCTCCTTAGAGCCGACAACTCAACTCGACCAAATGTCAAGGTACTTGAACCATCTGCACGAATTGAGACGGATCAATGAGGGAGACGACATCGCCGATTCGCCAGGATATTCGCTCAATCTCGTTCGCATCCCGGTGTCGGTCCTTCCAGGAAAGCAAACACAGAAGGGCTATGGAGCGGAGGTGACGATCATTGCCGAACCATACCTTAGCGAAGATCTCCTACCGAGCACCATGCGAAACATGGTTATCAATGATACCGTAGACATGTTGGCACCGGTTCTAACTTGCTTAGCTAACGACGAGGGTATTCGCCAAACGATTCGGGATGAAGAAAATAAGCTAAGAGCGCTGCTCGAAAAAAAACGTAACATGTCGGAAGGCATGGGAGACAATGAAAAAGTGCAGAAGGATCAACCGCCTGGCTCAAGCAAGGCAGTTAACCAAATTAGGAATATGGGAATCCAACAACTTCGTGCAACGATTTCATCCACCAAAGCGGCCAGCGATTTAACGGACGGGACGAATCAGGAGGCACTGAAGGGTTCCAAGAAATTTGCGAAAGATATTTCAAACAGTGCATTACGCAATATGTCGCAAATCCATGCTTCGAGTACCAATTCCCGCCGAGCAAGACTACCTATTCCAATGTCTCAAGTACACGAAGTTCTTGGACAGGAACAGTTTTCCGATCTGCTTATAGCCGTCGTTGATCGATTCGAATCGCATCCCGCTAGCCAGCCGATGATCGCCTTTGTTGACGTTCGCGCCTATCTACGGGAAGAACTGGAAGCGTCCTACGACTTTTTGAAGGGAGATGAATTCCGAAAGTTGTGGGATTTCTGCGGGCCAGAACTTTCTAACGCAATTCGAGAACGAAAAATGCGGTGGTTGGATGAGAGGCGATGTCATTTCTTCAATTGCATCTGCAGTGACACTCGAGAAAACGCAATAAGCGCGAACGGTGGACCATTGGGACAGTTGCCGCACTGTATTCCCGAAATCGATTGTCCGAATCTAGATCGGGATGACTTTCTTATCAGATTCAAAGTCACAGCACGTCTGGCTTGGGCGCTTATCGTTGAATCCGCATTACTAAACGAGCGATTGATGGAAGACATGCGAGAAGCAGCAATATCCAAGGGTTGCCATTGTGTCCCGGATCAGTGCGGACCATTTTACGGGCCTTATCCTACACCCGAGGCTTGCCAAGCATTCAACGAATACGTTCGCTGCCGGTGGCCGGTAAGAGTCTTCGCATTGGATCCCGTCGAACAAGATCAAAATATTGCGGATGCTTACGCCCGTCGACGCGAAGAGCAAGTTGCCGTCGCCTTGGCATTTGCCAGTGGACAGATGAATGCACAATCCATGATGCGATTTACGAGAAGACTCGAATGGGATATGGCGACCATCGATATCAATCGAACTTCGGTTGGGTTCTCGCATGGAACCGATACGTTTGGTTGGCGCTTTCACCCGCGTTTTCAAACTCCGCCCGTCAAAGGATCATTATCGACTTTTGGAGAAACTCTCTTTGGTGGCCCGACCACCAACAGTGATATTCGGAGTCGCCATTTGGAAGCGGGGATGCGTGAATGCACCGCAATCGTCGTCATGCCTTCATTTGTTCCGTACATGACGTTTGACGTTCGAACGAACTGGTTCAAACTGACAAATCCAAAGTGCACGGAAATCAGTATGAAGGAAACACTGACGCTTAGTCGGTCCATCCAAACGATGAAGCAAAGTGCCGCGGCTTGTGCTCCTTGCTCCCATCTCTATCGCGACGGGGAAGTACATCGGCTGCTGAGAAGAGTCGATCAATTGGATCGTGAATTACCTTTGCAAACCATGCAAGCTCAGATTCCGTACGAAAACACCTCCGGTGGATTCGAGCTCTTCAATACCGGCATTACCGATTTGGCACCAGAGCTAATCGGTTGGTATGGAGCACCAGGTGTCAATCCGAACGGAGCAACCACCCTTTATTTGATTGGCAAAGGCTTCAGCGTTCATAGCACGCAGTTAATCGCAGGCGGACGCAACCTGCCGTTCAATCTGATTAGTCGACAAGTAATGCAAGTCGAAGTGCCGCCAGGTGCACAAGTGTTGCAGCGATCGCAAGAAGGCGAAGGCCGCCTTGATCAGGTCGTTGATATTCACTTGGCAACTCCCTACGGAGTCAGTGGACACCTCTTGGTCCCAGTGGCAAAGGCAGGGGCAGCTACCTCGAGATCTGGCGGACAATTCGCTTGGCGACCAGGCTCATCCATTACGATAACGGAAACCGTTGGGGCAAAAGTAGGAAATGCTGATCAAGTTATTAGTCCAAGCAAGTACTTTAGCACAAGCCATAACGCATTGCTGATTGACGTTCCCTCGGCCTGCCCGATCCCTGCGGCGATAAAAGTCAGGTATTTCATCCATGATACGAACGGAACCTTCATCGGGACTTTCGACAAAAGCGGAATGGTTTTTGATACGGCAGGGGAGAGTATTGTAGTAGGTGGAGCGGATTTAAATAGCTTAATCGACCCTCTTGCATCGGGCGACTCGATTGGGTTTCTGGTGAAAGAGTATTTGAATTGGCTGGTAAATAAGAACCAATCGAAAGTTACAGGCCTAAGCCTACGTGTTACGGCGGCGTTCGATCCAAGCAATAGTTCTCGCCCATTACTCCCCATCGACGGCGGGTTTGATGTCTCAGTTATCGTTAAGACGGAATAGTTGGGGCCAATTCCCTGGCTGTATTGTTTTAACTTCCACTTCCAATTACGCTAAAACGCTATGCTTCTCTGCATGGCGTTTTTTCTTGAACTGGAGACTCTTTAATGTCAAAGAATCATCTCACGATTTTCGACCCATTGGCTACCTTGATTTTGATTTCTGGCTTCCTTTCTCTCGTGCATTGCGTTGGCGCCGCGCAAGAGGATTTGCCTCCCCCCATCGTCGAAGTTGAAATTGCCGATCTGACCACGGTGATTACTCATGAAGGGACCGTTTCGCCAGAGTCCTTTCAGATTCGCGTTAACGTACAGGACATTAGGGACGTTGATTTTCAACAAAACCTAAAAACCAACAACTGCACGATTGCCGCGAATCCGTCAGGTCCTTACAGCTCAGCCTCGCGACTCTACCCCCGTGTCTCAAAACTCGATGGCACCGATCTCGATTTTCATCGAGAAGAATTGATCAAGAGTGCTATCGGCAAAAAGGTCACTATTACCCGAACTGTACCACAGTTAGGTAGCGGCAAACCGCCCGAGGGTCCTGCAGGTAAGCCAGCGTATCACAAACCGACCGGTCCCGTCCATGAAGTCATCGAAGGCACATTGCTAGGTTTCAAAGGTGACTCGACTGCTTATTCCATTCAGTTGCTCGGCGATACTGGCCAACTTCATTCGATCGAGTCAAAAGAAATCATCGACCTTGTTTTCCAAGAGGACTTGGAGGAACTGAAGAAAATTGCTGGCCTCCTCAAACGGCAATCGGGGTACGATTTTCAAACAATGACCCTCTCTGCGGTTGATCCCAATCAAGTTGTTCAAATTAGCTACACTCAGACCAATGTCGCTGACCACGCGCCCAAATTAACGGTTTTTGCTCAACTGAACCAGTCGAGAGACTCCCTCGAAAAGCTCGAAGCACGAGCAATGATATGGAACGACACTTTTTACGACTGGAGCAACGTAACGGTTGTCTTCAATAACGAAAACGAAACGTATTGCATGGAAGGGGTGACTCTCCCGTTTGGGCAGCGTGGATCGTTTCTCGTCAATCCCACGCTACCCGTACTTAGTGTCAATCAACGTTGGAATGTTGTCGCGCCTGACGATACCAAGTCGAATACCGCAACCGTCACAAGCGTCCTTAGATTGTCGAACCCAAGCGACTTGTCGATGCCCACAGGCACCTGGAACGTCAAGGATTGGCAAGGAAAGGATCTAGTATCTGGAGCCCTCCTAGTTAAGATTCTTCCAAGCAAGAACGGAGAGTTGATCGTTCCAAAGGACAAAACAGAAGTGGTCTCCTTCAAAACCGCTGACTTGCCGATTCAAGCGATCGAGATCCGGGGAGATCAATTGTATTGTAGTAAGGGTACCGCGACGGTCTTCACCTTTTCAAATGTTGAGGAGCAATCAGACGTCATCGTAAGAACCGGCGCAAACGACACTCGCAGCGTGGTGATTTCAGGGACCCCCAATGGTTCCATTGCTCTGCCCGAAATCGTAGTTGACCCAAAACTCCAGAACCGCAAGTTGCTTGATGTTGTCGCCTCGGGAACATCGATCACAGTGCTTTCCAGTTTTGAACCACAAAAGATAGAAAAACTAGACTTGTTCCGAGAAAAGTCGATTCCGAAGTTGATAAACGCCGGCAACTCTGTCCCAATCTTGGATGAAATCGTTGCCAAGAAGAAAGCAATAGAAGCCATCAGAAATGCACTCGAATTGTTACAAACCGAACGCAAGGATTTAGCCAAGCGTCCCAGTCTTGGTGAGTCATCGTCTTATCGTATTTCCCTTCAACGCGAGTCGAAGCAACTTCTTCAACGAAAAGATGCGGAGATCCTAGATCTGAGAGATACGCTTGCGAAGGCGGAGTTTGGTCTTGCCGAAATCCTTCGGCTGTATAAGAAGGATGCCTTGCCCGCACCCATAACGGCAGCACAAGCCTTGCGCGATCTTGGAGGCATTGTCATGACAGACAAGGACGGCAACCTTACCGATGTTGCATTTGGCGGCAATGTTCCTGCCAGGGACATCAACGAAGATGAGCTTTTTAACGAAATGGATGGGGCGATTCAAACGCTCGTCAACCTGGCGCTCCCTGGTTGCAGGAGTATTGATGGTCGGCGATTGAGCGAACTCGGGCGAAGTCGCATCGCATGGCTCGATCTCAGTGGAACTGGAGTGAATGACGCGACTCTTCAGAACCTACCTGCCCTATTAACCTTGAAGTCACTTGACCTCTCGGGAACCTCCGTTTCCAGTAGAAGTATAAAGACCATCCTCAAGTTAAAACGGCTTGAACACCTTTCAGTTGCTGGAACCAATTTCACTAACGCAGGACTGAAAAAACTATCGGATTTGGAGTCACTTCGATCCTTGAATCTTCGTGGAACCCCAATCTCCAAAGCTGAACTCAATTCGTTTAGGGATAGTCGTCCCGGCGTCGAAGTCTACGAATTGGAACTCAACCCGGTTTTTGACTCGAAAAGTTTTTGGTACCAACGTGTCGATGGGGTGAACGAATTGCATGAAAAGTCCGCGACTTTCGTCAAAGAGTTTTTACGTCAGAAGGCCGCTGGAAAAGACGATTTGGTCGGGATCAACACTACTTCGTATGCCAGCCCACTCTACTTTGCCGACGCAAACTCTCCGCGCATGGATGTGGCGATTACGCGGTGCCTAGCCCTCAGCGACGAAGACTATGACGAATTGGCACGCCAATTTACGAATGTCCCATTCCCAGATCACGCGGTTCCTGCAGACGGGACTGACGCCGAGATGACCATTTTTGAGCCTTCGACAGATACGTTGTGGGAATTCTGGCGACTTCAAAAGACTGAGGAAGGTTGGCAAGCGTGTTGGGGAGGCAAATTAACTCACGTGAGTAGGTCCAATGGAATTCACGCGAAACCGTTCGGTGGAACGGCCACTTGCCTACCAATGACCGGAGGTCAAATTACAGCCGAAGAACTCGAGGCGGGTGAAATAAAGCATGCGATGGGAATTGCATTGGTTCGTGCCAAGAAGGGAAAGTTTTCGTGGCCAGCTCAAAAAGATGATGGCAAGGATTGCGATGGAACCAAGAACTGCATCGAGAACGATTTGATCATGGAGGGGCAGCGTTTTCGGCTCGATCCAAACATCAACATTGACGAGCTTGCCATGCACCCCGTGGGCAAGATCATTGCCAAGGCCGCTCAGCAATACGGCTTCGTCGTATGGGACAAAGGTGGCACGACAGGGTTGCGTGCGAAAAACCCCAAGTCTTATACGCAACTAGGATTGGAGGACCCGTATCCAGACCTTTTTTCTCCCAGGGACCAATGGACTGTGCTCGATGGTTTTCCTTGGGAAAATCTACAGTTTTTCAAGGAAGATTATGGCAAGCCGGAAGTACTCAACGCGCGCTAGCGCAGTCTGCTTCGCCGACTACGATGCAACATCAGACTCGCAATCAAATGCGAGTCAGGCGAGTCACGCCAGAATGAATTGGAGCTACTTTTTTACAGGCAGCACTTCAAAATCAATCGAGTCGATGACGATCATTGCGCCAGATCCATCGTCACCGGTTAGGCGATCTACGAGAAGTATCAAAGTGGTTTGGAGTGGCTTACCAATGGGAACCGGAGACTTGATTTCGACGAAGAAGTCATCGAATTTTGCCGGGCGATCGTTCGTAAAACCCAGTTCTGATGCCTGCTTTCTAGCCGTTTTTTCTAGCTCTTTAAAGCGAGGACTGGGCGGGATTTTCGCATCTTGAATTGCTTTTTTCCAATCAACGGTGGACGCTTTTCCGTTAGCGCTAATAAGCAACACGGCATTTCCCGATCCCTGGGTGCTGACAAAACCACGAATGTTTTGAACGACGCTGACGTCCTTGTCGCTCTTTGGTTGAAGCACATACGAGAATTGCTTGGTGCAAACACTCGGCAGCGTGCCGCGACCAATTTCCGTGTCAATTAACAAGTTATCGAAGATCATTGCACCTACTCGAGAATCGGCGCTAAATGCCCTCGCAAATTGAGGTGCGTCCGTCGGTATTACGTGCTTGAATATTGGGCCATCCTCCGCTCGGCCAGCGCTGGTAAGCAATGAGCAGACAGTGAAAAATCCTAGAGCCACAACAACACTTCGTCGCAACATAATTGGTAACTTTCCGTTTTAGGGAGTCATAGAACAACAACAATCAATTTCGGCCTCGATCTTTAGCCGGGCCGAAACGGGAATGCTAGCCAATCGCTCGTTGGCAAATTCTGGATGTTCGTTTGTCGAACGTCTCATTTAAGACATACATAGAGCGAATGTCTGACGCCACCTTGCGAAACCGCAGGTTGGTTCATTTCATTTCATATGCGGCTGACTAGCACCGACGATCAGTAAAACCTCCCATTGCTCCCGGCCCAACGTCAGCTCCGGAGTCATGGAAGGGTTTAAATAATCGAATTGGAGTTCCATTCACCTCCGAAAGATGTCCTGACCAGACGAGGTTGTAGAGCTTTTTCAGATCAGACTTGTCGGTCGCCGTAAGCTTGCTTAGCGTTCCGTAGTTCATGATGGAAAACGGCGAGTGAGTGCCGAAAACCTCACTTCGCCATTGCGTTTCGCTCAACTGCGCAAAGAAGTGGCGCAGCCCAAAAACATGTCCGATCTCGTGAACCAAGGTCTCAATCTGCTCTTCATGCGACTGAGTGAACATCTTGGGGTAAATGAAAAGTTCGTGTCTACCAGCATCGGGAAAGAATGAACTTGCCAGCACGCATCCGCCACCTGAGCAGTTGTCACTTCCACGCATCACAATTTCGAAATCCCACGCATCACTTTGCTCTTTGAAGCCAATCGGTGCTGAATTGCCCCACATGGTCACCGCGTTTGCAAATAGAGATCTGATTCCTGCCTTTGCAGCCGATACGTTTTGGAAAAACCCCATCGACTGTTCGTTAAATCTCCAACGAAGTGTAACGCCCTTGGCCCAAAGCGGGACGAAGCCTTCTGACGCATCAAGAACCAGTTCAGTCGGCGACTTGTTGTCCGGCGTTGCAAAGCCGCGTTTATCTGTCTCGCAGATCGTATGCGGCCCAACTTTATGAACCAACGGCTCAGCCGCTGCAAAGACTTCTCCCTTTTCCCTCGGTTTGAATGCATCCGGCGTCGGTGTTTCGTAGCCTGGCGCAGGACTGGTTGGGCCTTCGGTTTCTTCAGACGCTAGTGCGACCTTAGACACGAGATCTGAAACTTGTTTTAGGATTTCGACTAATTCAGCTTTTCTCACAGTAATTCTCCGTTTTCTATGATGGTGGGAATGCCAATGATGGTTTGACCGAATGCACAGTCGTCAACGACTCCCGCGTTCCAGGTGCACTCGGTCGTAGCGAGTTCGGGCTTGAAATCATTTTGGCAATGGCGCATCAAGTCTATGCTCATCCACCATCGCTTGCAATTGCCAAGAGGTGATTCGCAGGTTCGCAAGCTCGAATTCAAAAACACACAGGGCGATGTTGTCCTTATGCTCAAGGCATGAGACAATATTCATTTCAATTCAAACATAAGGCGAGCGGCAGACGGAATCTACCTGCTGAGCCTTCGTGTGGGAGAGCGAGGCTCCTGCCGAGCTTGGCTTTGGCTCGGCAGGAGCCTCGCCCTCCCGGTAAATGCATTTCCGCCGCTCACCTAAAAGGAAACCAATCCAATGAAAACAAATCTGCTTCTGTTCGCTACGTTGACACTCATGTGCAGCCAGCTTTTGGCTGAAGGTCCCGCTATCGAATTGCCGCCAGCCAAAGGCAAGCCCAATGTTCTGTTCATCGCTGTAGACGACCTGAATCACTGGGTCGGCCACTTTGGGCGCAATAAGCAAACCAAAACGCCCAACATCGACCGACTCGCGGCCATGGGAGTCACCTTTACCAACGCTCATTGCGCCGGCCCAGTCTGCAATCCTTCAAGAGCTGCGTTGCTCAGTGGCAAACGACCAAGCACTTCCGGCGTTTATGACAATGGCGATCCCTTCATCGCCGCCATCAAGCCTGCCGAATCACTCGTCATGCAGTTTAAGAACGCTGGTTATCAGACCCTCGGTATAGGTAAGCTCTGGCACGGCGGTCTCGGTTGGCAGGAACAATGGACCTCCACAGGTACCGAAAAAGCTACACCAGCGGAAGTTCTCAAAAGAGACATCGGAGGCATTGCGTTCGGTGTCATCGACGGTGGAGATGAATCGGTATCCGACACCTCCATTGCAAGCTACGGAATAGCCGAACTCGCCAAGTCCCATGACACTCCCTTCTTCCTCACTCTCGGCTTTCACAAGCCCCACATGCCATGGAACGTCCCTCAGAAATACTATGACATGCATCCACTTGCAGACATCCAACTGCCACGTACCAAAGAAGGGGATCTCGATGACGTTCCCGCCGCTGGTCTGAAGATGGCGAAAGCCAGTGGAGACCATGCCAACGTGATTGCCTCAGGGCGTTGGAAAGAAGCCGTGCAAGCTTACCTCGCTGCGATCTCCTACCTCGATGGTCAGGTCGGTCGCGTCCTCGATGCCTATGATAAATCGCCGGAGAAGGACAATACCATTATCTGCTTTTGGGGCGATCACGGTTGGCACTTAGGTGAAAAGCAGCATTGGCGAAAGTTTGCCCTCTGGGAGGAAGCCACACGCGCACCGTTCATCTGGGTCGTTCCTGGCGTCACCAAGGCCGGCGGGGTTTGTACGAGCCCCGTCGATTTCATGAGCGTCTATCCCACCCTATGCGACCTTGCCAGTATTCCAAAGCCCGATTGGCTCGAAGGGGTTAATATCAAGCCTCTACTGTCCGACCCCGCTGCCGCTTGGAACAAAGTTGCTGTGACCACCTTCGGCCTAAACAACCATGCGGTCCGAACCGACCGATGGCGATACATCCGCTATGCCAACGGGGACGAGGAACTCTACGACCATCGGAACGACGAATACGAGTGGACCAACTTGGCTTCGCAAGCCGAGCATGTGGCGTTGAAAGCCGATCTCGCCAAATACTTCCCAACCATCAACAACGCCGCAGTGGAAAGCAAGAAGGCCGAAGCGGATAACGCATCCACTGGCCCGACTCAGGAAGAACGCCGGGCGAAACGCAAAGCTGAGAAAGACAAATAAGCAACGCTGGCGATGCTATCTGTGGACGAGCGAGGCCCTTCGCTCGTTCGCTTCGTGAATCAACTTCGTTCGCTTCGTGAATCAGTGTAGTACGCCAAAACAGAGTTGAGGGGAGACAAGCCAACCCTGTAAACATCTTTGCGATGCGTGCACGATTGAAAAACAACGGGAGGGCGAGGCTCCTGCCGAGCCAGGCACCGCATTGGTTCGGCAGGAGCCTCACCCTCCCGAGCAATGAATTGGTTGGGCAAAGTCGATGTGATGATGTTTACAGGGGTGGAGGCCTGAGCGAGGGCCTCGCTCAGCTACGAGACATCCTGAGCGAGGGCCTCGCTCAGTTACGGAGACTCGCTCAGCTATAGAATCATGTCGTCGAGCGAATTGAGCACTTTCATTCCGGTATCATCCGTCAGGCTTTCGTCCGCTCCTTCACGATCGAGAACGTCCCATTTTCGAATGTCGCCGAAGTCTAATTTGGTCTTGGTTTCCATATCGCTCATCGAGACTTGAACCGTCTTGTATTCACCCACTTCAAATTCTTCCTTGAGTTCCTCGATGAGTGCTGCTTGCGAAAGAATAAACGCAACAGCAGAGGGTTCTCCGTCGTCCGATTCGAAAACAACCACCTTCCAAAACTCTTTAGGAATCTGAACGTCACGATACTTCTTATCGTTTGGTCGAAAGATAGGTCCGTTGAAAATGCAGAGCTTTCGCTTGTTCGTTTTGCCCTGAGATGCGATATGTTCTTCCAAATTCCCCCATAGTTTCAAGCCTTCAGGTGCGCGGCTATCAATCCCCTGGTTGGTAATTTCGTGCTGCGGAGAGCAATTGGTAAAGTGGAATGTATCATCGTTTGCCAGCTTGGCTTCCGCAGCTGTTTTTCCCCACGCACTATCGGCACGCCGGACCAGATGCCCTCGGTCTAACGGATTTTGCGCGTACAACTTCTCGCCCGCCTGAAGCTCCTTTGGTTGGACACGCGGGTCATAGAACCACTTGTCTCCCTCCTTGTCACGCGGATGATTCACTTTCGCTAACGGATCGAAATTCACGCCCGCCACAAAAGCCAAATTCCTCGCTTGATTGAAGAGCAAGCTGTAGTGGTAATAATGCAGGAGGAAGCGTGCGTCACCTTCCTTTCCTTTCATAGCGTAGGCGTTTTTGCGAATGGCCGCAGTAAGACGGGGGAATGGTGTATTGAAACCAAGGAATTTGGGATCGTAGCCAGCGCGATTTTCATAGTCAGGAGCTGGCGTGATTTTCTCGGTCGCCACATCCTCGCCATGAACATCATCGGGGGCTGGACCATCGGAAGAGCCTTTGATTTGAATCCCCGCTTCGGCCAAATTGCCAAAGCTGAATGTAATATGGAGTGGTATGGTTAGAGTAACGCTGGTGCCAGTTGGTTTCTTTTCGCCTTGCATTCGTGAATCCTTGGATAGAGTCGAGGGTCTTGGAGGAGGAAGTAAATCAGGTTGACTGGTGGCTTGTTTCTCGGTGGATGGAAGAGCATCGAGGAACCTTCGTTGCATAGCGTTCGCTTCCCCGCGAAGCGAAGCCTTGCTGACCGATTCTACGATTTTGGAAACGCGGATTCCCTCGTTGGCAATCCAGTCGATGCGTGATGGATCGTCCCCTTTTTTCCAGACATCCCCTTTCACATCTAACCATTCACCGCTGGGATTTCGCCGTGGCACGCCACTGTGGTGTAGTGCAACCACTTCCCATTGGTCGTTGAAAACAGGTGAGCCGGACGAACCCGGTTCCGTATCCGCTTCGTACTGCAAGAAATCTTCCTCTCCCTGGAAGGTATCGATCAATCGATTCTCTCGAATGACAATCTGTTTGACCTCGCCAAGCGGGTGCTGAATGATATTGATGTTCTCGGTCGGTATGATCTTGCCTGGATCTTTGATCAAAGGACACCAACCAAATTGACTCAACGTTGCATTCGCGTCTTGCTTCACTGCCACTAGGGCATAATCCAGTGTTTTGTCATTCAGAAAGAATTTCGCTGGGTCGATTTGAAACGATTTGACCGGCAGTTGATTGCCAAACCGATCGCGTTGGAAATTGAATTCGATGGTACTTCTGCTGGCCATGTCAAGCGAGGGGAAAACATGATGATTTGTTATCAAAAGGTCGGGCGAGACCATAAACCCAGTTCCGAAACTCATTCTGCCATCGTTGAGACGTGTTACGACGCGTCCAACGGACTTGGCAACCCAGATTGCCATCTCCAAGAATTCAACGAACTGAAAGTCGCGTGTTTCGTTGATGACCCGTTCCAAAACAGCGTCACTGACATCCTCGGCAGTCAGGGAGGCGGTGCCGATTTGTGCACCAATGTCTCGTGTAAAACCGGCCGCGATCGACTCTGTTAGCGATGGAGTCATGGTGTTTCGATTGGCTAACAATCGGTTGGCTCTGGCCGCGCATCGCTCTCGACTTTCGACTTTCGTAAATTGCTTGTTTCTCGCGGCAGCCTCGAACTTGGCGTGGTAGCTCTTTCGGCTTTCCCACCTCTCAGCCGCCGATTCTGCGACATCGAGATCCAATGCAAAAACATTTCCGGGCGCGGACATGATAAGCCTTTCATTCAATACAGGGTTGATTCAATCGAGGATTCGTTCGGGAACTGCCATCATGACTTAAGCACGATAGATGTATGCGGTTTTGGTCATTGCATTAGGTAAACACCAATCCATGCGTTGTATGCTTTCGAATAACTCCATGAAAGCTAAGGCTGTTGGTTGAGGAACGCTGCCGTTAACCAAATTATATTTGAAGGACAATTCAACCGCAGCCTTGCGGCCTTTGCTTCCTCGACTCCAGACAATCAACGCAAAACCAGCTTTCGTTGTTTCTATTTCAACCGTTGGTCCGACCAGAACCTCTTCGAACATCCGAATTCCGTTGACGGTAATGAGGTCGGATTCACGTCCTCCGCGATCGTGCTCAGCCAATACCGCAAAGACTTTCGACGCTTGTTTGAGGTCGGTAGGCGGTGCACCATCAAGCGTTACGGTGCTCGATTTGGAAAACCTTGACACGAAGGGAGGGCAAATATCTTCCTCAAGCTTGGAACGCGATTTCAATCCTGGTTCGGTCCTAAGATCGGAGCCTAACGCGAAACAGTAATCCGGCGATCGGCATTTCAGCGTTAGCTCGGTCTCACTCTTCTTTCCGAAAATCACACGTTGCCGAAGCAGTAGTCGATGCCCGTTAATGTCGTTGTTCTTCGTGTCCAAGAAAGAGATTTCGTGTTGCGATTCCACTTCAAAAACTTTCTTCGATTTTTTCTTCGCGAGAAACGGAAGAAGAGT
>JANMLD010000031.1:0-10496 GCA_031372345.1 Pirellula sp.
CCTAACCCTGAACCCTGAACCCTGAACACTGAACACTGAACACTCCATCCCACCATCACTCCAACCCATAAAGCCCTGCCGGCGGTATCACCTGACCTGCAACGACCCCCAAACCCTGTCGCTGAAAGAAACGAGGTTCCAGATTGAAATTGAAGGTGACATTGTTGCGGCCGCTATCGACGGTTCCGCCGACTCGTATCAAGAACGATTCGCCGATGCGAGTCAGACCAAGCGATTGGCCGATGTTGCCGGTCTTGCCAAGATCCACCGAGGTACCACCTACCGCAACCCACTTTTCGTTCAAACGATAGTTGAAGGATGTCGTCAGCAACAAAGAACTGATCGGGCCTTCGAGACTAGTCACTCCAAGGTAAACATCGCCACGTCCAGGGCGCGAGATAACGCCACCGAGCGTTGTTGCCTTGAGCCCAGACTTGAACAAATCGTAGTATCCGTCGCTGATGAGGGTGACGCGGTCCCCAATATGATATCGGAAATCGTAGTTGATCCCACCGACGCTTTGACCAAAGTTGTCTCGATCCGGCTTTCCAAAGTAGATAGCATCGATGTCAAACTCGACGACATCCGCAATCCGTTCTCGGCCAGCAACACCACGTTTGGTTTGGAGGCGTTGGTGTAAGCCCATGCGTGATTGCAGTTGGTTCGTGACCACCTCCGAACTCCCAGCAGATACATAGCGTTGCATGGATTGTCGTGCTGCGTATTTCGTGGATTCAAACTGGTCTGGCAAAACCCCTCCAAACGTATTGAAAACAAGCCTGCGTCGGAAGTGTTCTTGCGAGTTGTCGTCAATTGGGTTGTAAAGCGGAAATTGGTCTAAGTCGCGGTTCGTGTCCGCATAGAGAAATTCGCTCTCGAAGGAGATTTTGTGTGCCATGCCATTCAAGTTCAGTACACTGCTTTGAACCTCTGGAAAAGTTCGCCACATCGGCAAGGACGATTTTAATCCGGCTTGGCCCGTCAGGCGTGTGATATCGTTCCCTGTGACATCTTGCCCCCAAGTGCCAGCTTCTCCTGAAAGGAATGGAACAAACTTGTAGTAGCCGGTATCGATTGGCAAATTCAATTCATGACGCGTGACCGCATGAAGCCCCGAGGCGGCTACTTCCCAAGGTTGAAGCTGGAATTTTGCGGCTTCGGTTGCGTTGGTAGGTGTGCTCGCGACCTTTTGTCGAGCGTATCCAACATCGGAGTGCGAATAGTAAGTCACGACATCTCCAATCGATTGGCCCAACCAATAGTGGTCTAGCCGCGGCAGCCATTCCGTTTCGGTAAAGAACTTGTTGAGGCGAGTTTGTCCCCATAGATCAAACATTTGTTGATCGTAGTACTGTCGCAGTCGCAGGGCCGTCGAGTAGTCCTTTTGAGTGTCCCACTCTTGTTCAAAGTATTGTTCGAGAAAATTGCGATCACTTACTAATCCAGCCTCGGCCCATAACTCGGTGTCGGTCGATAAGTACTGTTTATGTTTGAATAGAAGTCGACCGCGAGTGGTTTTTTCCGGCAACAAGTTCGATCGATCACCTCCAATGAAATCGCGACCTCTGTCTTGTATTCCCCACGCGTCCAGATAGCCATTGGCAGGCCCCAATGCTAAGTCGGGAACGTTGTAGGTAAAGTAAGTTCCCAAGGCGAAACCACGCTTGCTCAAATAGTCGGTCGAAAAACTCCATCGTGTTCCGTCGATACCTTGCAGGCCAAGAATCTGGTACGCATCGAAGTCGACCATGACCTGATTGCCAAAGATGGTATCGTTCTTGTACTTGAGACCATTCACGTAGAAGCTGGAGGTATCGATATTGGTGTTGAGGATCGGCCAATAAAGCACGGGAATGCCTTCCAGGTAAACAAAGTTGTTTCTGGCTTTCGCTTGCATGCCAGTCTGATCCGCAGTCCTACCTGCGAAGGGCAGTCCGAAACGCGATGTGTTCGTTTCGTTGCGGCGGTCACTCAATTCGATTCGGTCTGATTGCAACCAGTAGCGAGGAACACCAAGTCGGCTCGTAGTCAAGGCGGCGGAGTACGCTAGAAAGTTTTCGCGGGACCTCTGTTGGATTACATCTGCCTTGAGTCGAAGGATGCCTTCGTATTGTGGTGCTGGAGTGAGGATTTCCGCTCCAAGGATCATGCCATACTCAGATTGAACGTTGTAGTACATTCGGTCAGCATAGATTCTACGTTGACCTTGTTGGAAAACCACATTCCCTTCGATGTAAACTTCGACGGGAAGGTCGTCAATCTTCTCCGACATGAGTCGTGTAACGTTGGGAGTCCAGATCACAGCGTTATCTGCTTCGATTAGAACGGTACCCAAATCCATCGGTCCTGAATTCGTCTGAACCGACGCCCCTCCAAACATGAGTCGGATACCCTTCTTCAGTGTGATCACCGAATCACCCCTGTCAGCACGATTGGTGACCTTCACGTCAGCCTTGTCCAAGCCGCGACCACTCAGTGCAAACGTCCGTGCCCCTATTCGCTGTGTGCTCGGAGACTGTGTCGGTGACGAAAGAGCAACCGGCCCAAGGACAGGAATGGGGCCGTTGTCCACTTGGCCTGGCAATTGAAATGCTTGTACGCTTTCCCCTGGAACAAGGGACCTTGGAATGGCTTGAATCGATTCAAACAATTCCGGCGAACCAGCGTCGAGAACTGTCGCCCCTAGCTGTGGATTACCTATTTGCATGCTTTGTCCGAGCGAGCCATTTGGAATTTCGATTCCGCCTCTCGGTGGCGACTGGAACCCTGGCCGAGGCAAGTACTCGCCCGTACGATTTTGCGATTGGTTTGCAATCTGTGCAGCTAATTGAATATGCATCGCATCGTCGGCCGCAGTCCACGCAACCGCATTCGTCACAGCACTGCGTGTCGACCAATCGAGATCCGGGGTTTTTCCATTGGGCTGGTCCCAAACATCGACGTGGATTCCTAACTCGAAATTACTAAAAAGCCGTCCCATCCATTGTTCATCTTGAATGCGTTGTTCGTCAGACCAACGCACTTCGCAATTCCCCAACGTTTGAACGATAACCTTCTTTGGATGTTCCTCGGAATGCGACTCGGGCGGTGAGCGATCGACCCAGATGTGTGCTTTCTCACAGGTGGCTGAAAAAGCTCCTTGGTAGATGCGACATCCACCAGTCAGCGTATAGACTTCATAGATTCCCTGCCGCTGCTTCGACGCTTGATGTGCAAAAGCATTGATGGCGAATTTCGGATCGGAAAGTGGTACACCAATCTCTGCCGCGTTGGCTGCTTGAATTGGAGTAAACGCAATCAATAAACCAGCCGTTGCCAGCAGGAAAAGCGCAGCCGAACACCAGCGCACGGTCGCGTGAGCAACTTGTTGAATAGCCACTCGATGCAACGACTGCCAAAAAGCCAGACGCCGGATCGTAGGGTTTGAATCGGTCGGGGGACTATGTTCCACTACCGAATCGCTCTCCATGGGTTAAATGTGTCGGTGATTGCACGATCGGAGCCGCGGCCATTTGCCGCGTTCAAAAACGTGAACTTTGCTAGCCATGCTTGCGTTAGCTACTCAGCTGGACGGCGGCAGTATAGGAGTCCAAAAAAGTTGGCTCAATACGAAGGTTTAGCTAAAGTCAGCAAAACTATCGAGCCGAAGCTTTCAAGCCAGGAAAAAAGTCTCCTTTTCTGTTTCACATTTCCTCCATCATCGCCAGAGGCCCTAATCCTCTCAATCGCCTCAATTTAACCGAGCGGTGAGGCAGTCAAAAAATCATGTCCAATATCGACTCACTTGCGACACACTTAATCCAACAGGGCCAATGGGCTGAAGCGGTATGTTTGTACCGCGATGAATTGGGACTGTCGTTGCCACAAGCGGAAGAAATAGTCCTTCAACTTGCGGATGAGTCAGGCGTGCAGTATCCGGGGCGTTTTCTGTCGTGGCTAGCGATTGCTTTCGCTGGCTTTTCACTTTTCGGCCTAGCTGGCGTGTTGCAATTCGTTCTGACTAGATAGACATCACCCCGCGTGGTCGAACAAGGCCCCCGTGGACGAGCGAGGCCCTTCGCTCGTTGGATCATTGAAAATAACCCAACATGCAAAGCCTGCGCTAGTGCTTTGTTACTGCTTGATTTTAGGATTAGCCGTTTGGGCGCTAGCCACGGTTTTGTCCGACAGAACCGGGGCTAGCGCCCAAACGGCTTATTGGAATCAACCCTAATACTTAGCTGTCACAAAGCACTAGTCTGGCTACGGATCCTGAGCGAGGGCCTCGCTCAGCTACCGATCCTGAGCGAGGGCCTCGCTCAGCTACCAAAACAGCATTCGAATCGATGCTGCTCCGGTTAAAACGAGAATGAGGCTGTCAAATAGTCGCTGCGGGATTCTCCGTATGACCAACGTCCCTACCCACAGTCCAACCGCAATGAGTGGAATCAACATTGCATTGAGAGCGAGCGTGTCGAGTCGAATCAGACCCAGGCTCCAGCTAAAAGGTATCTTGACGATATTCAAAAGCAAGAAAAACCAAGCAGCGGTCCCAACGAATTCTAACTTGGGCAATCCGATGGCCAGCAAATACAATCCGAACACCGGGCCCGCCGCGTTGGCCAGCATGGTGGTTAGCCCGACGAGGATCCCCATGCTCCAAGCAAACCAAGCTGCATGGGGGACATTTGCCAACCACTTTTCTTTCCAAAGTCGAATGATCTGCATTACCGTTAACGAAAGAATGATCAGGCCAATCAACGGACGGTAATAGGCTTCCGGAAGCTGAAACATGAGAAGCCATCCCATCACCACACCAATCAACGTTGGCGGCATCATCCGGCGGACGTAACTCCAATTGGCGCGTTTGCCGTAAACCGACATGGCGAAAATGTCACCGGCAATCAGCATCGGCAACACGATACCTGTCGAGTCTTTGGCCCCAAAAACAGACGCAAATAGATAAACGTGAACCATGCTCACGCCTGAAAAACCACTCTTGGTAATACCAATTGCAAACGCAGCAATGGCCAACAGCAACCAATCAGTATAGCTGCTTGGTGCCATTATTCCGAGACCAACTCATCAAGGCGTTTCAGGAAGGCGCTTAAGGCTCGTGCTCGATGACTGATCTCGCGTTTGACGGCCAGTCCCAGTTCCGCGAACGTCCGATGGTACTCCTCAATTTCAAACAGAGGGTCATAACCAAAGCCCCCCTCACCTCGCGGTTCTGTCAAGATTCGACCCCAGCATTCGCCTTGCGCCTCAATATGGATTCCGCCCTCAGGGTCCGACAACGCAATCGTCGAAACGTAGTAGGCCCTACGCTTCTCCATTGGCAACGACTGCATTTCATTCAATAAGAATGCGTTGTTGGTTTGGTCATTGGCCCCCGGTCCAGAAAAGCGAGCGGAATAAATCCCGGGACGACCACCCAATTCAGGAACACAAAGCCCACTATCCTCACCCACCGCCCAAAGACCGCGGTGCCTAGCCTGCGAGGTGGCCTTAAGCCTCGCGTTTTCCATAAACGTAGTCCCTGTCTCATCCACGTCAAAAACGTCAGAAAAATCTGCGGGTACTTTTATGTCAAATCCACGTGGCTCCAACAAGTTAACCAACTCAACGATCTTCTTGCGATTGTTCGTTCCTAGGAAGAGTGTTTTGCATTGGGAGAGATGGGCAAGGGAGTGCATGAGGGGTAAGCGGTGAGGGGTAAACTTGCTGGCTGAACCGCACTCGTATAGGACACCAAAACGGCGTCCGTCGGAGGCAAGTTGGCTATAGTCCATGAAGTTGGGTTCGTTAAAAAAGGGGCTGCCTCGAAACTGGTGTTTTTCCCGAAGGCACCAGGAAGTGGAAGGTCATCCCCGAGGTAGGTAAGAGAGCATATAGGCGAAATTGCGTCAACGATATTGATCGAAATCAATTGGTTGAAGCTGCACTATCCTACGGAAGTACGGGTACGCAGATCCGAATTTGACCAAGAAGCTTACAAGGCGACGATCCGCCGCTCCGCCGATCCGCCACTCCACCGCTCCGCCACTCAGGTGGGAGCGTGTCTCCCTCTGAGCGCGTTTTGGCGTCCTACGGTAGCGAGCTCACTTTTCGATAGCGAATAACTTTTGGAAATGTTCGTCTGAAAGGGCCTGACTCCAGATTCGAACATCATCGATGACGCCATCCATAAATTCACCTTTGCCGGTGTTGCCGATCTGCATGGTTTGGCCTTGTCGCATGAGACGAGGCTCTCCGGTAAACGGAATTGTTTTTTTACGATCCGCATCGAGATAGAGACGGCATTCCTTGCGTTCGCTATCCACGACGAATGTAACCAAGTACCACCGTTGCGTTTCGAGGTCACCACCCTGACCGTTGCTCCCAACGTCGTCATTGTAAAAATTAATTCGAGTGTCGATCCAGCGGCTGCCGTCGCCGATATCTCCATGGACCTTGTCCGTATTGACTTTCATATCAAAATTGAATTCGCCACCGTCCCGCGTGCCAAGGATTCCCGAAAATGTAGGCTCCTTGGTCAACCATACCCAAGCCGAGACAGTGAAGGTGCCGATCTCGAACTCGGGTGAATGAGGAATGCTGATGTGATCCCCTTTTTCTCGGTCAAACAGCATTGCTTTACCAAGCTTCCCGTCGTGAATCATCGCACCATGGATAACTCCGTGGTGTGTTCCCGCGCTGTCGCGTGCTTCGCGACCTTCGTCGTCGAGCTTCCAGTGAGCGATTGGTTTCGGAAGGCTCGCAGCATTCGCCAAAGCATCTTCTGTGCTGCTCGCAATCGATTTCAAGCCGACTGTGTTCACCGCGATCACGCGATACTCATGGTTTTTGCCCTTTTCAACCCTATCATCTGTGTAACGCATTCGGATTAGCGGTTGTGGAGGAGTGTCGCTGTATTGCAGATTTTGAAAGACCGGTCGCCCGTAAGGATTTTTTCCTTGGTCGGGGACGTTGGCTAAGAATTTGCCGTCGCGTTCAATTATAAAGGTTGCCAGACCGCTTTGAAGATCCGCATCCGCCTCCCAAGTTAACTCGTCGCCGTTGACGCGAAGTTTCGAGGGAGCGGGTGGCGGAGTGACATCGATTACGGCGGTGTCTTTGACATATTGTGTCCAAGCATTGGCGATTGCTTCATCTGGCAGCCATACGGACTCTGCAAGAACCCCCTTGAATTCCGAAGCAGGCAACGGAGGAACCACCGCAGAGGGATTGAGAACCAGTGGAGCAAGGCAGGCAGACTTACTCGACATGCGAACGAGTGGATCACCATTCCTGTTTGGCAATCGAGCAGAAAGGCAAGCATCAAGCCACGGAATAGCAAGATAGCGTTGGTTCCCGCATTCATGGCTGGTGAGTGGATCGACCGCCACCCCTACCAGTCCGCCTTTGGCCCGAAGCTCACGGAAGAAAGTCTCCACGCCTCCCCAAACGCCAGCGAACCGACCGTCCTTTACCGTAACACCTTCCTGAGTCCCCAGATTGCACATCACCGGCACTTGGAGAGCCGCATCCGAAATGGGATAAGGCGTTGGTTTTCCTTCCGCAGCTTTTAGTGGAGGAACGCCTGATCTCAGCCACGCTGCCGCCACGCGTTCGGGATGAAGTAAGAGCATACCGCCTGCCCAATGCCCGCCACCGCTATGTCCCCAAATGGTCCATGGCACAGTAGCCAGTTCGGGGTGTCCGGCCTGCGAGCCCAATTCTCGCAGCGATTTTTGAAATGCGGCATCTGAGCCGTTTCGTGGATCGCACCAAAGTTGGCAATTCTCTTTTTCTGGTTGTTCGTAGGACGGCCCCATCAGAGCGCAACCGTGTTTCTTCGCCAGTGCCTGCCAATGAAGATCAAAGGCCCCGGTTTGTCCTGATTTGCAGGATCCCTCGCCACATCCATGCTGATGAACGATCAGCCCACGCAATGTCTTGACTCCAGGCGGAATCCAAACGGTGAAATTAACCGGATACACAAGTTCACCAACGTTCGAAGAGGCTTCGTATCGCACCCTAAAGTAAGGTGGATCGGCAGGAAGCGGATTCGCGTACGGCGGAACTTGGGCTGGCAGTGAGCTAGCGATTGAAACAGAGATCGCAAGAAACAGCAGGGTGACTTTTTGAATGGACATGGGTGCGCGTCGGTTTTGGAAGGAGAATAATCTTCTTGTTCGTCATTTTAAATTGTACCGTTCCAACGGACGCAATGGGTCGTTCTGCACGAGTTTCCAATATGCGTCGTTTAACCGCGTGGGCAGCGCCCCGCGATTGACAGGCGACGCGGCCCGATGGGCACGCGGTTAAACGAATGCTGGGCTTCGGAGATCGTGTGCCAACCGCTTGTCGTGTACAATGCTTCGTCAACGCTCCTCTCGCTCCCAACACGTTCCCCATTTTATTTCATGATCAGAAGCAGACTTCTTCGTATCTCCGCCTGTTTCTTGATTGCTTTGGGCTTGATCGCGGCAGTCTATTTCGATTCCATGCGAGGTCTCGGGTCTCAAGTAGTGAGTGAAGCGCCGAGAACCGCATGGAAACAGATCGCGTTGCTTGCAGATCGTGAAATAAGTGAAAGCAGCGGCTTAATCCTCTCCGAACGCAATCCCAATTGTTTCTGGACTCACAACGATTCAGGCGATGCCGCTCGGCTGTTCCTGGTACACCGCGACGGAAGGACTATTGCGAGGCTCAAGGTGGCGGGAGCCAATGCCATCGACTGGGAAGATATCGCATATGCAACTATCGACGGCACTCCAAAGATAATTATTGGCGATATTGGCGGTAACGCCCAAAAGAGAAATCATGTGACTCTTTACGTACTGTCGGAGCCCAAATTTCTGTTCGACGCTTCCAAACCTGCACACCCCATCGAATCCTCCGCCAAAGTCGAAACAAGTGTCGACGTTACGTTTGAAGGTGGAGTCACCAACTACGAAGGCATCGCGGTAGACCATGCTGGCAAATCGATCTTGATTTTCGAGAAAGCGCTTTTGGGTGGGCGAGTTTATTCGCTCCCACTCCCCGATTTGTCAAGGAAGAAAACGGAAACCCAAGCAAAGCTAATTGCCAAGACTAGCATTCCCATCGCGACCGCCTGCGACATCTCAGCCGACAATAGATCTATGGTCGTAATCACGTACCAAGTTGGCTGTTTGTTTACTAGAAAAACAAAGGAGGACGGGACCATCGAGGATTGGTCAGAAGCATTGAAACGGGATCCTCTTTTTTTTCCGTTACCCAAAATGCGTCAAACGGAAGCCGTCTGCTTTTCGACGGACGCAAAATCGATTTTCTTAACCAGTGAACAATTGCCAACGCCGATTATCGAAATGCAGCTCCCGAGCGCCACAGATCTTCCCTAGCGGGATGCATGCGAACCCTCAACCCTCAACCCTCTCTATGACATCGCAATCCCCACCATCGAATCGCCCCTACGATTCCGTTTTGACTGAGATCGCCGAATACACGGCCACGAAACATGAGTTTAGTCAAGAAGCGCTGGACACAGCTGGCTGGTGTATGCTTGACAGTTTAGGTTGTGGTTTGCTTGCGCTAGAGTATCCGGCTTGTACGAAAATGCTTGGACCAGTGGTACCTGGCGCGAGTTTGGCCAATGGCGCGCGGGTACCTGGAACCGCATGGCAACTGGAGCCAGTGAAAGCAGCCTTCAATATCGGGTGCATGATTCGCTGGCTTGACTACAACGACACGTGGCTTGCAGCTGAGTGGGGGCATCCATCCGATAACTTTGGTGCAATCCTCGCCTTAACCGATTATCTGGATCGAAACCCAAGCAACCCTTGGCAACCCAATCGGCAATGGACGATTCGAGATGTTCTACAGGCCGCAATTCAAGCCTACGAGATCCAAGGTGTGTTGGCGCTTGAAAATGGATTCAACCGTGTTGGCTTGGATCACGTACTGCTCGTACGTGTTGCGTCTACCGCAGTCGCATGTTCTCTGCTGGGCGGCTCGAGGGACCAAATCGCGGATGCAGTGAGTCTTGCATGGCTAGATGGAGGTGCACTTCGCACCTATCGGCACGCTCCCAACACGGGGTCGCGCAAGAGTTGGGCTGCAGGCGATGCGACCCAACGAGCCCTGCAACTAGCGCTTTGGACCATGGCCGGCGAAATGGGCTACGCATCTGCTTTAACCGCACCGCGATGGGGCTTCAACGAAGTCGTACTCAAGGACAAACCGGTCGTGATCAGTCGGTCCTTGAGCAATTACGTCATGGAAAACATCTTGTTCAAGGTCTCCTTCCCTGCCGAATTCCACGCTCAGACTGCGGCCGAAGCTGCTATGCAATTGCACCCGCACGTGATCGACAAGCTCGATACTATCCAGGAAATTACCATCCATACACAGGAATCTGCGGTGAGAATCATCGACAAGAACGGACCGTTGGTAAATCCTGCCGATCGCGATCATTGCTTACAATACATCGTCGCAGTCGCCATGCTCCACGGTGACCTCACCTCAGAGCACTACGAAGATACCGCGGCTGC
>JANMLD010000062.1:0-28920 GCA_031372345.1 Pirellula sp.
CGAACCTAGCTTCGCCAACACCGCATCTATCTCTGGTCTTTTCTCCTGTATTGCGGCCTCTTGGAGTTGCTCGCCAAGTGTTGCTATTGAAACTAAGTCCGCGTTCCCTGCGCTACCAATTAAGCGATGCGCGACAAAAGCCACACCACTATAATCGCATTTCGCAATCAAGTCTCTGATCGAAGCAATCTCGCCAGGAAGCGTTTCCATAAAGTGGCGAGCCAGCTTTTTTCTGAGCGCGCTGAAACCGACCTCGTCAATGCTTGATTGCGACAATTCACACGAGCCACCGCCGGGGCTCGCGGTTTCGATGGCTTGTTGTAGCTGAATTAACGAAACAGGTTTGTACAACACGCTTTCAAACGGGGCCAAGGGGCCATCACCATATTGCTGCAAGTGAATCTCGGCTGTGACTAAGATGATCTTGGTTGACGCAAGACGGAGCCTTAAACCTGTCTCTGTCTTTTCGAACAGGGTGGATCCGAGCATTTTCGGAAAGTCCAAGCCGTCCCCATCCGGTAGTTGCTTATCCATGAGAACGAGGTCGAAATGATGTTTGCGAGCTCTGCGTACAGATTCGTTTAGGCTTGAGACCGACATAGTCCTGTAACCAAGATGTTTCAAATAGGACTGCATCACGAGCAAGTTGGCCCGCGAATCGTCGACAATCAACGCGGTTGGCCTGGCTGCCATTGCTCTAGCCAAATTGCGGGGAATTCGATCCGCGAGATTTGCAATCGATACGAAGGGCCTTTGGTCCTCGGGTGCATGCTCAATGGGGAGAACGACCGTAAATCGGCTGCCTTTGCCAACCACGCTCGTCAGACTTATGGAACCGTTGAGTTTCTTGACCATGGCTTGTGTGATCGATAGCCCCAAGCCCATTCCACGACCGAATGCGTTCGCTGCATCCTTGGGATCACCTCGATTGAAGCTCTCAAAAATATGGTCTTGGCGCTCTGTGGATATGCCGACGCCAGTGTCTTCGACCACTATCTTTAACAACAATTGACTGGCTTCGGTCTGCGTATCAACAAAGCAACGGACATGACCGTGAGACGTGTAGCGGATCGCATTCTGCAGCAGATTCGTCAAAACTTGTCGCAGTCTATTTGCTTCCACGCTCACGGTCGGCGGCAATGCATCGGACAAGGTCAATTGGAACCGAAGTCCTTTTTGACTAGCCATTGGCCTCATCACCTCTGCAATGCTGGTGATCAGACCACGAATGTTTACAGCCACGGGATGCAGAACGATCTCTTTTCCTTGCTCAATGCTCGCAACATCCAACAGATCGTCTACCAGGGACAGTAGCGAAGCCGCGGCTTCATTGGCCAAACGAATTTTTGTTGCTTGAGACTTTTGCAGTTTGGTCTGTTCTACCAATCCCAACATACCAAGGATAGCATGGAGCGGAGTTCGGAGCTCATGACTCACTCTTGCCAAGAAATCGGTCTTGGCCATATTGGCTTTCTCTGCTGTCACTTTTGCCCTCTTCAATTCATCGGAGATGTCATGCAGTTGGGTCAACGATCGACTTAGCGATGCGACCGCTGGCGAAAAGACAAAGAGCCCCTCACCCAGGAGCACCAACATGGTTGCGATCAACAACACCCTCTCAATCCATCGCAAGCGGTTGACGCGGTCTCTGGCCTCCTGTTCGATTCCCGTTACGATGTTGTCCATTCCAGCCAGAAATGCATCGCTATGAAAACTCAATTCCCTGCGAGCCTCCAAGTCAAGACTGGCTTCACTGGTGCTGGAGAATCTAACCAAAACGGATTCAATGATCTTTCTCAATGCTTCGAAATGGGGAGTCAAGTTCTTGAATAGCACCGAAACCGACTCGCTATTCTTGCCAGGCAATTGCAACACGTCAGATCCATACTGTAGCCCTCCGTGGTTGATGGTCCAGGTATCGAAGTCTCCTTCCATCATGGTGGCCAATTCGGCCTGCGAACTAAGGATGGAATCGCGATCCTCTGGACCCAACGGATTCGTGTGCGATAGGCTTTCTAACGTTGTCAATTCGAGCGTCAGTCGCGTCAATCGTTGACTGAGCATGCGTTGGCGCCCGGCAATGTTGACGATACGCGAGTCCCCTTCGAGTTGAATGATTGCCCGTTGGACAACAAGCTGCCCGATGATGGTCAACAACGCAATCGTCCCAAGGGCGGTCATGTAAAGCATGGTCAGCCGCCTAGCCAAAGTCGCCGTTTTGGGAGTGGAGGTCTCAATCATGCTCGTCGCCGAGTCTCAGGTCGTTCGACGGAGCCGTGCCCAATTCAGTCGACAGACCGCTATTCATCTTTCTGCGTAAGCTTGTTCTGGTGATTCCAAGCAACTTGGCCGCCTTCGCTCGATTGCCGTTGGTATGCTGCAAGACAAGTTTCAAAAGTTGCGAGTCTAGACGCTCAACGGCTTGTTCGTATAGCCGCTCGGTACCAAGTGCGACCTGCGCATCCACGAAGGCTTTCAAGTCCCAGGCCTGCCCGACTTCGAATTTGTGCGTCGATGTCGCCTGGACTGCAACCGGAGTTGATTGGGAGTTCGTCTGCTTGGCATCTGAGCGGGAATCGGTTGAGGAGCTTGCTTGGAGAAAGCGCCTTAGGGCATCGGTAGCTAGAATCGCACCTCTAGATTCGGTCAGTACGCCCTGCAACACGCTCTTCAACTCGGCGATATTACCTGGCCAGTCATATTCTTTCAGCAACTGCAGGGCTGCGCTGCTGACTCTCGGCGGACCTTGCCCCTGTTGCGCCGAAGACACATGGGCGATTCGATGGATGAAGTGCGATACGAGCAGTTCCAGATCCTCTCGACGATCTCGCAAGGCGGGAACGCGGATAACAAAGGGACTCAAGAAATAAAAAAGGTCGTTACGGATTCTGCCGGACTGAACCAATTCACGAATAGGCAATGACGTTGCAAGGATGACTCGTGTATCTGCCGATATCCCATCGATCGAATTGCTTTGAAAAAATCGCAATAGTCGGGATTGGCCGGCCATAGACAAGTTGCCAATGTCATCAATCATGAGCGTTCCACCGCTGCAATCCAGCAGGGCTGGTACTCTTTTTGCAGATGGTCTGTCCGTGGGCAGCTCCTCTGGAGCAAGGGTATTGGAGTGAATTCCTCCAAATAATTCGATTTGCATTGGTGAGTCTTCAAATTCGTTGCACGAAATTTTTCGAAAACCACCGGACGCATGGCTTCCATTTTGATGGATCGCGCGCGCGATCATTTCTTTGCCCGTGCCAATCTCTCCTTCTATGAAGATGGGCGATCGGAGACTGGACAGTCGTCCGATGCTTTTGTAGACCTCTTGCATGCCCCTGCATCTTCCGACCAGAATATCACTCTCGGATTCCTTGTTCGAGGCGATGTCCACCAAGACAGGTAATCTGGTTAAATGTCGGTACTCGATGGCTTCGGACACTCGCTGCAGAAGCAGTTTGAAATCGATAGGTTTTGAAAGGTATTCAAAGGCACCTCGCTTGATTGCTTCAATCGCCGTTTTGGAACCCGCTTGAGCCGTTATGTAAAGTATCGGAAGCAATCGATCGTGAGCAATGAATTCAGCGATGTGGTCGATGCCTTGGCCATCAGGCAGCAAATGATCCAGCAACACAACATCGATGCGCTGCTGAGAGGCCAGCTTCAATCCTTCTGCAAGCGTCGTGGCGGAAAGTACGTTCATCGACTCGTCGGCGAACAAATCACGAACGAGCGTATGCATCCCCAAATCGTCGTCGACGATGAGCAGTCGTGAGCGATCTGCCTTGGAACTGGACATCGGGCCTCTCGAGGTGTTAGTTGACAACGTCGTAGGACAGGCTGCTAGCCTGTCAACACATGACCAAAACAGGCTGGTCACCAAAACAGGCTGGTGACCAGAACAGGCTGGTGACCAGAACAGGCTGGTGACCAAAACAGGCTGGTGACCAAAACAGGCTGGCAGCCTGTTCTACGACCAAGAACTGAAGCGGCTGGGAGAGGCACCCGCTAAACGGCACGGCAATAACTGTCGGCCAATCAGTCCTTCTGACATGACCATGACTATAGTCCAACCTGCTTCCAAGCGAAACCCAAAGATGAGCACAAAATGCTCATTTGGCCACTGACGGACGCTTGGTGGAATGTTTGTTAGTTGTGCGGATGCCTGGGGCCGCTCGGGGGTGGTGCTTTGAAAGCGAGCACCCGAGTTTTTGTTGAATGAATGACGAAAATTCCTTAAGGGCAGTCAGAACGACACAGTGAACGGTTCGTAGGCGGACGGGTTTTCGTTCGCCATCGGGTTCGTTGGAAACTTCCGGTGGCCGCTTATTTCTTTGGCCCTCTAGATGCATTGTACAGCGTGCAGTCGGGTTTGGCACTTTTCGATCCACCTCCCGGTTGCACTCAATTCCCGGTCTCAGTTTTATTGTTGGAAGACTCCTAATGCACTTCAGTACACCCAAAACAACCCGTCGCAAGATTTTGGCATCGGCATTAACGTGTGGTACCATCGCAAGCGTGTCTCAGTTCCCCACGTTCATGCCTGCTGTCTACGCCTCCGACGCACCTGAGCAGACGAAAGTCAGTTTCGGCTTTATCGCTTTGACCGACTGCTCACCTTTGGCAATCGCCCACGAAAAGGGCCTTTTTAAGAAGTACGGGATCATCTCAGAACCGGTTAAACCAGCCAATTGGGCGGCAGTTCGCGACTCACTCATCAAAGGGGATATCGATTGCACCCATATGCTCCTTGGGATGCCAATCGCGAGCACGATGGGGCTGGGCGGTACCAAGCCTGTACCAATGATCGTCCCTTGGATTCTCAATCGCAATGGGCAAGCGATCACTTTAAAGACAGATTGGCAGGGCAAAGTCGCTGGGGATCCGAAGGCCTTGAAGCCACTCGTTGATGCTTCGAACAAGAAGGGAGTCAAGCCAACGTTTGCCATGACTTTCCCACCTGGGACGCACGCCATGTGGCTTCGCTATTACCTTGCGGCCGGTGGTATCAATCCAGACAGAGACGTTGAATTGATTACCATTCCACCTCCGCAGATGGTCCAAAACATGAAGGTAGGAAAGATGGATGGATTCTGTGTCGGCGAACCTTGGAACGCTCGCGCGATTGCTGAAAAAGTCGGTTTCACGTCAGTCGCTACGCAAGAAATCTGGAAGGACCACCCAGAAAAAGTTTGCGCCTTCACTGCCGCGTTTGCGGACAAGAACCCCAAGACAGTCAAAGCGGTGCTCAAGGCCGTTCATGAAGCCAGCGTATGGCTCGACGATCTAAAGAATCGATCTGAACTATGCGACATCGTATCCCGCGATACCTACATCAAATGCAACAAGGACCAGATACTTGGTCGCTTGATGGGGCAACTCGATTACGGCGACGGTCGTAAGAAAGAAGATCCAAATTACATGATTTTCAGTTCCCGCAATTGCAATTACCCGCAGTTGGCCTACGCCAAGTGGTGGGTGACTCAATTGCGACGTTGGGGCATGGTCGAGGGGACGCCAGACTACGAAGGGATCGCGAAAAAGGTGATGCAACCGGGCATCTACGAAGAAGCCATGAAAGAAATTGGCTATTCGCACGGCGGAGCCGACAGCACTCCGTGGACCATGATGGACGGTGTCACCTTCGACCCCACGTCCGACATGGACGCCTACGCCAAAGCCTTCGCCATCAAAAACCTAAAGGGATAAAGAGTGGCACGGCAGCCCTCGCCGTGAATCTCGCTGCAACGCCTTATCGTCTGCAAAACAACGGGAGGGCGAGGCTCCTGCCGAACTGGCGACGCCCTGGTTCGGCAGGAGCCTCACCCTCCCAACTCCAACACTCCACCGCCCATTGGCACCCATGAATTCCACCAAACTAAAAAAGATGTTCGTTGACGGTGTTGCCTTGCCTTCCATCGGCATCGCGATTTGTTTGCTCTTATGGTGCTTTCTATCTTGGGCGACATGGGACGCCAGCACCAGTTCGAGCGACTTTCCCTCGCCAATCACCACTTGGACGGATAGTGCAAAATACTTTGCCAGTCCCTTTTCGCACAACGACTCGGAGGGATTCGATGGTATTGGGCTTGAGATCTGGCGATCGCTGAAGCTGGTGGCCATGGGGTATGGAATGGCCATCTTGGCAGCAGTTCCAATTGGGTTTTTGTTAGGTGGTAGTTATCGTTTCTCACGCATGTTCGATCCGATTTTTCAAATCTTGCGTCCGATCTCGCCGCTGGCATGGTTCCCACTGGCTGGACTCATTGTGATTGCGATACGGCGTCACAACAAAGAGATCGATGCGACGCAATTGCAGTGCATCTTCACGATTGCGATGTGTTCCATCTGGCCAACCATTCTCAACACCGCGGTCGGCGTCCGAGCTATCCCTCAAGATTACCTCAACGTGGCCAAAGTCCTGCGGTTGTCGGCTTTTAAATTGTTTTCTCGCATCCTGCTGCCAGCCACCATCCCCTACATGTTTACTGGCTTTCGATTGAGCCTTGGAATCGCCTGGCTGGTCATCGTGGCGGCTGAAATGCTGTCCGGGAAGAGTGGAATCGGCGCATTCGTCAACAACCAATATCAATCTGGCACTTACGGGCCAATGATCGCCGCCGTGATTGTCATCGGACTCGTCGGCTTTTTTTTGGACCGACTGATGAACGTCATCGAAAAGAATGCAACTCTCATTCTAAGCTGCCCGTCGCTGGTCATGCGGTTGTTTCAACAGTTGAGATCCCAATCGTCACCCTCTTTTTCAAACGAAACAGTTCCAGCATTGATCCAGAAGGAGTCCTGCGATGCCCCTGCTTGAATTGCGTAACGTATCCAAGGGGTACGGCAAAGGTTTAATGCGAACCGAAGTCATCCAGGACATGAACTTGTCCGTCGAGGAAGGGGAGTTCGTCGCCATCGTTGGTTACTCCGGAACCGGCAAAACCACGTTGATATCCACGTTGGCTGGCCTGAAAACGCCTGACTCTGGCCAAGTGCTGATGCGGGGCGAATCGGTAAAACAACCTGGTCCGGATCGAGGCGTGGTCTTTCAAAACTACTCGCTCCTCCCTTGGTTGTCGGTGCTAGAAAACATCTTGTTCGCCGTTCAACAAGTGCTCCCGAACTTGTCCCATGCGGAACAAATCGCGCACTGTGAAAAGTACATCGCGATGGTCAAGCTATCGCATGCCATCGACAAAAAGCCCAGCGAACTCTCCGGTGGCATGCGTCAACGCGTATCGCTGGCACGGACTCTGGCCACGCAACCCAAGGTTCTGCTCATGGACGAACCGCTCTCCGCACTCGATGCTCTGACGCGTGCCACCTTGCAAAACGAGATCGTCAGTATTTGGGAGCGAGATCGTCGAACTGTGGTCTTGATCACCAACGATGTCGATGAAGCCATCCTGATGGCGGACCGAGTGATTCCCTTGCTCCCGGGTAAGGGCCAAGGCTCAACGCTGGGGGAGCCATATGTTGTCGATATCGAGCGACCGCGAACGCGTGAATCGGTAGCGCACCATCCCTCCTTCAAGCCATTGAAAAAGGCCATCATCCAATTGCTCCTGGGCGCTCGTCGCGAATCTCAAGAACTTGTCGCCGTATCGTAATCCGAAACTCACATGACTACCAACCATTCCATGCAAAAAAAGTATCTTGAATGCTGGCGACTTCGCAAGGAGTTCAAAACCGACAAGGGCCTGTTCGTGGCGGTTCGCGATTTCACGTTGAACATGGCCGAAGGGGAGTTTGTTTCGATCATCGGACACAGCGGCTGCGGCAAGAGTACAGTTCTTTCCATGGTCGCCGGTCTCCATGAGCTCAACGGTGGTGGCATGGTCCTCGACAACCATGAGATCGTCGGCGCAGGGCCAGATCGTGCCGTCGTGTTTCAATCCCCCAACCTGCTTCCCTGGCTGACAGCACTTGAAAACGTCACCCTCGGCCTGGAACAAGTTCAACCGAAAGCCTCCGATGCAGAGCGAGTTGCGATAGCCCACGGTTGGTTGAGACGTGTCGGGCTTGGCAGGGCAGTTAATAAAAAACCAGCCGAACTAAGCCAAGGAATGCAACAGCGTGTGGGCATCGCAAGAGCATTTGCTTTGCAACCGAAGGTGCTGCTCTTGGATGAGCCATTTGGAATGCTAGATTCGTTGACCCGTATCGAGTTGCAAGATGTTCTGCTCGATGTCTGGAGCACGCACCAAACCACCACGTTGATGGTCACCCACGACGTGGATGAGGCGGTCATGCTCAGCGATCGAATCGTCATGATGACCAACGGACCGGCAGCCATCATCGGCGAAATCCTCTCGATTCCTTTTGAGCGACCGCGCAGGCGAGAATCGGTTATGGAAACAACCGAGTACATGCACTATCGCGACGAAGTCATTCGTTTCCTCGAACACCCAGCCGAGAAAGCGGCTTAGTGTTTTGGGCCAAAGGCCCAACCATTTACCTAGCCCAGGCCAACGGCCTGGTTGACACGCGCAAATTGACAAACGGACGGGCCTTCAGCCCTAGAATAATTGCGTTTTCCCTAGTCCCAGGCCGTTGGCCTGGGCTAGGCAAATTACCGGGCCTTCGGCCCTAAACACATTCGTATACAAAAGCCATCTTACTAAAACATGTCCATCCAACTCTTACCCACCGACGCAGCTCTGGCTCAGCCGACGCTTCTCGAACTGCTGCTCCAAGAGCAAGGCGAGTTGAGCGCGGTGGAGAGCTTCTCGGATTGGCATGAGTCCAATTCGATTGCGTCAGCCACCTATCAAGCGCTGATGCCAGCGACGGCGCTCCAAAGCGGTCAGCAGTATGCGTTTGAAGTGGACTTGGACGCTTGCAGCGGTTGCAAGGCATGCGTGGTGGCTTGCCACACGCTCAACGGGCTCGAAGAAACCGAGACTTGGCGAAAAGTTGGGTCGCTTTCCAGCCAACGCGGTGCGACTCTGCCCATCGTCCAACACGTCACTACCGCATGCCACCATTGTATCGACCCTGCCTGTCTGAACGGTTGCCCTGTTCAAGCCTACGAAAAAGACCCCGTCTCCGGGATCGTTCGCCATCTCGATGACCAGTGCTTCGGATGCAAGTACTGCACGATGATGTGCCCCTACGAAGTGCCGCAATACAGCAGTACCCTCGGCATCGTTCGCAAATGCGATATGTGCTCGCAACGATTGGGAGTCGGCCAAGCCCCAGCCTGCGTTCAAGCCTGCCCAAACCAAGCCATCCGAATCGCAATTGTCGACGTTGCAACGGTGGTCGCGGACACAAGAGTCTTAACGACAAATGCCTCGCTTGTCCCTACGGCACCCAGCAGTCGTATTTCCATGCCAACGACGAGGTACCTCACGACGCAGCCACGCGAAGCGACTGCCGAACTGCTTTCTAGCGAATCGATAGTCGACGAGGCACACGAGGGGCACCTGCCGCTCGTCGCCATGATCGTTTTGACGCAGACCAGTGTGGGAATGTGGGTTGTTTTGGCGACTACCAACTCCCAAGGGACGAGCACCTACTCTTCGTTCGCGGCTGCCTTTGCCACCGCGATCGGAATTGTCGGCGTTCATGCAGCATTGCTTCACCTCGGTCGGCCATGGCTTGCCTTTCGAGCCTTCCTTGGCTGGAGAACCAGTTGGCTCAGCAGAGAAGCCATAGGGTTCGGACTTTTTATGGGTGCGGCCATAACCGCAACCGCAGTTCCACTGGTTCTGCCCTCGAAACCATTACTACACAATCTAACATCGGGGGCCACCGCTGCGATCGGTGTGCTGGCGGTCATGTGCACCGGCATGATTTACGTCGCGACGCAGCGTGAGCTTTGGGGGTACTTAAGAACCGGACTTGACTTTGGGTTCTCGATGATCGGCCTTGGAGTTATCGGGGCCTTTGCTTGCGTCGATGGGTTACCCAATTTACTCCCAGCCTTAGGCGTTCTATGCAGCATGGCTGCTGCCACGCCGAAGCTAGTTGATTGTTTTCAAAGCAAGTCAGCAAACACTGAATGGCACAATCTATCGGCGCGCAGCGGACGCTTGTTGCGAACAGAACTGGCTGGACCATGGGCAGACTTTTGGATTTTGAACTTGATTGCACTGGTTGCGTCCCTGTCCTTGAGCACCATCGATTGGGGAGATGCCATGCCACTAGTGGCTTTCGCCATCTTTGGCGTTGGCCTTTTCTCGCAATTGATCCATCGGTGGCTCTACTTTGCGTCGATTGTTTACCGACGCATGCCGGGAGCCAGCACATGATTCCAACGCTCTTCCAAAAAACGGGCCCGCTGACGGAGCAACTGCTGCTGGAACCGAAGACTTTTGGTCTTGGCCCACTCCCCGTCGCAAAGATTCCAGATTCAACCACGAATATGGTATGCGGGTATTGCTCCACCGGCTGCGGCCTCAAGATCCATATCCAAGATGGTCAAGCGATCAATCTGACACCGACCGCCGATTATCCAGTCAATCTTGGTATGGCGTGTCCCAAAGGATGGGAAGCGTTGCGAGTCCTGCAGTCGGACGACCGGGCGACCACACCCATCGTTCGGAATCGAGCCGATGGCAAAGTGCGTGATGTGTCATGGCCCGAAGCGATGCAAATATTCTGCGATCGACTCAAGGAAATCCAAACCAAACACGGCAACGATTCTGTCGCATTCATCAGCACGGGCCAAATCCCAACCGAAGAAATGGCTTTTTTGGGCGCACTGGCCAAGTTTGGGATGGGGCTTCTGCATGGTGACGGGAATACGCGTCAATGCATGGCGACCTCGGTGGTTGCCTACAAGGAGTCGTTTGGCTTCGATGCTCCCCCGTTCAGCTATTCCGATTTGGAACAATCCGATGCACTGGTGTTCGTAGGGGCAAATCCTTGCATCGGACACCCGATTCTCTGGCAGCGTGTCCTAAGGAATGAAAATAGTCCAGCCTTGATCGTGATCGATCCACGCAAGACGGAGACGGCCATGGCCGCCACCGAACACTTGGCTATCCAACCCAAAAGCGACATGAGTCTGCTGTATGGCTTAGCCAAACTCCTCATCGACTTGGGTGCCGCCGACTCCTTCTTCATCCAGAACCACACGAGCGGCTTCGAAGCGTTTCGGATGCATTTAGAAAACTTCTCGATCGAACGGGTTTGCGAAGAGACCGGCATCTCCGCCGAGCAACTAACTCGCGTTGCCAAAACCATTGCCTGTGCAAAACGAGCATCGTTTTGGTGGACGATGGGTGTCAACCAATCCTATCAAGGCGTTCGAACCGCTCAAGCGATCATCAATTTGGCTTTGATGACCGGCAACATTGGCAAGCCAGGAACCGGTGCGAACAGCATCACAGGCCAATGCAACGCCATGGGCTCACGCCTATTTAGCAATACGACCAACTTGATGGGGCACCACGATTTCGCTAACCCAACGCATCGTGAGAAGGTGGCTTCCGTATTGAACATCCCAGTTGAGAGAATCCCAACGCAAAACAGTTGGGCTTACGACCAAATCGTTAGTGGCATCGAATCGGGCAAGATCCGAGGACTTTGGATCATTGCCACCAATACCGCCCACTCCTGGATTCAAAGCACACGCGCACGAGAACTGCTATCCAAGCTTGATTTTTTGGTTGTCCAGGACATGTACACCACCACACATACAGCCCAACTCGCCGACCTCGTTTTGCCTGCGGCTGGCTGGGGCGAAAAGGAAGGGACGTTCATCAATAGCGAACGAAGGATTGGAGTGAT
Organism: Pirellula sp.; assembly: GCA_031372345.1. Lineage (GTDB taxonomy): Bacteria > Planctomycetota > Planctomycetia > Pirellulales > Pirellulaceae > JBKCUI01. Next base: position 11,740 of record JANMLD010000062.1, read on the forward strand.
CAAACGCGTCTCAAAGGCACCAGGACAAGCCTTATCCGACTTTTCAATATTCCGACTCATTGCGGACGCGTGGGGCTGCGGCGATCTCTTTCCGAACTGGAAGAAAGCCGAAGACGTATTCCAATCGATGAAAGCCCTATCCCGCGGTCAAGCTTGCGATATCAGCGGCATTGATGACTACGCGATGTTAGATCGACAAGGAGGCATCCAATGGCCTTGGACGATAGAAGACGCAAAACAATTCGGTGTGCCCGAGCAAGAGCGTAGGCTTTTTGAAGACGGTCACTTTTTTCATAGCGACGGTCGAGCCAAATTTGTTTTTGCCGAACCCGAGCCTATGCCAGAACCAGCATGCGCAGACTACCCTTTTGTCTTACTTACTGGACGCGGTTCTGTCAGCCAGTGGCATACCGAAACGCGGACTTCGAAAAGCCCCGTGCTGCGTTCGCTCTATCCGTCGGAACCCTATGTAGAAATTCACCCAGCGGATGCGGTGCGATTGGCCATTCAGGCTGGCCTACAGGTGTGCGTACGCAGCCGTCGCGGTGAAGCGGTGGTTCGAGCATCGATTACCTCCACGGTTCAACCAGGGCAACTGTTCATGCCGATGCACGACGCCAAGACCAATCTATTAACACTCGAACACGTGGACCCATACTCGCGTCAACCTTCCTACAAGAACTGCGCAGTGGACATTCGCCCTTGGAAAGAGCAAAACTGAGGTTCGCCATCATGAACAAACCCGAATCTTTTTCGCAAGAACAGCAAGCCTATTTGCAAGGTTTATTGCTCGGTAACGACGTTGCAAGGAAAATTCGCAACCTGCCAGTCCTAAGCGGCTCTGGCATTCCACTTCCCAAAGTCGCCTCCATAGGAACGCCCACTGGGACCTCCGTGCAAATCGGAGGCCATGCGGTTGCCTCAAGCACGCATCTACCGGCGATTCATGTGGAAGCACAACAGCGATTCGAGACGGCTAGTAAAACGCTCGTGGCGGAGGAAAAAGCCAAGCGTGACAAGAGCGGGCTCGGCATGTGGTCTGAAATCGGTGAGCGAGCCGCTAAAGGGGAATTCCCGAAAGGGACCGATGTGTTCATGACCAAGTACCACGGCTTGTTCTTCGTTGCCCCTGCCCAAAATGCGTTCATGTGCCGGATGCGCCTCCCCGGAGGTGTGTTGCGTTCGGACCAACTCAACGGCTTGGCCGACATCGCCGATCAATTTGCTGGTGGTTATGCGGACGTGACGACCCGAGCCAATTTCCAACTGCGAGAAATCCAAGCTGGCGATGCTTTGAATGTCTTAATGGGCCTTCGCGACTTAGGAATCGTCACTCAAGGAGCGGGTGCAGACAACATTCGCAATGTGACCGCCAGCACCTTGAGCGGTATCGACGAAACAGAATTGATAGAAACATTGCCGCTTGCTCGCCAACTGCACTACCACATCTTGCACAAGCCCGAGTTGTACGGGTTGCCTCGCAAGTTCAATATAGCGTTTGATGGTTCGGGTCGGATTAGCCCGCTGGCCGAAACCAACGATATCAGTTGGCACGCTGTAGAAGTTCCCGAAACAAGCGATGGATTGGAGGCAGGCGTCTACTTCTTGCTCGGTTTAGGTGGGATTACAGGCCACGGCGACTTTGCCCGCCCCACGGGTATCTTGGTAAAACCGGAAGAGTGCGTTGCTGTTAGTGAAGCGATACTACGGGTGTTCATCATGCACGGTGATCGAACCGATCGGAAAAAGGCCAGACTGAAATACGTACTCGATGCCTGGGGCTTTGAAAAGTTCTTGAAGGAAGTGGAGGAAGATTTCAAGCGGCCGTTGAAAAAGGTTGCCAGCCATCGCTTCATTCAACCGAACAACATCGATCGTTGGGCGCACGTGGACGTGCACCCGCAAAAGCAACCTGGACTATGCTATGTCGGAGTCGTCCTGCCGGTAGGACGGATCACCAGTCAACAATGCCGTGGACTTGCCAAGATTGCGTTGCGTTTCGGTAGCGGTTCGATTCGCTTGACGGTTTGGCAGAATCTCATCATCCCGGACATTGCCACGCAGGACATGCAGGCTGTCCAGCAGGCCATCGAAGAACTCGACCTGGATTGGCGGGCTTCGAGTTTTCGAGCAGGCTTGGTCGCATGCACGGGGAGTGCTGGTTGCAAATTCGCCGCGGCCGATACCAAGAAGGATGCCCTGATCCTGGCTGAATACCTCGAGGATCGATTCGACTTAGACCAACCGATCAATATCCACTTCACCGGCTGCCACCATAGCTGCGCGCAGCATGCGATCGGTGACATCGGTTTGATCGCGACCAAAGTGGAGGTTGACGAAGAAATGGTCGAGGGGTACCACGTCTTGGTTGGTGGCCGCACTGGCATCGACTTGGCTATCGGCAAAAAACTGTTTGAGTCGGTGGTGGTCAGTGAATTGCCTGCGGCCATCGAGTCGATTCTGGACTATTACTTGAAGAACAAGGATGAGCGAGAGTCCTTCGCCGACTTTGTGCAGCGATGCGACTTAATTACGAAGCGAAATGAGTTGATCAACTCGCGTAGCGGCGAGTCGGTTCAACAGGCCCTAGTCACCCTCCCGCTGGGAGGGTCGAGCGAAGCGAGGGGAGGGTAAAGTGCGAGAAGCAATTGCAAAATGCAGTTCACCCTCCCCGGCCGTTGCCGGCCGTTGGCCGACCCTCCCCGAGGGAGGGTGACTTACGTTGAGAATCCCCAAGAAATGAAACGAACTATCTCCAAAACCGAGTTGGAGCTAAATCCCACATGACCTACCAAATCGTCCCAGAATCTGCCCCGTTCAATGGTGAGCAACGAGCTTGGCTCAATGGCTTCCTGGCTGGAGTTCTTGGCGTTCTCGACCAGCAATCCGCCCAGGGCGGGAGTTCAGCCGCGTTGGCCGCCGCCGCTACGCAGTTGGCTCCCTCCTTGGGTGCTGGGTTGCAATTGGAGCAAGAAGCAGAAGAGTCTTTTCCCTGGCACGACCCGTCTCTGTCTTTGACAGATCGAATGAAACTCGCGGAAGGGATGCCCAAGGAACGGCGTCTCATGGCGGCCATGGCCCAGTTGAATTGCGGGTCATGCGGTTACTTGTGCAAGTCTTACTCGGAAGCGATCGCGAACGGGAGTGAAAAGAACTTAACACTTTGCTCGCCAGGTGGTAGCGATACATCCAAAGTTATTCGAAGTCTCGTCAAGGAATCGGCTACCCAAAGCCACGCGAATGGAGAGGACGTTGTCAAGCCGGCCCAACCAACACATACAGCTCCTGGTACTCGCGATAACCCAGTTCAAGTCCAGCTCATTGCCAGCGACAAGCTCAACGGCCCTGGATCCGCCAAAGACACACGACATGTGGCCATCGACCTCGCAGGTTCCGGCCTAAGCTACCGCGTGGGCGATGCCTTGGGCCTTTGGCCATCCAACTGCGACGATTTGATCGCGAAAGTCATAGTGGCAGCTAAGCTAGACGCGTCGGCCAAGGTTACATCCGTTGGAGATTATAGCCAAACCCAGATCGTAACCATGGCGGAATCGCTTTTGGAAAAATGCCTTCGTGCGATCACGACCGAGTTGTTGGATGTAGCGATCGAGAGCGTCCGCGCTCGGCCGAAGAAGAACGGAGCGGTTGCCCAGGACGCCGAATTGATCGCAAGTCTTGTGGCTTTCGGCGAATCGGAAGATCTTTATGAGTGGGACGTGCTTGAGTTCTTGGAAGCGTTTCCAACGCTTCATTTATCCGCACAGCAACTAAGCGACGCCTTGAGTGCACACAGACCACGCTTGTATTCCATTGCCAGCAGCCAAGCATTGCATCCCACGCAGGTGCATTTGACGGTGGGCCGGGTCGTAAACGAGGTCCGCAAGCGTCCCCGCAAGGGGGTTGCGTCGACGATGTTAGCGGATCGATTGCAACCGAATTCAACGTTGCTAGCGTTCATCCAGCCGTCGCATGGATTTACGGTTCCTTCAGATCCCAAGGCACCGATGATCATGGTCGGTCCAGGCACGGGCATCGCACCGTTCATTGCTTTCTTGCAACAGCGACAAGTGGACAAAGCGACTGGTCGCAATTGGCTATTCTTTGGTGATCAGAAGAGTGACAGTGACTTTCTTTATAGGGAGCAATTGGAATCTTGGCAAAAGGGTGGGTTGCTGACGAAGTTGGATTTGGCCTTCAGTCGAGACGATGCGAGCAAAGTCTATGTGCAGCATCGCATGTTAGAAAGGGGAGCCGAGTTGTTTGCATGGCTAGAATCTGGCGGCTATTTCTTTGTGTGCGGCGACGCATCGCGAATGGCGGTCGATGTGGACAAAGCTTTGCAAGAAGTGATTGCGGTGCACGGCAGAAAAACAGCGGCGGAGGCCAAGCAATACTTAGTCGCCATGACCAACGCCAAACGCTACGTCCGGGACGTTTATTAAGGCGAAAGACGGATTGAAATCGATATGCCGAAACTCAAGTCTGCCTATGCTCAAAGAACCTTTTCGCTCACTTTTGAGTCTGAAGACATATTGAACTTGGTGGCGTTGGCAGAGACGTTTCTAAATCAGTGCTTCTGATCAATTCGCCAACCCCGCAGTCGATACGCGTACAGCCCAATGTACACCGTGCACCAAATTGGCATCACAAAAAACAGAATCGAACCGTATTCAAGCATTGAACGCAAAATCGGCGAAAACAACATGACTCCAGCTGGATCTGAAAACAACACACAGGTTAGCGCCATACCGCAACTGGCGCGAGCAACGCGGCTCGCAATTAGCTCGCTGCAGAAATTGGCCAGCCACAACGCGATCATTGAGATGATTGCCAGAACTAGTCCAATGGGAATGGCGATCAACAGCATCGACGGATCGATCGCAATGATGCAAAGGTTTCCTTTCTGCATGGCAAACAGGATTCCAAAGACGGCCGTCCAAAGAAACAGGTCCCGCAGCGGAAACCTATTCCCCCTCGGCTCAATCGCAACCTGCGCACCAAGTTCTTTACAATCCGCGGAAACGGGACAAAACTGAAACCCGTTCCATTTGAGCAACATTAGGAACCCTGTCGGAGCAAGCGATGCCAGCACGAAGGCTTCAATCTCATAGGGCTTCTGATAGCCGCCATCCACAAACGAGTGAAACCAATAGCTGGTCGTCCTTGACTTGAATTTCCGCTTGAAAGTACCCGACTGGCAGTTCAAAACGGAATAGTTCGCGTCCCGTTTGCTCGTCATGGACGGTACACTTTTTCTCGCCAACACTGAATGATTCCCGGCAGAAAAGTCGTTGCCGCTTCACATCGTGCCAGATGACTTTGGTGTTTTCAGGCGTCTTGACCGTAGTTCCTGTTAAAACATTCATACCGCCTGAATTCCATTGGATCCAGTGATTAAAAGATCAGGCACGCTTACAACGTTTAGCTGATGAAGGCCTTGGTGGTCTCTGTCCATCGTCCAGAACTCAGTCCCGTCGAAGCCAACGGACCAGGGATTAGGCTCCTTATTCCGAGGAAAGCGAATCGCATTGAATGTACCCGTATTCGCATCCAAACAAGTCAGCATCGTGTCCGGTCTCGACAAGAACCACTCACGCTTCGCATTGCATCACGAAGCCGTTGTTCTTCAATCGACCAGCGATGTCGCAGCAACTACAGTTGATGAACTGCGTTTGATCGCGGGTGAAGGTACCGAAATTCGTGAAAGCTCTCTCGTCGTGAATATGACCAAAGGCGTGGACTTTTGGCTTGATCCTGTCCAGCACGTGCCGACGAAGTGATTTCGAGCCGACGTGAACTGGCTCTCTTGTATCCATATCGCGTGTCACGTCGAGGATTCCTTTGGGCGGGCCGTGGGTGACCAAGATGTCGATGTCGTCTGGAATCGATTGCCACACGATGTCCAGGTCCGAGCGTTCCCTCATATACGCCCAGTCGAAGAATTTTGGCGTGTAGGGCGTACCGAAAATCTGAAGCCCATTCCACTGGGTCTGCGCGTGGATCAGAAACGTCACTTTCGGATAGTTTTCGGCACGAATCAAGCCTTTTTCAATTGCCGTCGAGTGATTTCCAGGAACAAATATCTTCGTTGGGATATCGAGCGCCGAATACCACTCGAAGAATCTTCGCGACTCCGGCTCATTCGTCCACGGTTCGCCGGACTCGGACTCATCACCACAATGAATGACCAAATCGACATCAGGTACCACGAGTTGCGCGTGCTGGTTATGGGTGTCCGAGATAAACCAAATTTTCATGAAACCAATGTACCGATCCTGGAATTGCGTCAACCTACTCGACTTGCTCTTGGGGAAACTCATGGCCTAGTATGTCGTGGATCATCCGTTCAAGCGAGTCGTTCGCACGGGCCACCGGCATGGATTTAGCCTTATTTCCGAGTGCGACTTGCCTAAGACGGTGCAGCTCTAACATGCCATTCTTACTGCGCGAGATTCGCTCCAGTTCCATCCGTCGTTCTTCCCGTGTCAAATTGGAATTGCTCGAATGCTCCATCGAAGTTTCCCCTTGGATAAAAATTGTAGCTTGTTAGCTTCTAACGATCGTTCTTCGCAATAGTTGACCAATGGATCGCACTCCTTCGTTTCGCAACAGACCGGCCCGGTAGATCCGGCCGGCCAAGGTGACGATCCCATAGGTGGAAGCTATCATAATACATGCTGCTAGTGGCGGCTGCCAGAACGGAACTGTCGTTCCCGACGCCAGGCGCAACACCATCATCATGGGGCAGGACGGGGGAAAGAAACTCAACGTCGTCGAAACGATCCCGTTGGGCTCTCGAACGGCAATGAACCACACCATCATCGGTGCCATCAAGACCATCCAGACCGGAAGCAAGAGCGTTTGTGCTTCCTTGAGCTCGTTGACGGATGCTCCAACCGTCAGGAAAATCGAACTGAAGAACAACACCCCGAGCAATTGAAACAACAGAAACCAAGGCAACAAACCAAGTGGTATCTTATCCGAAAGTCCTTGATAATTGAGAAAAAACAAACCGCCTGCCCCGTACAGAACAAAGATCACGAGCGAACCAGCCACATTGCCTAACAGTTTGCCTCCCATAAGTTGCGAGGGGGTAACGGAACCCAACAGAACTTCGGAGATGCGAAGACTCTTTTCTTCCATGGCACTCTCCAGCATCGGCTGGGCTGCCATGAGGATGACCATGAACATCAACATCATCACCCCAAACGGCAAGAACATACTCACCAGCGAGTCGATCACAGAGTTTTGGTCCGACTTGCCCGCGTCGGATTTTTTTATTGGCATGCTGGGCAACAACTCAACCCTAGCGTCTATCTGAGCAAAGATCTTCGGATCGATCTTGTCTAAGCCATACTGCTCCATTCGCACCTCGCGTAGACGCTGGCTGATGAGTGTGCTGAGCCAAGACCGTGCACCGCTCATCAGCGCATCCTGACTGTAAAACTTGGCGCTCACGGTCGACGGTGCCGTTTTTTCATCAGGCCCTCCATCCGTCGCTGCAGCCTCGATGGCATCTAGAAAAGTTTTCGGGATTTCGACCAAGGCATAGATATCTCCATCTCGAATTTGATCGCTGTATTCCAATCGTTGATCGTCAGACAACTCGTTGGGTGCGGCAACGAACTCCCAGATGTCGGCTTGCTGATCCATGAAAGAAGGACGCGAGTTCGTTTTGCCATTCTTGGTTTTAATCGGTTCAGTCGGTTCGGTCGGTTTGGTCGGTTCGGTTTGAATCGACTCATTGCGCCCAATTGCCGCTTTTTCGATGATGGCAAAGAGCCGCCCCGTTCCATCGGAGACGATGATTTTCTGCGTTTTTCCGCCGCTGACTTGATTCAGCAACGGCATCGCCAGCAGACTGCCGAACATCAAGATCGGCATCATTATCAGCGTAAACAGAAAAGCTTTGGTACCCACCATGGCCACGTATTCGCGGTGCGCAATAATCCAAAGCTTGAACATGGTTTTTACAGTTTCTATCAATCGAAATGGCACATGGAGTTCAGCTACAAATCAGCTGACTTGTGAAATTGGTCCAAGATGGATTGTATCCCCTTGAGGGCCGTTGTCGCAGCCTCCGGTGAAACAATGCAGTTTCCCAAGTTGCCAAAATGCTCTTCAAGGCATCGAAGCAATAAATCCCGTAGGAACCCTTGGTCGGGGCCGTTAGGCAGTTTGCTCTCGTGATAAAGTGTCTCCAAGTGCCGTTCTTTGTCGCTAGCCCATGCGAAGATTTCTTCTTCGTTCATCTCGCCTCGCCGAATGGCTTTGAGCTGTTCTCGGTTGAGTCGCAAATCGATATCGCGATGGGTCAGAATCTGCTCGCACTCATTCAATAGCCGCACGATATGGTACGCATACTTGACGTCGAATCCGTATTGATCGACCAGTTCACGGCGTTTCCCGATCGGGTTTTTGGTTCGCATTTTGTGCATGGTGGCATAGGCATACCCTTTGAATTTGGGCCAACAGCCTTTGTGTAGAAAATGCTGACGGCTCTCTCGAATCAAAGTGCCAACTGCCGTAACATGCAGGACGCAATCCTGGGCCGTGAAAAGGGAATCGAGCATGTTCGGATTCCCCTCCATGCAAAGCGCAAAGTAGCGAACGATGCCGTAGATCGATAGGTCGTACTCTGCGGCATGCGAATCGTTTAAGTGACCATCGCGGACATGCGATTGCTGGTAGTTTTCAAAGGGTTCGTGCGGTTTGCCAAAACCCGGTATCTTGCCGTCCAAGTGCGGGAAAATATCCGCTTTCGGCGGAATGCATACCCCATAAACGTCTCGGTCGGATGAATCGCTTGAGACTCCATAGGCTTGGGACCCCATGATGGTTTCGTAGATCATGTTGGCTGGCACGAATCTTGGCGGCTTAATGAGCCCTTTTGCGAATAGGTCTTGGGTGACACTGGCCATGAAATATAGCTCTGTTCGGTGCTTTGAGTACTCGGTGGGGTGAGGCGGGTGAGGCTCCTGCCGAATCATGGCGGCGCCAGCTCGGCAGGAGCCTCGCTCTCCCATTGTGAGCCTCGCTCTCCCGTTGTTTTTCGAACGAGCCTGAATCGCAGACTTTACCATTCCCTAACTCTCTCCTCTAGAGATAATAAGCTACCAGCTTGGTTCGGAGGAATGGCTCACAATGGATGGTGTTTTCGAAAATGAACGAAACTCTTATTGTCCCGTTGGAAAACGCGTCAGCCGAAGCGGATCCCCAGAAGATTCGCCGACGACTCAACGAGTTAGCGTTCGCTCGGCAGGAGGCGCTGCGAGAATTCGCCGCCAACTCCAAAGAACTCGAGAGACTAGCCAAGTATCAGCAAACTGCAGAAAAAGTCTCGGTTGCTCTAGAGAAATTGAACCAGGACCTGTTTTCGAGTTTGCTTGGGACCGTTCAGGAGAAAATCACCATCGCTTTGCAGGAGATCCTGGAGCAGCCAATTACCTTCCATGCCAAGGCCGGATTTTCACGGAATAGTGCGAGCGTCGAATTCTGGGTCGAACGCGATGGAAAACCAGAGGATCTCATCAATGGCCAAGGTGGCTCGGTCGCAAACATAGTTAGTGTCTGCCTACGGATCTTTGCCTTGACGACGCTCGACGAGGCAACGCATCGTCGCTTTTTGATCCTGGACGAGCAAGATTGCTGGCTTCGAGCGGATTTGGTCCCAAAACTGGTGAAAATCATCCACGACGCCAGCCGGGCCCTCGGTTTCCAAGTTTTGATGATCAGCCACCATGAACGGCATTTGTTTGAGCAGTACGCCGACAAAATCATCGAACTGCAATGGCAAAACGGAAAAGTTATCGCCGTAGATACAACGTCAGTGGCGTTGCATCCAGATGAGTAAATGTAGCTGAGCGAGGTTCTCGCTCAGTGTACTTAACCTGAGCGAGGGCCTCGCTCAGCCACATGCACTTCGTTTCTCTAAATGTTTCTTGATGTTCGAGCCCCAAAACCCATACGCACCGACATCTGAGATTCGAGTCCATCCCGATTCTATCTCGTTCGCTGGGATCGTCAGCGAAGAAAACTACCGGAAGCTACTTCCGAAAAAAGTGATAGTTCTTTTTCTGACATTGGCCTTTCTATTGATCGCGGTTGCGTTGCCAGTGTTGATCACTGCTTCGTTTTTCGCCATCTTCGTCGACGGTGATGCCGGAATGATTGTTGGATCGGCAGGAATGACACTCCTCACAGGTATTGCGTTGGTCTTTTGTATTCGGATGGCGTCAACTCGCACAAGGGCCAGATCCTATCTCAAAAAATTCCCGGACCTGTTGGGGCCAATGAAGGGCACCTTTAGTTCTGCGGGACTGCTACTTGAGGACCAAGAAAAAGCCCATTGGTTCCCTTGGGTTCTGTTGTCACATATGGTCGCAAACGAGGCTGGAGTGCGTGTCCCATTGGGTGAGGATTCGCGTCGGTTCTTGGCTTTGCATTCAGAACTGTTTGATGGCTATCAGCTGAGCGATATGGAGCAAATGAGGATTCGAAATAGAACGGCTCAAACGTCTTACGAACAATTAGCGGCTGATAGCGCTATGGCTTTCCAGTGCGAAGTTGGGTCTGCAAATTACTATAGTGGCTGGATTCAGCAGCCCGTAACGTGGAGTGTATGGATTAACCTGCTACTCGGCCCACTCATTCTCGGCATCTACATCGTCTTTTTGGTCTTTCAGTCGGTTCAAGGTCAATGGAGTTGGGTCCATCTTGGCCTTGTGGTTGTTGGATTGCTTGCGGTGCTGCCAAGTGTACGACGCATTGTTCGACTTCTTCTTAACGGAAACCATTCAACCACCATGTGTTGGGGGTGGTTGAGCGAGACGGAACTAATCTATGGATCCAACTTTCATGTCATTCGAATTCCGATGTCATGCATGAAGTACATAAGTCGAGACGCGGAGACATTGCAATTTCAGCTTGCCAGTGGTGCGAGTTTTTATCTCTTTCGAGCTCATTTCCAAGAAACCGGTCATTTCGAAAAGATACGTGCTTTGTTGGAACGGCAGATTGCAGCTCCAGACGGGTAAGACAATAAACCGTTCGTCCAATCGGGTTCAGCCAAAGAGGACATCCGTCGCGGAGCGACGGATCTACGTCTTTATACGCAATGCAGCTTGTCTAAATTGAGCAAATGGCTACACTTCAGGTAGCATCGCACCACTCCTTTGGGGCAATTTACTGCATATTTGCTAGCAATCACGTGATTCCCATGGAAATCAAAACCCAATCCGACGTCTCGCCTACCCGGCCTGTAGACCAGCTTGTTCTGGATTTGCTGAGGCGGCAAGAAGGGCTGTCCGTTACCGACTTGATGGAACGGTTAGAAGTCACCGCCACCGCCATTCGGCAGCGGCTGGATCGGCTCGAGGAATCCGGTTTGATCGAGCGGCGCAAGCAAGGAGTCGGTCGAGGCCGACCATCGTTCAACTATTTCTTGACTGGCAAGGGAGCCCGTCAAGCTGGCGTAACCTACTCCGACTTGGCGATTGCCTTATGGAATGAAGTCAAATCGATCGAATCCCAAGAGGTGAAAGCCGCCTTGATGGGGCGGGTTTCGGATCGCATGGGCGGGGCCTTTCGCAAACTTTTGGCAGACGGTCCGCTGGACGATCGGATGCAGATGATGGCGGGCCTTTTGTCGAATCGTAAAATCCCTACCTGCATGACCAGCGGTTCAGGATTGCCGATCCTCGAGGTGCAAGCCTGTCCCTATCCCGATTTGGTTGGCAGCGATCATGATCGCAGCGTTTGCAACTTGGAAACGAAAGTCTTGAGTACAGCTTTGGGCCAGGAAATGGAATTGTCCCAATGCCGTTTGGACGGACACAGTTGTTGCCAGTTCAAACCGACGGTTACTATCACAGGCTCACCTACCGCGGGTGCTCCGAACTGATCGCCCAACATCGATATTCCTCACTAATTTTTTTCCCACTTTTCAATTGACCTTGGATCGAAAGTACAGATGTCACACAAACTCCGAATCGAAAATTTGCATGTCGCTGTCGACGGAAAAGCGATTCTACGCGGCGTTAATTTAGAAATTAAGTTTGGCGAAACACACGCCCTCATGGGGCCAAACGGTTCGGGCAAAAGCACGCTCGGTTTGGCCATCGCGGGCCATCCGAACTACGAAATTACTGAGGGAGCAATCTATCTCGACGATCAAAACATCACCGAGTGGGAGGCCGATCAGCGAGCCCGGGCAGGCATCTTCATGGCCTTCCAACGCCCCATCGCAATCCCAGGCGTAAAAACCGCTGACTTCCTGCGGCATGCCACTACCAATGTTCGACGCCCTGATCGCAAGGAAGGTGAAGACTTGATCCCGATGCGAGAGTTTCGCAAGGAATTGAAGTCGAAAATGGAACAACTCAAGATGGATTCGGAATTCGCTCGCCGTTATGTCAACGATGGTTTCTCGGGTGGCGAAATGAAGCGGGCTGAGATCTTGACCATGGCCATGCTGCTACCCAAATTCTCCATCCTCGACGAAACCGATAGCGGTTTGGACGCAGACGCGGTGAAACTGGCGAGCGCATCGATCGCTGAAATTGGGCGGGACAAAATGGGGCTGCTGATTATCACGCACCACGACAAACTCCTCGAACACAACAAACCGCAATTCACTCACGTCATGCTTGGCGGTCGCATCGTGGAGACCGGCGGACCGGAACTCGCTCGCGAACTACACGATCACGGCTACGAGCGCATCCGCAAAACCTATCCGGATGCCGAAGCGGCCAATCAAGAAATGCTTGGTAAAGAAGAAGTGGTGGCTGTTTAGCCCATCCCTTCTCCATCGTCTCAAGCGAATCACCCCATCACTTAAAGAAACAACTATAATGTCAACAGATATTGCAGCAAACGAATCGGTCGGCGAGATCAACAAGTACGATTTCCGCACCGAAAGCAAGGCGGTCTTCAAGGCCCGCAAGGGTGTCGATGCCGAGATCGTCAATCAGATCTCGGAAATGAAGAACGAACCGGATTGGATGCGAGACTACCGCCTCAAAGGTTTGGAAATTTTCCATTCCAAGCCGATGCCGAAGTGGGGCGGAGCCATCGACATCAACTTCCAGGATATTTTTTACTACTTGAAGCCGACCGACAAGCAAGGCAAGACTTGGGACGAAGTGCCTAAAGAAATCAAGGACACTTTCGATCGACTCGGGATTCCCGAAGCCGAAAAGAAATTCTTGTCGGGCGTCAAGGCACAGTTCGAAAGCGAAGTCGTCTACGGTTCGCTCAAGCAAGATCTTGCAGACCAAGGCGTTATCTTTACCGATACCGATTCGGCGGTTCGCGACTACCCGGAACTCGTCAAAGAGTATTTCGGAACGATCATCCCATCGACCGACAACAAGTTCGCGGCTTTGAATTCGGCGGTGTGGTCTGGCGGTTCATTTATCTACGTCCCTAAAGGGGTCAAGATCGAGTTTCCGCTCCAAGCTTACTTCCGCATCAACGCGGAGAACATGGGGCAGTTTGAGCGTACTCTGATCATTGTCGACGAAGGGGCTTCGGTTCACTATGTCGAGGGTTGCACCGCCCCGATGTACACATCGGAGTCGCTGCACTCGGCAGTCGTTGAGATCATTTGCAAGCGAGGGAGCCGTTGCCGTTACACAACGATCCAAAACTGGGCCAACAACATTTACAACTTGGTCACCAAGCGAGCCGTTGCCTACGCCGACGCCACCATGGAGTGGGTGGACGGTAATCTGGGTAGCAAGCTGACGATGAAGTATCCGTCGGTCTACATGCTCGAGCCAGGTGCCCACGGCGAGATTCTATCGATTGCGTTTGCGGCCAAGGGCCAGCATCAAGATGCGGGTGCAAAGCTCGTTCACTGCGCTCCCAATACCACGGGGCAAATCATCAGCAAGTCTATCTCCAAAGGGGGTGGTCGGGCCAGTTATCGAGGACTTGTGCGAGTGGAAAAGGGCGCCAAGAATTCGAAGTGCAACGTCGTGTGCGATGCTTTGATTTTGGACCCACAGAGCCGAAGCGACACCTATCCTTACATCGAGATCCTGGAAAAGGATGTGAGCGTCGGCCACGAAGCGAGCGTGTCCCGTATCGGCGAAGAACAAATGTTCTACTTGATGAGCCGTGGGATGAGTGAAGCTGAGGCCAGCACCATGATCGTGAGCGGATTTATCGAGCCGCTGGTCAAAGAGTTGCCGATGGAATATGCGGTTGAAATGAACCGACTGATACAGTTGCAAATGGAAGGATCGGTGGGCTAAATGACGACGACTGTTGCTCGCAATGAAACCGTTAGCTTTGATCAAGCTGGCTTCGATCAGTTTCTTGATCGACGTATCGATCCCGTTTGGATCACTCAGGCACGCAAAGATGCTTGGGCTGCGTTTGAATCGATGGGTTGGCCAAACCCTCGCGATGAAAACTGGCTGCGATCGGATATTCGGGGCTTCAAGCTTTCGAGGTATAGCCCCACCAATGAAACGCAGCCACAGTCGGTCGCCAACGCGCCCGTCCGTTTGCTGGACGGTGTTGACGTTGCAGGATCGATCCGCTGCGAAAACGGGTTGGTGACCTCGGAATCGCTCGATCCAAAGTACGCTGCCAAGGGGGTTGTTTTTGGTTCGCTCAGTCGATGTGCCCGCGATCATGCGGAGCTGGTCAAGAAGCACCTTCATGCTCAGATCAATGTCAACACCGACAGGTTTGCGGCTCTGCAAGCTGCGATGTGGACCGATGGCTATTTCCTTTACGTACCCAAGAACGTCGTCATCGACAAGCCGCTGCATATCCATGCCGCCATGGGAGACGGCAACGTCGACCTTTCGCACTCGTTGGTGGTGCTAGACGAAGGTTCCGAAGCCACGGTCCTGTTCGAGTCCAGTAGCGGGACGCACGATGCCGGTGGTTTTCATTGTGGGGGCGTTGAGCTTGTCGTCCAAGCACGCGCCAACTTGCGTTACGTCGGGCTTCAAGATTGGGGCAGTAACACTTGGCACTTTGCTCACAAACGAGCGAGTATAGGGCAGGACGCGAGCATCCAATGGACAATTGCTGCGGTTGGTTCCAGATTCTCGCAAGTGGACCAGCAAGTTGCCCTCGTCGGCAAGGGTGCAAGCAGCCATGTGAATGGAGTTCTGTTCACTCGCGATCGCCAGCAACTTACGTACAACACGATTCAACGGCATTCCGCTACGCACTGCAAGAGCGACTTCCTTTACAAAGCAGTGTTGCAAGATCGTTCAAGAACAGTTTGGCGAGGGATGATTAAAGTCGATGAGGGTGCTGACAAGACGGACGGCTACCAGAGAAACGACAATTTGTTGCTTAGCTACATGGCCCGCGCGGATTCCATCCCTGGCCTCGAAATCAAAGCCGACGATGTGCGATGCACACACGGCAGCACCAGTGGTCGGGTTGACGAAGAACTGATTTTTTATGCTCGGTCGCGAGGCTTCACTCGCCAAGAGGCCATTCGAATGATTGTCACAGGATTCTTCCAGCAGATTTTCGATCGCATCTCGATCGAGAGTGTTCGCGAAGCCCTCGGTGCCGCCATCGCTCGTCAAGTTCGCCAATACGATTAGAAAGTTGCTTAAAAGGAAATGACTGCAGAATTGAGTACGAACCAATTTGAATTCGCTTGCAAGTTGAGCGAATTGACGACGAGAGTTGCCAAGACAATTGAAGTCAACGACCGATTTGTCGTCTTGGTGAAATTGAGTGATGGCAAGATTTATTGCGTCGAAGACCTTTGCACGCACGATGGGGGGACGCTCGGTGACGGAGAACTGGTAGGCGACTGCTTGGTATGTCCAAGGCACGGCGCGAAGTTCGATGTGAAAACCGGGGACGCGATGTGTATGCCGGCCACGGAACCAACGTTATCGCACGAAGTGCGAATCGAAAACGACCAAGTATTTGTTCGATTGAAGGATAATTAGTGTAGCTCGGCACTCCGTGCCGAATCACACAGCCGAACATGTCCGAACACGCCAGAACCAGGCGTCCGAACACGGACGAATCACACGGCACGGATAGGCTGTGATATTATTCGCAAGGTGCAGAAGTTTGTCGCCTTTTGCTCCGCAAAAGTGTGTTAACGCGGCGAACTTTCGCGGAGCGAAAGACGACAATAATAAAATCATACGGCACGGAGTGCCGTTCTACACTCGCGGGCGCGAGCCGCGGTAAACCACACACTCGCGGCTAGCGCCCGCGGCTCACCATGTATTTGATAACAGCCTAAAATGCCAATCACTGAAGACCACGTTCGCGAACAGCTCAAGCTTGTCATCGACCCGGAACTTTTCGTGAACATTGTTGACCTCGGGTTAATCTATGTGGTCGATATCCAACCGGGTGACGAAGAAAAAGAAAACGTCAATGTCGAAATGACATTGACCAGTCCCATGTGCCCTGCCGGGCCTCAACTCGTTGCCAACAGTCGTCAAGTCATCGAGGCGATCGAAGGAGTCGGAGCGGTCGATATCAAAGTGGTGATGGACCCGCCTTGGACGCAGGATCGCATGACGGAAGATGCCAAGGACCAACTCGGTATTTTTTAATCTATGGACACGCAAATCATTTATCCCGATTTATCGGAACTGCAAGAAGAACTTGACGACCTGGAAA
This sequence comes from Pirellula sp., assembly GCA_031372345.1. Taxonomy (GTDB): domain Bacteria; phylum Planctomycetota; class Planctomycetia; order Pirellulales; family Pirellulaceae; genus JBKCUI01. Next base: position 28,369 of record JANMLD010000062.1, read on the forward strand.
CGTCCGAAGATCGCATCCAGTTTTTGATCGAGCTTGGGCAATCGTTGCCTCATTTCCCTGAAGAGTTTTGCACCGAAGAGTTCAGGGTGATGGGCTGCCAAAGCATGGTGTGGATTGTACCGAGCTGGAACGGCACGGTATTCCATTTCTCGGCATCCAGTGATGCTCCCATGGTGCGTGGGCTAGTGGCCGTTTTGATGTCCGCTTATTCAGGCAAGACACCGGGTGAGATCGTCGCTTTTCCAATTGAACAGGTGCTCGACGGACTGCATCTGCGATCGTTTCTTTCGCCGCTCCGAAGCAACGGTTTGCATTCGATGATCAAACGGATTCGGCTTTATGCGGAGTCCGTGCAAGAATCGTCGAGTTCGAACACGGTGGTTACCGGTGTTGCGAGCAATACGCAGTTCGATGACCTCGGGCCATTGCAATCAAGGATTGAGACCATCCGAGTGGATTTCCCGATCCTGCAAAAGAAGAATCGAGACGGACTTGCAATTGCCTATTTGGACAACGCGGCTTCATCGCAGCGACCGCAATCGGTCATCGATT
>JANMLD010000088.1:0-6863 GCA_031372345.1 Pirellula sp.
TTCAGGGTTCAGGGTTCAGGGTTCAGGGTTCAGGGTTCAGGGTTCAGGGTTCAGGGTTGCGGGGTTGCGGGGTGGGTCGGGTAGCGATTTGTTACTAGGACGCCAAAACGTGGTTGAGGGGAGACAAGCTCCCATTCAACCAGATCGTTACCTCGCCACTCAGGACCTCATCCTTTGGGACTTCCAACCGGTAGAACCAAGGTGGCGTGTTGTCGGCTCACCTCGATGGTCAATATGGAGCCGCTGGTGAAGGGCAAAAAATCCGCTTCGATGCCATCGGAAAAAACGACCCCGTTCTCAGGCATCAACGACTCGATGACAATTTTCTCGTCGCCTTCAATTCGACCTGCTACCAAACCGATTTTGCTGGTGCGACTTTTAAAAGGTTCCCGAACCGCCCAGACCAGTTCTTTGGCGTCCCATCGAATCGGCTTTGGCGAAGGTATGTTGGTGCCAAGGAACTTGGCCATTCCGCAGGTCATGTTAAAAACGGACGATAGCCAACCGGTGGATCCTACCCCCGTCGATACGAGCAGCCCGCTCGAGGATTGAGCTTCGATTTCTCCTCCCGCTTCTAAAACGTAGCGGGCTGAGACGTGCGATGAGCATCCAATAAACAAATCGTTGAACGCGAGCATGCTCTGGCCATCATTCAGTTTTGCATCGATCATGGTGACTTGAACAGACGGAAAACGCCCGTCCAGAACTTGGCGTACGGCCTTAACCGCTTGTGCGGCGCGAAACGGCAATAATAGTCCGTCAATCCGACTTGGATCCGGATTGACGGCAACTATTGGCGTATCGTTCACATACTTTGCTACATTCGCGACCAGACCGTCTTGACCGACGACCACCACGGCCACACACCCCAAAAAATTATAGTTGGGTACATAGCTTCGATCGATGACTTTCAAGGGAATACCGAATTGAAGCTCGCGCTCTAATAGCGAGACCTCCTCTTGATAAATCCGAGCTTCGGTTACATAGTCCTCAAAGTTGGCTTGGGGCCTTGCCTTGATCGCTGTTTTCTTGCCCTTCCTTCCCGCCGGAGACGAAGCTAAATTCAAAACGGTTTGCGTAGAATCGATAGCCTGCGCCGTTTTCAATCGAAACTCTGCTTGCCCCGCTGTTCCCCATCGCCGTCGAAGCCCTTCGAGTCGCGTCGTCCGCGTGACAATCACGATGGACGGATTGATGCGCATGCCCACAACTAAGACTCCTTGCGCTTAGTCAATGAGGCGAGTAGGTCGGGCGATATATTAAGTTCGCCTATCTTCGATGCATTTTCAGCGAGTTCCCGAAAGGCCACGGCAATGTTTTGACCAGCATCGCCACCACCGGAAACAGCCATGAGGATTCGCCAATCGATTTGCTTGAGTGGCTCTAATGTAGATTTCAGAGTAAACGCTTTGGCCTCAGCCTCTTTGCGGTCGTTGGCTACTTTGCTATCGACCAGCGACGCACGTTTTTCTTCGATCGAGATATCGGCTGAGAGTTGCGATTCGCGCACCTCCCGTTTTTTGTTCTCGACCAAGATTTCCGTATTGAGTTCGTTTTCACGAATGGTCCGTTCCATATCCACGGCCGCGTTGCGTCTTGCAAAGATGGCTTCGTCGGCTTCTCTCAGCAAATCCTCCCTGGCTTGCGCTTGCATGGCTTTGGACATCTCGGGGGTGGCTTTGATACCCACGATATGGAATTCGAGGATCTCGATCCCCAGCTGTGCGACCACGGGGGCTTGCCCCAAGTTGGATTGAACATGCAATACGAGCCCGTCTGCGTCCCCCAAGAGCTCCTTGAGCGATCGCTTCTGAATGTAGGATCGAGCCAAGATCTGAGCGGCATTCGTCAGCCGTTCCGAGAGTTTGTTCGGGTCGTCGCTTCGATAGCGATTTAGCCCTTGAACGCTAAAGTCCAAGACGCTTGCAAGCTTTTTGGGATCCGAAGTGCGATACGTCAATTGTCCTTGAACTGAAATCTCTTGGAAGTCCGAAGTGACTTCGTTGAACACGAACGGACTGTCGGTGCTCGCCAATGGCACCAAGACGATTTCGGAGAACGGAGCAAAGTAGAAAAACGTCAAACCTGCTCCATCGCGAACCAACTTACCTCGTCGGTACTGTAGCACGTGGGTGGTGGGTGCCACTTTCAAAAACCGAATTCCAAGCATGATGCAAACTCCGGGAAAAACACTCCGCAACCGAATTCTTGATCCGATTATAGTCTGTGGCAGACAAAAGCCAACGCAATGGGGGTTTTGAACAAAGAGTAGCTCGGCACAAAGAGTAGCTCTGCACTCCGTGCCGTGAAAAACGGCACGGAGTGCCGTTCTACACTAAAGCACCCCTTTGGAGCTCGGTACGCCGGTTTGACGTGGATCGATTTCACATGCAATCCGGATGGCTCGGGCTGTGGCTTTGAAGATCGCTTCGGCGATGTGGTGCGTGTTTCGACCATAGTGCATCACGATGTGCAAATTGCACATTGCATTCGAGGCAAAGCCCTGCCAGAAATCTTCGACCAATTCGCTGTCGAAATCGCCGATTTTTGGCGACGGCATTTCGGCTTGAAAGACCAAGAAAGGACGACCGCTGAAGTCAACGGCGCTGGTCACCAGCGTTTCTTCCATCGGCAAAACCATGTGGCCATAGCGACGAATCCCATGTTTGACTCCCAAGCATTGACTCATGGCTTGGCCGAGACAAATGCCAATGTCCTCGGTGGTGTGATGCGCGTCCACTTGCAGGTCCCCTGCTGCATGGACGTCGAGGTCAATCAGGGCATGTCTCGCGAGCAAAACAAGCATGTGGTCGAGGAAGCCAACACCCGTGTTGATGTTGTTTTGCCCCGAACCATCGAGCGTCAGTTTCAGCTCGATCTTTGTCTCGGCAGTCTGTCGCGATACGGTGCTAGTGCGATTTGTCATCATGTCTTCGTGTTGGCTTTCTTATACGTCCAAGTTTCGGACGTCGAGTGCGTGTTTTTCGATAAACTCACGCCGCGGTTCGACCTTGTCACCCATGAGAACACGGAACATTTCGTCGGCTGCAGCGGCGTCCGTCAACTGCACTTTCACGACGGTGCGATTGGATGGATCCAACGTGGTTTCGCGAAGCTCTTCCGCATTCATTTCACCCAAGCCTTTAAAGCGCGTGACCGAAAGCCCTCGGCGTCCTGATTCGCGAATGCCAGGAAGCAAACCGCGGAGGTCTTCCAATCCGATTGCAGTCTCGTCCCGATAGAGATAGAAACGGGAGTCGGTTGCCCCGGTTCGATCCTTGGGAATGAGGTCTTCGATGGAGAAGCCAAAGGCAGCTAGTTCCTTGAGCCCTGAGTTGATGGTTCGCACCTCAAACAACTCAGCAATGTGAGTTGTGGGGGCCGCCTCGGGCGGATTCGATTTGGCAGCAGCCGGATCGACCGTTGTCGGAGCAGCGACGGGTGCAACGACCGGTGCATCGATCGGTGCATCGACTTGCACTTTTCTTGTAGCGAGAAACTCATCTAACTTGTCGCGAGTTACGAACCAATGATCTTCGGTCCCCATATCTAAATGGAACACTGGCAGTCGACCGGTTTCGACTTCCATGCGTTCGGTGTGAACTCGAAGCGAGATACCTCGACGTTCGAGCGTGAGCATGGCGTCCTCCATCGAAGCCAACGTGATGCACAATTTCCGCATCTCCTGGCCTTCGATCTTCTTGCCCTCATCGCCGACGAAGTAGCTGTCGTTGAGTCCTCGTTCCAAAAGCTGGAACTTCATTTCCTCTTCGGTTTGAACGTAGTAACGTTCTTTTTTGCCGCGGACAACGCGGAACAAGGGTGGTTGTGCCAGATAGACGTGTCCGCCCGCAACCAGTTGATACATTTGCCGATAGAAGAAGCACAGCAACAGAGTGCGGATGTGAGAACCGTCGATGTCAGCGTCGGTCATGATGATGATTCGGTTGTAACGGCGCTTGGCGACGTCTTGGTCGAGCCCAATCCCGCAACCGATGGCTTGGATCATGCTCATGACTTCTTCGTTCGCGAGCACTTTGTCTTCGCGGCTCTTGTAAGCGTTGATGATCTTACCTCGCAATGGAAGGATAGCTTGGGTGTCTCGGAACCGGCCACCTTCCGCACTTCCACCTGCGGAGTCACCTTCTACGAGGTACAGTTCGCACTCTTCCATTTTGTTGCTGATGCAGTCTCGGAGTTTGCCGGGCAAGCCCCCACCGCCGAGGACATTCTTGCGGTTGCGAAGGATGTCTTTTGCTTTCTTGGCCGCTTCGCGAGCTTCTGCAGCCAGCAGGCCTTTTCGGACCAAAAGTCTCGCGTTCTTTGGGTTCTCTTCGAGGTACTTTGAGAGTCCATCACCCACGGCGGAATTGACGATCCCCTCCACTTCGCTGTTTCCGAGTTTCGTCTTGGTTTGACCTTCGAATTGAGGCGTACCAACTCGAACCGAGATCACGCAGGTTAGACCTTCGCGGAAGTCATCCCCGGTCGGGGTGAGGTCCTTGAACAGATTCTCTTTTTTGCCATATGCATTGAGAGTTCGCGTCAGTGCGGATCGGAAACCAGAAACGTGCGTACCACCCTCGATCGTATTGATATTGTTTACGTACGAATGAAGATTTTCGGTGTATTCCTCGGAGTACTGAAGCGCGATGGAATAGCCTAGGTCGTCCTTTTGGCCTTCGATCAAGATGACGTCTTTGTGGACAACTTCACTGGCTCGATTGAGGTATTCAACAAATTCGACAATTCCGCGTTCGTAGCGGAAATCGTCGGTTTGTCCGCTGCGTTCGTCCTTGGCTATGATGCGTACGCCGCTGTTCAGGAACGCAAGCTCCTGCAGTCGTTTGACGAGGATGTCGTAGGTGTATTTGGTATTCGGAAAAATTTGGCTATCGGGCTTGAAGGTCGTTTTGGTGCCACGTTTGGACGTGACTCCGGCTTCGCGGACCGGACCCGTCGCCACCCCTCGTTCGTAGGATTGCGTCCAAACTTTCCCGTCGCGGCTAACCTCCACTTCGCACCATTGCGACAGGAAATTGACCACGGTAACCCCTACTCCGTGAAGCCCGCCTGAGGTCTTGTAGGCGTTTTTTTCAAATTTTCCGCCGAATTTAAGGACCGTCATGACACCTTCAAGGGTGCTCATTTCTTTTTGCATGAGCTCAGAAAGCTGAGCGTGTCGTTCGACCGGAATACCACGACCATCGTCCTCGACGGTCACTGAGCCATCGGCGTTGATGGTTACCGAGACAACCTTGGCGAACTGAGCCATCGCCTCGTCGATGGAATTATCAACGACTTCGTAGGCCAAATGGTGAAGACCTTTTAAGGTTGTATCGCCGATGTACATCCCCGGTCGTTTACGAACGTGTTCTAAATCGCTTAGGTGCTGTAGGTCTTCGGAGTTGTAATCTGAGCCGTTGAGAGGGACGCCATCGCTATCGAGTTCCAGATTCGGATCGTTTGGCGGATCGGTAGGTGCGTTCATATGTTCGATTCGTGAGAATTCCATCCAAGGCAATAAACGGAAATCGCAAAGATTTCCGAAGTTCAAAAGCGAGGCGGGAGTATACCATTTTTCTCACTTTTGCGATTGGCCTATTCTGGTTAGATTCACACGAAAACAACGGTTTTACGGGCCCGGAGAGCATCACCGAAATCATGAGAGCTAGACGAATTCAACGCCCAAGACTAACCTTTTTGTTCGCGTGCAAGCATTCTTGGTGCACGGAATGAGAAACGAAAACTCGATGTGGCGAACGCACAGCAGAATGAACAACACAAGCAACGTTTTTACTGGATGCATTCCCGCCTTGATGACGCCTTGTTCTGCAAAAGGCGAGCCACTTTTCGACCTGTTGGTTGCCAAAGGCAGGGAGTTGGTTGAGATCGGCATGCGAGCCGTGGTTTACTGTGGTTCGATGGGAGATTGGCCTCTTTTGACCGACGCACATCGCCAAGAAGGAGTGGAGCAACTGACGGCCGCAGGGGTCCCCGTGATTGTTGGTACCGGTGCACAGAACCCAGCGATTGCCGCGGCTCATGCAGCTCACGCTAAAAAAGTCGGGGCTGCCGGCCTAATGGTAATCCCGCGAGTTCTGTCTCGAGGTGGCTCCGTTGCTGCGCAACGAGCTCATTTCGCAGGCATCCTGTCAGCAAGCGTTGGTCTGCCAGCGGTCATTTACAACAGCCCCTATTACGGTTTCGAAACGAAAGCCGATCTATTCTTCGACTTGCATCGTGAGTTTCCGAACTTAATTGGTTTCAAAGAGTTTGGCGGTGCGAAGTCATTAACTTATGCCGCGGAAAATATCACGAGTGGCAACGCGAACTTAACGCTCATGGTTGGCGTTGATACGCAGGTATATCATGGATTTATTCACTGCGGAGCTGCCGGTGCGATCACGGGTGTTGGTAATGCACTCCCCCGTGAAGTCTTGAGGATGGTGGAGCTGTGCCAGCGGGCCGCGGCAGGTGACTCCAAAGCGCGGATTCTTGCCGCTGAATTAAACGAAGCCCTGACGGTGCTGTCCACTTTTGATGAAGGGCCTGATCTAGTTCTTTATTATAAGTACTTAATGGTGCTCGAGGGGAATCCTGAATACGAGCATCAAATCAACTCGTCCGATAGGCTCTCGGACAGTCAACGCGAATTCCTGCGTTCACAATGGCAGTTGTTTCGCAACTGGTGGGCTGGCTGGGCCGGGAAAGCGGATTAGGATTGTCGCCTTTCGCTCCTAGGCTGTGAAATTATCCCGCCGGGGTTGTTTTAATGCAATTGGTGCGCTAAAAATCTCGCATGACAAAGCCAACATCTCAAATCGTTAAACAGGCTCGTGTTTCCCGTCCAGAGCGAACAC
>JANMLD010000089.1:0-4869 GCA_031372345.1 Pirellula sp.
GTGTTCGCTCTGGACGGGAAACACGAGCCTGTTTAACGATTTGAGATGTTGGCTTTGTCATGCGAGATTTTTAGCGCACCAATTGCATTAAAACAACCCCGGCGGGATAATTTCACAGCCTAGGAGCGAAAGGCGACAATCAGTGCTGCTCAAATACAAAATTGCGGTACCAGACTTCGCTACCATGATCGGTCAGCATTAGCTTGCCACGTGGTTGCTGACTAAACTCAGGGTATTCGCTAAACTTGCTTTCGCTGATTCTTTTCTTCCATTCGCTGTCGCCAACCGTTGCGTTGACTACCAGTTTATCGTTGAGCCAGTGTTCGATTTGATTGCCGCGAACGACAATCTTGGCTTGATTCCACTCTCCTGCCGGTTTGAGTTGCTTCGAAGAATTCGGTTCGTAAAGATCGTACAACGCGCCAGCACTATTCTTCGGCAGCATTTTCTTCTTACCCTCGTCGTCGTAAATCTGATACTCGCAGCCCAAGAGCTTGTTCCCGTAGGAACGCACCCGATATTTGAGGCCACTGTTACCACCGGAAGCAATCTTCCATTCGAACGCCAACGCAAAGTCGCCAAACTCGTTGGCCGTGATGATGTGCCCCGAACCTTTACCAACTTTCCTGAGATGAATCATCCCATCTACGACTTCCCAACCGCTTGTCACAGGTTTGCCGTCGATCATTGTCCAAGCGGAAAGTGACTTCCCATCGAAAGGGTTGAGAGAATCCGCAGCTTCGACGGATAGACACGAAGGCATCGAAGACAATACCCCGAAAACAACTGCGGCGACGCTCACCATCATGGGCCGGGCAGACGAGAACACGGGTCGGACAGAGGGAAGCGAGGATAGCATGGCAGGATATTTCGTTACAGGAAAAAGTGAGGACTATCCATTTTAGAATCGCGACGCAGGATGAATCCAATCCGTATCGAAACGATTGTACCACGACTTTAACGCCAATTAAAGGAGTTCTAGCCAACCTTAAGTCGAATTCAAAAACGTATTAGCGTTATTGAGGCTGGCGTCATTTCCGAATATGCTGACACGGTACTAACCGAAACCACGCATCATCTTGTTCCAGTAAAGACACCAAAAGCATGGCCAAAAAGAAAAGCGGAACGCCAACCGACATCCTCGCGCCGTCGACATCGTCGAGTGGTATGCCTAATCCGGTGGCTGGCGTGATACCACAGGCCGGCATGCCAATGGCCAATATGATGCAGCCGCCCGGCATGATGCCAATGGCAGGCAACCCCATGTTTGCCATGATGCAAATGATGCAGGCCATGCTGGGTGGTGGGGCTGGTGCTATGGCGACAGGCGGCATGCTGGATCCATCGGCTATCCCGTTTGCGGGCAGCGCACCCGCGACGGATGACGATGCCGGTCTCAACTCGGACATCATACGTCCGATGCTCCTTAAGAACCGCATCAAAACCCAGCAAGGGATTTCCTTGGGCTGTGTGCTCGATCATCTTTGCTTGACCAACGACCGCAAGAATTCACTTGGTGGTGTGCCGAAGGGTTGCACCATCGCATTGGCCGGCCCGCCAGGTAAAGGTAAGACGCGATCTAGTTTGGCTGGTCTCTGTAATGTTGCACTGACCGGCATGCCAGTCGCTTTGGTGATCGCTGAAGAAGGATTTTATAACCCGCCTGAGTTTGGCCGCGATGATTTATGCAGCCGGATGACCAAAATCGGTATGAAAGTAACAGGCCTTGGGGAAGAGGAATTCGCCCAAAAGGTCTTGAGCAATATTTTCGTGATGCAGAGCCAGTACCATCGCGGCAAGAGCTGGGATGATTTTGTGGGTAAGTATCGATATCTAGTCGAAAAGGAAAACATTCGTTTCGCAGTGATCGATTCGTTGAACATGCTCGACCCAACTCGCAATCGGACGGCGGACAATCTGTCCGCCCTCAAAACGTACAATCATGAAAAGGGCATCACATGCCTTTGCATCGGGCAAATTCGAGACACGGGGATGCCCGTCGGAGGTGAAGCCCTCATGCACACGGCAGATGTCGTCTTCTTGGTCGAGGAGATGAGTCTCGGCTCGAAGGAGATTGCGGATTTCTGGGGTGGTAAGTACCGAGAGAAAATCGAGGTCGTTACGGCGATCAAGAGTGTCACAACTCCGATCTTGCCCTATCCGATTCGAACGGACCGAGATCCGGAGACCGGAGTCATGATTGCACATGCATCTCAGCCAGCAGACTATCCGGTTTTGCCGACGGTTTCGTAGTGTGTCGTGGCCGACGCTGCTAGCGTCGGTAGACTGAAAACTATCGGCCAAGGGTTCCAATGGGAGAGCGAGGCTCCTGCCGAGCTAGCGCCGCCATGGTTCGGCAGGAGCCTCACCCGCCTCACCCTCCCGGTCAATGAATTGGTTGGACAAAGTCGATGAAGACATGTTTACAGGGGTGGCCTCTCCCTCACGGTAAAAAACAATACCGCCCCTTCGCCTAAACGTCGGATCGGATGCTGGCAGCATTCGCCACTATACTAGCCGTTTGGATCGTCTAATAAGTCTTTTAAACGGCTGCGAATCGGGTCCGGATAGCGTGCTAACCAAGAACCATCGACCAGCCCAACCGAGATCATGTCTCGCACGTGAACTCGGTCTTTGTCGCGGTGTGAATTCAGTTTCATTCGCACCAACGCTTCCAGCGTGATCGTTTTGAAATTATTTGCTCGGCTCATTGGTTCGATGTCTGGATTGGGATCGAAATCGCCCGGCTTGACTATCTCGCCGGTTAGAACCACATGGACTGCATCCCGAGCGGAGCCGTCGGGATCTTCGACGAACATGTTTAGTCCCGTAGTCTCTCGATAGAAAAATCCGGCTCGCGTCATGGCCTCTACCAGGTGCGGCAAGTCGCTTGGACGAACGAGGATGTCCACGTCGCGTGTTGTTCGGACTGCTGCTTCGTCGACCTGGGCCACCCAAGCTCGGACGGCATGTCCGCCGACCACTGCATAAGGTACGTTGGCGTTCTCTAGGATGGTAACCGTTTTGCGCAATCGGTCGTTGACTCGTTCCACAGCTCGCTCCATCCTGTCCCAAAGTTCTTCACCGCTGAATCGAAACTCAATCATTTTCGCGTTACCTTCCCGTCGATCTGGACACCTCTAGTATATCGGGCATTCATGATTGCGTAATGTGTCGTGGCCGATGCTGCTAGCGTCGGCTCGAATGCTGACAGCATCCGCCACGATGCTACTCGGCCACGATGCTACGCGGGCACGATGCTACTCGGGCACGATGCTACTCGGCCAAGTGTTCTACTCTTAAAATTCCTTGGCGGCATGTCACCGCGATTTTGCCAGGCAGTTCTAACCGTTTGGGATGGGTGGTTTGCGATGCGAGATCGATGAGTCTCTGCATTTTTCGCCAGTGTCTATGGTTCATTTCTCGCAATGGCCAATTCATTCGGTGCCAAATCATAACCAAGGCTTCTCGAATGATCGGCCATGGTTCGTTCCGGCACATCGGTATCGGCGCCGAAAAATGGATTGGCTGGACGGCGCTCCGAAGTGCAGGTTCCAGCTTCTCTTCCGAGGCATATCCAACCTTTGCGAGCCAACGATCTGCAAGTTCTCGAAACACAGCATGTTCCTCCGCGATCAACTCGCGCGCCTGAAGCAATCGGCGGTCGAGCGATTGCGAATTGGCAAAGGACCTTAGAACGGGCAACAATTCGTTTCGAATTCGGTTGCGAGTGTAGTCGAACGACTCATTCGAACGGTCCGTCCGAAATGTCTGGTTTCGTTCCGCAAGGTAGTCCAGTATTTCAGAGCGGCGAGCCCCAAGCAGCGGCCGGACAATGTCGATCAAGGGATCGATTGGCCGAAACGCTTGAATGCCAGATAGACCACTCGGACCGCTGCCGCGTAGCAAATGGTGCAAGAACGTTTCCACTTGATCGTCCGCTTGGTGCCCCATCGCGATCCACCTTGCGTTGTGATTCGATGCAACCTCCTTCAAGAATTGGTACCGCAGTTTCCTCAGGCTATTCTCTGAGTGGTTCGAGACATCCGCGTCGCTTGCCCGCTTGGAAATACACTTGAGACCGAGCTTTGCGGCGTGCGATTCTACGAACGCTTGGTCTGCATCGCTTTCGTCACCTCGCAATGCGTGGTTGTAATGCGCAACGATGGTGCGGTCTGGATCGAGTCGAATCTGGTAAAGTATCTCCAGAAGAGCAGTACTGTCCGCTCCTCCGCTGGCTGCGATGATGACGGTTGACTCTCGCCACAATTCCATCGGCCACAATTCGAGGATGGCCTGCTCCATTTTTACTTGTGATTTCATTGCAGATTGGTTGTTATTGGGCTCTTCACAGGCTATTAAAATACTGTTCCGAATACGCATGCCTTCGATAGCCTTGCCAACCATGTTTGGTTAGAAAGTCGGCCTCCAATCGAATTCTTCGTGGAATTCTCTGGAAGTTCGGGAATTGGAATCGGGCGGGCTACTGGCATGCCGAACGACAATGAGTATCCTACTACATACGGGAAAGCACCGTTAACAGGACGGTCCGTTTTTATAGAACGGTCGCTGGCATTTCCTTCACCTTGCTATTTACTGCGATGTTCGATTTTCCTCTTGGACTATTCTCTCACCTTAAGGGTTGCGAAACGTGATGCTTTCGTTTTCTAAGCACTTTGGATTGCCCAGCAGCTGGCTGTCAACTGTTTTGTTCCTTACCCTGGCCGCAGCCATTGGTTGCACCGGAAAAAAAGACGAATCGGTCAAAGGGGGTGCTTCATCGGCCGGTGCCAAATCGGAGAATGCAGCGTCCACTGGCAAACGCCGAATCGTTTTCGTTGTCAACACGGACGACCCATTTTGGGACGC
>JANMLD010000097.1:0-4980 GCA_031372345.1 Pirellula sp.
GTCACGACGACACGACGTTTCATACTTTGTCCGAAAACGATCCTAGGAAGGGGGTGATCAACGCTGTTGCTATTCGACTAAGCCTGTTGCTTTTCGATGTAATCAACAGCTTCACCCACTCGCTGGATTTTTTCTGCAGCCTCTTCGGGGATGCTGATGTCAAACTCTTCCTCTAGCTCCATTACGAGCTCAACGGTGTCCAGTGAGTCTGCACCGAGATCGTTTACAAAGTGTGTATCTCGACCGATCTTGTCTTTTTCGACGCCCAGTTGTTCTGCAACGATGTCGATCACTCGTTCCTCAATAGAAGCCATAACAGGGTGCCCCCTCAGCAAATTCAAATCAAAATGTGGTGGAAAAGTAGTCAACCGCCAAAACATCTTCGGCGGGGTGCCAAAGATAGAGGATTCTAGCAAAACAGGTCAAGCCATGAAGGGCTTCCCTTTGGACTTAGAAGCCCAAATAGTTCTCTGAAAGATCAGATTTCAGGGATTATTTGGGCTAAGCGAGTTTATTTTGCGTGAAACTTGGTTTCAAACCAAGATTGCAATTCGTGAACTAACGCCGAATTTGGTTCGGTTCATTGGCAGGAGGCAACGCAAAATTGCCAGGGAGATTCTGGGGCGGTAAAGCCGAATTTCCAAATTGGCCGGTGGGTTGTGGCAATCCAGATGGCACAGGGTTGGTTGGATAATTCGAGGGAGGCAAATTGCTCGGCGGATACCCGGCCGATGGCGGCAATGCGTTGTTGGCAGGGGGAAAGTTGCCGCTTGGAGCCTGCCCATAGGTCGGAGCTTGTCCATAGTTCGCTGCAGGCGGAAAATTTCCGGCTGGAACGCTAGTAGGGACCGAAACGTTGATCTGAGGGGAATTTGGCGGGAAGTTGCCGCCAACCGCGCCTGTATTTCCTACGTTCGCACCAGAAGCATTGGGCAACGAGGCCACCCGTTGTGGGTCTTGTGTCGGTTGCTCCGGTTCCAGTTTTTCAAAATCCACGATTTGTACTTCGTCACCGTTCTTTGGGTCGACCGCCATCCCGCAAATTCGCCAGCCTTCTGGTTCCTTGCGCAACTCCCAAACGACCTCAAGCTCCGTTGCTGGCTGACCCGCTTGTTCGGGTTCGGTCCATGTGCTTGAAACGAGCATACCACCGTCTTGTTCGGCAGCTTCAACGATTTGGAAGGTTGCTAGCGGCGAACCGAGGGGCGCGATCTCGAGCTGCTTGCGTTTGATTTCTTCGCGAGCGAGGGAGGAGAGCAACGACGAGAGTTGTGCTCCATTGCCTTGTCGCATGCTATCCAAAAAGAGTCGTACTACTTCTTTTGGATCGCTAGGAGTTGTCAGGCCAGAACCATTTTTGGTACTGGCAATTGTTTTGGCAGATGCTGGATCGGTGTTAGCGACGTCTGGACTTTTTCCACATCCGGAAGCCAACAATACTCCTGCGGCTAGAGGTAGCCAAGTCAATTTTTTCATGTTCTAAAGTCCGTTTCCATTGGGTGATTGGGTCTGTCTGGCTCTCCAAAGCCAAGTCCATTCGATAGAAAAAAGCAGCTCATTGCGTCAATACCAAGATTCGAGCAGGTAATACGCGTTGAGTTTTACGTCAGATCATTCGGCCGAAGAAATCGTCCGGTTTAATGTCTTGTATTTGCTTGCAATTCCGAGAGGGCGGGGCTTTCCACACGCTAACGCTTTGGATCGCTTCGTGCGGGAAACCGAATGCAATGCCAAACACAAAGGTTTGCGGTTTGTGGTTTTAAGCGAATTGGAAAGGTTTTCTTTCATTTACAGCTTCCCTTAGAAAAAAAAGCTACTGTTCAGGAAGTGATGTCCGCGAGGGCTCTCATTCGTTGATTGAACTTTGAACATGCTTCACGAGGTGCTGAGATGAAATTTTCACTGTGCAAAGGCTTCGCTCTTGGCGTTGCGTTTCTCGGATCAAGCGGGGCAACCCTAGCCGGTACGCCAGCTAGTCCCCAAGCAACCCCGGTCCCCTTGAACTTACCCGTCGCTGGGAATGTGCAAGTCACTGGATCCGATTCGCGTGCAGCCACGTTCAACAGTCAATGGCTTCCAAAGTTCCAAACGATCATCAACGATAACTTGTCAGAGCGAGTGGTATTCACCAACGCAAGTGGCTTTCGCTTGGACTCGTCGAAGTTGTTTCTTCGACAAGAATGCCCTGAAACGATTCGTGTGTACTTTCTCGCCGAAGGTGCAGGTTACCGCAATACGCTTGGATTTGCTTTCACACCAGCCGGTAGTCCAACTCCAGGAACGCCAAAAGTCATTTTTCCAAATGCATCGATCGGAACCGGATCGAGAACCGTCAATGAGCCGATTCGCAAGGGGGACTTTGTGGAGATCGGCAAAGGAGGCAACGGTTGGCAACTGGACTTCTTCTTGCTTTCGGATGCTTTCAACAAGTGGAGAGATTCAGGTCAAACCAATCGTAACCTTGCTTGGTTATGGAACGACATTAGCAAGAACGGTGACGGTATTCAGCATGTTGTTGCCTTCGTCATGCCCAATTCGCCTTACGTCCTGGTTGGATTCGAAGACATCGTCGGCGGCGGCGACTTGGACTTCAACGATGCTCTGTTCGTGGTCGACATCGGAATGGTGAACGCAACCTCCTTGTCCGACGACCCATCGAGTCTGCCTCAGTAGCGCATCGAGTCCCAATGCAGTTGCCCAATGAAATCCTGGTTATGAACATCCCAACGCGAATACTCAATAGAAAAGGCTGTGAATGCGGTCGAAGCGGCTTGGCATCCGTCGAGCTCGCATTCGTGTTGCCTGTCATGCTCATCCTCGTTCTGGGAACGATCGAAGTTTGTCAAAGGATTTTCCTAAGGCAGTCAGCCGTGATCGTAGCGTACGAAGGGGCTCGAATGGCCGCCCGCAGTACGAGTAGCAACGCCGATGTCACAGCTCGATGTCAAACCATGCTCACTCAGCGCCGAGTGATTGGTGCGACGGTAAGCATCACGCCAAGCGATTTACTATCGCAACCCGTTGGCACACAAGTTCGAATTCGAGTGGAGGTGCCTTGGGCATCCAATTCGCCAACGCGCTTTGTGCTCCAAGATCAAGGAACCATCACTGTCGACGCTTTCATGCTTCGGGAATAGAGGATTTTTTAAATGACATTTCGAAGTTTGACTACCAGGCCAGTGGAGGACCGACGGAGTCGGAAAACGTGTTTCCGACGTCGGTCACGACAAGGATCGATTCTGATACTTGCGGGTGCAGCTTTTTTTGCTTTGGTTGCATTGGCCGGCCTGAGTATCAATATTGCTTACATGGAATTGGTTCGGTCCGAGCAAAGATTGGCAACCGACGCGGCCGCCAAGGCCGCATTGGTGATGTTAGGACAATCCCAATCGCAGGCACAAGCAAGGCAAGCGGCTACAACCATCGCGGCTTTGCATCGCGTCGCCGGTCGACCGGTTGTTTTGGTCGATAGTGATATCGAAATAGGTACTTCTTCGGGAAACACCAATGGCACCTACTCTTTCAGTCAAACCAGCTCGAACTCCAGCGTTGTCACGAATTCCGTAAGGGTCAATTCTAATTTGAGCAAGATGGTAAGCGGTGGTATCCCAACCTTACTGCTCCCGCAGATGATGGGGGTGACATCTTTTTCGTCGGAGCAATCTGCCGTCTCCACTCGCATCGATATGGACGTTTGCTTGGTCGTGGATCGGTCCGGTTCGATGGCTTGGTCGTTGGGCTCAACGACCTTCGAGTATCCAGGAGAGCTTGCAGGCCAATCCCCCATTCAAAACTACTTCAAACTGCCGCATGCGTCCGATAGTCGTTGGGCTTCCCTGACGTCAGCGGTCAACGTCTTCGCCAACGTTCTCAACGAAGCACCGATCAAAACTCGAGTCTCTTTGGCTTCGTATTCTAGTAATTTCACCTTTGGCATATGGACGTCAGTGGTTGCATCCATCGATCAACCGTTGACGACCGACTACACAACTCTAAAACAAAAACTGAACCAATTGGCCACCCAGCCACTCATCGGAAACACCAACATCGCTGCCGGGCTGCGAGAAGGCGTCAACGCGCTGACGGACCCAAACCTTTCCAGAGTGACATCTTGCAAGAGTATTGTACTCTTGACCGACGGCGTACTAACCCAAGGAGACGATCCTGTCGCACTTGCAATGATCGCCCGCGAAATGAATATTCGAATTCACACCATCGCATTTAGCGCTCAAGCGGATGTAACGTTGATGCAGCGAGTTGCGCAAGCGGGCGGTGGACAATGCTATGTTGCCCCAAATGCAGCTTCGCTCGAAGCGGCTTTTCGCTTGATCGCTACGACACTTCCCAATATGCTTACCGAGTAGATCATGCACACCCTTCAAGCAAGCAGCCAAACTCGAAGTCGATTTCGCAACCACAATCGCCGAATCGGTGCCTTTACGGTCGAATTCGCAATTTGCAGCGGTTTATTCTTTACGATCCTCTTGTCGGGCTTTGAGTTCGCACGATTCATGTACGCGCGACACTCGATCGAGCAGGCCGCTTACGAGGCAGCCCGAGTCGGGATTGTTCCTGGTAAGACTCCAGCTCAAGTCGTAGGCAAGGCCACGCAGATTTTGAATGCGACCGGTGTTCGCGATGCGACGATCACGGTAACACCGACAGTGTTTACGACATCGACCGCTACGGTTACCGTGTCCATCCGATGCAAGTACTCCGACAACTCTTGGCTGAAACCCATTTTCCTCGGCAATTCGGACATGGTCTCGGCGATTACGCTCGATCACGAAAACAAAGCATACTTGATTACGGACGGATCACTTGGTAACAACGACAATGAGCCCGTCGACCAATAGTGCAGGTCCGCGACTCCGAGGCGGACACGTAGGTCCGCATCTCCGAGGCGGACGCGTAGATCCGCATCTCCGAGGCGGACGCGTAGGTCCGCATCTCCGAGGCAGACATCATGGCGTGTGGCAC
>JANMLD010000119.1:0-19556 GCA_031372345.1 Pirellula sp.
TAGCTCAGCCTAAGCTTGAGCAGCAGATGCTCAAGTCGCTTCGAGACTATGGCCAGTTATCACCGGTTGTCGTCTGTCAACTCGATGGACAGACGGTACTCGTCGATGGCTTTAAGCGTCTTCGCGCCGCTCGAACGCTCAAGGGATCGCACCAGCTCATGGGGCGATTCCTCGAAGCTGATGAGCAGGCAGCCAAAGCCGCCATCTTCAATCTCAATCGCATCACCGGACGTCCAGTCGAGCTCGAAGAAGCTTGGATCATCTATGCCTTAGTCATCGATGGGGCGACACCGTGGGCAACTGGATGGAGATGCCCATTTGCCGGGCGATAGGATAGCCCGAGTTCGTCCAAGCCCGCTGGAGGTAGTCGCCTTCGGGCCGCAGCGTCTCGTTCGGGAAGGGCCGAAGCTCGAAGGGCATCCACTCGACCTCGACATCCTTGCCCCGGACGGCCTCCCGTAGCGGGAACTCAGCCAAGTAGCAGAACGGGCAGACGTAATCCGAGTAGACCTTGATTTTAACGCTCATGGTGGTTGACGCAGCCTTTGTGTCATTCGTTTTAGAATCTCCGTTGAATCATTTCCCCGCTCACTTCACCGCCCTTTCCACCTTGATCCATTCGATCTCCATCTTGAACGTCCCGGCTTTCTTGTCGCCTAGCATGAAGCCCATCGCATTGATTTCTGCGGGCTTCACTGTACCGGCGTCTTGAACCACCCGGCCAAACGAAGTCGCCTCAAACTTATCGAGCGGGATTTTCACTTCGATCCACTCGTCTTTCTTGGTTTGCACCGTGGCCCGATACGAGTAAGCCACCCGTTGCTTGTTGGGATAGAGATTCAGCATATATTCCCGACCGTCGCCCCGGACCTTGGCGACCACTGTATCATCTTTCTCAAGACCGAGATTCTTAGGCTTGGTGCGCACCGAAGCGAAGCCGCCATTGTTTGCTAACGACAACGTACCGAAGAATTCCATCGTCTTCGCATCGGTGATCTTGAACTTGCCATCGGAGACGCCGCCCATCACGCCGTCATTTACCGTCTGCCACTCCTTCGCAGCATCGGCTTCTGTAAAGTCGAATAGGGGTTGTAGCGTGTCGTCAGCCATCACCGTTGTCACCATCAAATAAGCTAAGCAGACGACCGAGAATAAACATTTCATTTCGCTAAATCCCTTCTTGAAATCGCCAACGCAAACAGTTCGTCACAGTCTTGCTCCAACACACCGCCTATGATCGTGCATCTCCACGCTGGACTGCGACGAATCACTTCTCCAGCCAAGATGTCGATCTGTCGCCACCCCATTTTTTGTAGTGAGCGAATTGACGTACCAAAGACGACCATTTCGATGCCGGTCCAAAGTATCGCCCCTTGGCACATGGGACAAGGTTCGGCAGTTGTGTAAAGTACGAGTTGGTCCCCGCTGATTCCTGGGCTGTTGAGGACTAACTGATTGATCGCATCAATCTCCCCGTGAAATGTCGGATTGATGGATGTTTTGTTCCAGCCTTCAGCCAAAATCTTGCCATTATCCCGATTCACTATCAATGCCCCAAAAGGGAAATCGGGAACATTCGCCGCCAGTTCGATGGCCCGCTGCATATAGTGCTTGTGATCGTTCATGCGCTGCATTCTATCATTTGTAGGACAAGAATAGACGACGAAAACCATGTAATGCTACTGACTGAAGTTGCATTCACGCCGCAGTGGACTTGGATAGCGAAGTTGTCGAACCTTATAGGCATGTAAATCATCACCAACTTACCAATAATTCCACCCAAGACCAAGATTCTCTTCCTCCACGGTTGGCATAGCATTCCAGGCGGAGTTAAACCAACCTACCTAAAGGAACACGGCTTCGAGGTCATCAATCCCCCACTCGATTACACTGATTTTGATTTAGCTTTTGCGACCGACACAAAAGGCTAGTTCATCGAATCAGGAACAACGCTGCTCCTACGGCAGCAGACACGCCAAGAGTGACTACCATCCCCTTCTTCCAATAAAAGGTCAACAAGCAAGCTAAAATTGCAATAGCACAAGCTGCTATGTCCGCAGTTGCTAATTCGGGGATTTGAAGCCTCAAACCGATGAACTTCATAGTTGTCATTTTTCCAAATAGCGTGTGAAGCGAAAACCATACAGCAAGATTCAAGACCACGCCGACAACGGCAGCGGTAATGGCCGAGAGTGCGGAGTTGAGCCTCTTGTTTCCTCTTAATCGCTCTATGTAAGGCGCACCGAGAAAAACCCAAAAGAAGCAAGGAACGAATGTGACCCATGTTGTCAGTATCGAACCAACGATGCCACCGACCAATGGGCTGAAAGGCCCTGGATTGCGATATGCGCCCATGAACCCAACGAACTGCACGACCATGATAAGTGGTCCTGGAGTTGTCTCCGCCATGCCGAGGCCGTCAAGCATCTCCCCCGGTCGAAGCCAGCCGTACTTTTCGACCGCCTGTTGAGCGATATAGGCCAGCACAGAGTATGCACCCCCAAATGTCACTACTGCCGCTTTGCTGAAAAACAAGCCTTCTTGGAAATACACAGAAGAGACGCCGAAAATGAGCCACACTCCGACTAAGGGGCCGAACCAGAGTGTCAGACAAATAGCACTAACATAAACACTGCGCAGTAGCGAGGGCCGTGAATCAACATTGGCTGCGAAGTGATCTGGCAAAATTGACTGCTTGCTGGAATTCGCACTCTTGCCGTGTCCCTTAATGACATCGAACCGTTCTGGCGCAATCTTGCTCCCGATTAGTCCGATCAGCCCCGCTGAAACAATCAGCATGGGAAATGGCACATCAAACAAGAATATCGCCACGAACGACGCTGCTGCCAACATGACCATCGTGCGGTTTTTCAGCACTCGCTTTCCGATCCGAAATACCGCCTGAATGACTATTGCCATGACAGCAGGCTTGAGGCCGAAAAACAACGCTTGTACGAAGCTCGAATCCTCATGGCAAGCGTAAACGATGCTCAAGGCGAGAATCGAGACGAACCCAGGCAGAATGAATAACACGCCTGCCATTAAACCGCCAATCGTGCGGTGCATTAGCCATCCGATATAGGTCGCAAGCTGCTGGGCTTCTGGTCCAGGAAGCAACATGCAGTAGTTGAGTGCGTGCAAGAACCGTTCTTCGCTGATCCACTTCTTCTCGTCCACAATGATACGGTGCATCACTGCGATTTGCCCCGCTGGTCCACCGAAGCTCAATGCTGCAATACGACACCAAGTCCAAAAGGATTCTCGCAGGGTCACTTTGTGGAAAGCCTCTTCTCTAGCTTCAGTTGGTGTCTGGTCATTCATCACGTTGGATCGGTTCCCTGATCGCTTTGAGCATAGCGGACGCAGAGTCCCGTCCAAATTGTTTCTGCGCTCGTCGTACCCAGGGGTATCCTAGTCGGATCAAGATGTGGTTAGGCCGGGAAAACGCTAGAATGTCATACCAAACGCTGTCATCGGCTTGGTTCCATTCAATCAAAAATCGTTCCTCGCCACTCTCGACATGGCCTGGAAGTGTGCCATAAGCGAAGCCAAACCTACTCATCGTCCCTAGTTCATCGACTACGTAAACTATTCGGGCTGAGTTTAACCACCACAAGCCGATGGCTCTTCCCAAAACGGCAACGACCTCCCCAGACTTGATTGGAGTATCCGGCGACCACGCCTCAACCCAATTTAGTCGAAATTGCTCCCATCTCTGAAAAGCGGCTCTTGCCGACTGAAACACCGCCTCGCCCTCGCCAAGTTTTATCCGGGTTCGGTCCACAACATAACCAGGGGGAGGAGACGTTGCAGTTGCCCCCACTGCCGAATAGCTAAAATCCAACGAAGCCTGTTCCGCCAAAAAACAGCGAATAGATTCGGTGGACGGTTTGCGTATCGACAACATACAATTCCTCGTTTTTATCTATGCGAAGCATCTGCTGTTGCTCGGCAAGGCTAAAATCTTTTCTCTCAATATTAACCGAAAGGCAACTTGCTTCCCAACCCGAAGTTCTACCATGTACGATGCCGCTACCAACATTGAAAATTCCTGAAGTGCCACAAGTACCTGTTGTTTTGTTGACGGGTGCAACCGGCTATGTCGGTGGTCGGCTAATTCCGTTGCTGGAAAAACAGCCGGTTCAATTGCGGTGTTTGGCTCGCACACCAGACACCCTGCGGCTTTTGGTTAAAGAAAATACATAAGTGATTCGAGGCGATGTTTTAGATGCCCACTCGATAGTGGTGGCTTTACAAGGCGTTCACACGGCGTATTACCTTGTACATCTTATGTCGGGGTCACACGACTTCGAGAAAGAGGATCGACAGGCGGCTACCAATTTCGCTCAGGCTGCGAAAAAGGCTGGAGTAAGCCGAATCATCTATCTGGGTGGATTGGGTGACGACACCGAACTAAAACTCTCGCCTCATCTGAGAAGTCGTCACGAGGTTGGCAAAATTCTACGGGACTCTGGCGTAGAAACCATCGAGTTCCGTGCCGGTATGGTTGTCGGGGCGGGCAGTGCTTCCTACAAGTTGATGAAGTCCTTAACAGATCGACTTCCTATAATGCTTTGTCCCCGCTGGCTTGCTACTGCTACGCAACCCATCGCCGTGGGCGATTTACTGGCATATTTGATGGCAGCGAAAGACTTGCCAGCGGGTGAGAGCCGTATCTTCGAGATAGGTGGTCCAGATGTCTTAACCTATGGCGATTTGATTCGAGTTTATGCTCGCCAAAGGGGGCTGCGCCGATGGTTGATTTCCGTCCCGGTTCTAACACCTTATCTTTCTGGGCTTTGGTTGGCACTTGTCACACCAGCCACTTACAAGGTCGGTCGGCACCTAATCGAAGGACTAAAGAATCCCACAGTGGTTCGTGACAAGAAGGCTCTTGAGGTCTTTCCAATTCGCCCTATAGGAGTAGTGGAAGCAATTCAGACGGCTATCACAAATACCCATGAGTAAATGCTGAATTTTACGAAAGCCTTCGACAAGAGGGCGAAGATTGAACCGGAATGGCGTCTGGTGATGGTTGGAGGCGAATCCATGAACGATCAAGCACAATTCTTTGTTGGGTGGGGATCTCTTTCCCTGATTAACGCAGGACTTGCTCAAAGCAAAAACCGTAGCGGTCTTCTTTGGTGGATTATCAAGTTGCACGATTCTTCAGTTGATGGAATAGAGCCAATTAGAAGTTCTTGTGTGATCCTTTTTCGCCCAGCATAAATCGGCTGGAGCAAGTTCGACTGAAACAGACCGGAAATATGGGACCAACACCTTACCCAAGAATAAAGATTTGCTGCATCAGTAGTGTTGAAGAGGCATCTCCTGATAAACCAATTCTACGGGTAAACGACTTCGTGTGTATCGTGAGGCTGTTCCAGCATTGTGCTGATTCAATCTTCGGGAAACGTCATTGCTGATTCCGGTGTACAACGATCCATCTGCACAAAGCACCATGTAGACGAACCAAGTTGATTTTGGCTCCGAACTATCTAAGTCGTTCCGAAGTTTCGCTAACGCCACTTCCTTTGCCTTGGCTTCTATCTCAATAGTGATCTTTTTTCTTCGCCAGCATTCGGGGAAGTCGTTTACGTCGATAAAGTCGTGATGACGTTCGGGCTTTGGTCCATCCCAGCCTTCAAGAGGACTCGAAAGATGGAACATCGGCTCTCGATTCCAAGTTGCTAACGCTTTCTTTGTGGCCTGTTGAACAGTCAATCCATCTGGATTGCAACGGTGGCGGTGAACGTCATATACGAGCGGGATGCCTGTGGCCTTGCAAATGGGAAACAAATCCAACGGTGTGAATATTGGAGCCGATGACGAAGCTGGTCCCAACTACACCAAACAGCCGGTCGTCAACTCGTTTTACGAGCGGCGGTGAATCCAGCGGAATGTGAGAGCATCTCCCTGTTAGTAGATTCACGGAAACGCAGCGGAAACATTGAAAGACCGGAAGGCGGCGAGACAGCCCTAAACGAAAAAGGCCCGATGAGGAGAGTTTTCATCGAGCCTGTCAGATTGAATTCTTTTTGTGGCCCCAAAAAGGCCCCAGAAAAAAGCCACAAAGCTGTCGTCGCAAGTCGCTGCCATTTAAGGACTTAAAGTGGAGGATAACGGACTTGAACCGATGACCTCTTGCATGCCATGCAAGCGCTCTCCCAACTGAGCTAATCCCCCGGGGTACTCTTACGGCGGTAGAGGTTATCCTTGCCCTCAAATTGTGTCAAGTTGCGTCGTGCTTCTACGCGCCCTTTCTGCTGTTACATTACCAAAGCGCCATTAGGCGAGCGGCAGACTAAAAACTACCTGCGTAGGGTTCCATTGGGAGAGCGAGGCTCCTACCAAACTTGGCTTTGGTTCGGCAGGAGCCTCTCCCTCCCGTTATGATCAATGCTGCCGCTCGCCATAGCGAGTACAATCGTTTGTGACATTCTCGACCCAAGCATCGCGTCGAAATAGTATCATTTGGTACGTTTTGCGTTCGCCCCGAGCCTACGCAATCCCCTGCTGATGCCTCCCAACGTTCAGGTTCCCTTGGTTCCTCCCCTCTCCCAACAGCCAAAAATTGCCGTCGTCGGTGCTGGTATCAGCGGACTTGCTACCGCTTGGTACCTCGAAAGACTGTTGCCGTCCGCACATGTTGATGTTTTCGAATCAGCCCACCAGGTCGGCGGCGTCATCCAAACGACCTACTCCGACCCATTCTTGACCGAACTCGGGGCTGATAATTTCGCCACTCTCGTACCGGACGCCCTGCGAATGGTTGAGGAAATGGGAATCCGAGACCAGTTCATCGGCCCAAAAGCCGATCATCGGATCGCTCAAGTGGTCCGAAGCGGAAAAGTCATGCCAATTCCGAACGGCTTCTCCCTCATGCAACCGACTCGATTGTCCTCGGTCCTCTCCACTCCTGTCCTGTCCCCCGCCGGACGCATGCGATTGCTTTCCGAATACTTTGTCAAGCAAAGAATAAGCGACCAGGATGAAAGCGTGGAAGCGTTTGCCGTTCGAAGACTCGGGCGCGAATGCTTCGATCGACTCGTTGAACCGATCGTGAGCGGGATTTTTACTGCCAGAGCGGAAACCCTTAGTATGCAGGCCGCCATGCCTCAATTTGTGGCCATGGAACGTGAGTTCGGCGGTCTCATCCGCGCGGCCATCGCCAAACGCAAAAGCCAAAGCCGATCCGAACGCTCGGCTCGCGAAGCCTCGGGGGCCCGATATGACCAATTCCTCGCTCCCAAACAAGGTATGAGTTGGTGGCTCAACCATATTGCAAAGTCCCTTCGCAACCCTATTCAGCTTGGGCAACGCGTTGTTCAACTGTCCAAAACGGCCGAGAACTCTTGGTCGCTGCGAACGAAGTCGTCAGCCGAACCAACCCAAGAGGAACAGGTGCATGAGGGATACAATGCCGTCTGTCTTGCACTGCCGAGCCTGCGGTCCGCAGAGTTGCTGAAAACGACTCATCCGAATGTTGCCGAACGCTTGAAACGCATTCCGTATGCCTCCTCCGCCGTGGCTGTACTCGCCATTCATCGCAGCGAAATACATCCCAAAGCGTTTTGCTTTGGCGTCGTCGTTCCCAAACTAGAACATCGAGACTGCCTAGCAATTAGCCTTGCGAGCGAGAAATACGAAGGAAGATGCCCAACGGACCTTGTCTTGGCCAGAGTCTTCATGGGTGGGGCCATTCGTCCTGAACTGATGGACAAAAGCGACGACGAATTGCTCGGCATCGCTAAAAAGGAAATTAAGGAACTTCTCGGCGCAAGCAGCCTACCACATTGGCAAACTGTCGTTCGATGGAATGAAGCCATGCCCCAGTATTTGGTTGGCCACCCCCAATTGGTCGCTTCGATCCGTCAATCACTTGCCGATGAACCTTCCTTACGCGTTATCGGCAACTCCTTCGATGGCGTTGGAATACCGCAGTGTGTTCGACTCGCCAGGCAAACCGCGGAACACTTCGCGTCGTTGGTTGAGGGATGAAGGGTGAAGGGTGAAGGGTGAAGGGTGAAGGGTGAAGGGTATGGGGTGAAGGGTGAAGGGTATGGGGTGTGGGATGTGGGATGTGGGATGTGGGATGTGGGGTGTGGGGTGTGGGATGTGGGATGTGGGTTGTGTGTTGTGGGTTGTGGGATGTGGGATGTGGGATGTGGGTTGTGGGTTGTGGGTTGTGGGTTGTGCAGCTTTCGCCCCGAATGGGGCAACAACAGCATAGCCCAGGGCAGAGCTTAGCGACAAAAAGTCGCTAAGCGCCGCCCTGGGATCTGCAAACCACACGGTCGCTGCCCTGAAGGGGCTTTACTGAATGCTCGCGTTTCATTGCTTGCTTGTTCAGCCCCTTCAGGGCAATTTACCGGTGTTTGTGACATACCCAGGGCGGCGCTTTGCTGTGCCCTGGGCTAAGATGTTAAAGCCCGTTGGGCTAAAAACACAGAAGTCAACCACGGTAGAATTTAAGATGCCAAAGCCGCTCGCCTAAAATCGTGGAGGATCATTTTGGTAGTGAAAAACCGAAACTTCCGAAGGGTAAACCTGTGGGATTCTTTGCGTCATCGACTTGCGTGGTGGTGATCTAATTCGCTAAGTGCGTCAGGGAACTTCCCAACGCCAAATCTTAAAGCTGGGATGAATCCCAGCACTCCAAAGCATTTTGTTTGGAAAAGGGGACGAAAGTTGAAGAAAGGTGTTTGTTCGCCGGTCTGCCCATGCGATATACTTGAAGGTCGGACCGGCCCCATCTGGCAAGTCGCTCCATTTCCGACCATCTCTCTTCTGACTCTGCTTTTTGCTGGAGGCTAACCGTGGACCAGCCAATGCGCGAATTTACCGACTTAATGCTCACCCGTGGAGTCATTTCGCTCGACCAGCTTTCCGAAGCCAAACTCATCTCGAAAAAAGAGGACAAGCCGGTCGGCAATTGCCTCATTAGCCTCGGTTATGCGTCCGGCGAAGATGTAACAATGGCTATCGCGGAATTCTACAAGTTCGAATATGTCGACTTGTCCACCATAAGAATCCCTGATCACGTCATCCAGCTGGTGCCCGAATCGGTCGCCCGAGAAAATAAGATCATCCCCGTTTCCGACGCGGACGAAACCATCAAAGTTTTGGTTTCCGACCCGTTCGACATTGAGACCATCGAAAAGCTGCGATTCATTCTGAATCGAAAAGTGGAAACGGCTCTGGCACCTCAAGAGCAGATCCAAGAAGCCATTAATAAATATTATGGCCAGGTGGAAGGCGAGTCCGCTGACTCGATGTTGCAAGAGTTCACCGACACGCAGATCGACTTTACGGAAACCGAAGAGGACAAAGCCCAAGCCGAAGAGGGGGCTGATGAGAATAGCGCTCCGGTCGTGCGGCTTGTCCAATACATGATCCAGGAAGCAGTACAGCTTCGGGCATCCGACATTCACGTTGAGCCATTCGAGGATCGAGTTCGAATCCGTTATCGAATTGACGGCACGTTGGTCGAGCGTGACAGCCCCCCCCGCCGGTTGCTCGGTGCTATTCTTTCGCGTATTAAGATCTTGGCGAAGATGGATATCGCGGAACGCCGGCGCGCCCAGGACGGTCGAATTACGATCACGGTTGGGGAAAAGGAGCTCGATCTACGAGTCAGCGTCATCCCGACCAACCATGGTCAGTCCACGGTCATGCGGCTGCTAGATAAAGACAACATCAAAGTTGGGGTCAAGCAGCTCGGTTTGGGCGAAAGGGACTTCAAGGTTTTTACAGGCCTTATTAAGAGGCCTAATGGAATCCTTTTGGTGACAGGGCCGACGGGGTCGGGCAAGACGACGACTTTGTACGCTGCGTTGAATGCGCTCAATCGTCCCGATCGCAAAATCATCACCGCCGAGGACCCGGTTGAATACTATCTTCCAGGCATCAATCAGGTTGAGGTTCGGCACAACATCGGGCTCGACTTCGCTCGAATTATTCGAGCCATGTTGCGTCAAGCGCCCAATATCATCTTGGTCGGCGAGATGCGGGATACTGAAACTGCCCAGATGGGTATCCAAGCTAGCTTAACTGGACACTTGGTATTTAGTACGCTACATACGAACGATGCGCCCAGTGCTGTGACTCGAATGACGGACATGGGGGTGCCCGGCTACATGGTCGCGAGCAGCGTTATTGCCGTTATGGCTCAGCGGCTGGTCCGAAAGATTTGCACTCGATGCAAGCATCCGATCACGTTGAGCGACGCTGTTTTGGAGGATGCGGGGCTGCCCAAGTCGGTGGTGCCATTTTCCAAATTTTCCAAAGGCAAAGGGTGTCCATATTGCCAGAAGAAGGCTTATCGAGGGCGTATTGGTATCTACGAATTGATGGTGGTGAATGGTCGATTACGAGAACTGATGTTCTCGGGCCAGTCGTCCGCAGTGTTGCGGGAAGAGGCCATAAGAGCTGGTATGACAACACTTTACTGCGATGGACTGCGAAAAGTCATCACCGGCATTACCACGATGGACGAAGTCTACAAGACCGCTAAGAAAACCGAGCAAGAGTACATCGCAATTGAGAAAGTCGTTAAGGAAGTGCTCGGCTAGGCACCTTTTTGCTTTCACGTGAAATCGGACCAATTTCGAACGCGAGTTGGCGGCCTGTTCCTGCTAGCGTGCGTTGCTACGCTAGCAATGCCTCTGCGTTCTGCCGTATCTCTTAAAGGCGTTTGATTCGCCTCTGTCTGGCAACGGTGGGTTTGCCGAGTGCCGCTGGTTTTTTCGCAATCCGCGTGAATTAACATCACAAAGATTTCTTCGCTATCCTGACGTGACTACAATCTTTCTGGCACGAGAAATGTTTTTTCTCGAATGTCCTCCTTTTGATCTCATCCGACTAATTAAACCATGGCAACTGTCTTAATCGACAAACTTCTTCAGGCGTGCGTTAAGCAGGGTGCTAGTGACATTCACATTGTCGTTGGGCAGCCGCCGGTTTTTCGATTGCACGGACGGATGCGGAAGCTTGAGACCAAGGTATTGGAAGCGGACGACACCGTTCAGTTGATGAAGAGTATAGCGCCGGAGCGTTGTCAGCGAGAGTTACAGGAGTCTGGCAGTTCCGACTTTGGATTCGCTTTTGGAACGATGGCACGGTTCCGTGTTTCGATTTTCAAGCAACGCGGTTTCATTTCGATGGTGCTGCGTCAGATTCCGACCGACAAGCTGACGCCTGAGCAGTTAGGGCTGCCGGAATCGGTGATCAAGTTGTGTTTGCGTCCTCGCGGATTGGTTTTGGTGACTGGTCCGACGGGCTCTGGCAAGAGCACGACGCTAGCTAGCTTGATCAATTTTGTTAATGAAGGTCATGACCACCACATTATTACGATCGAGGATCCGATCGAGTTTTATCACGATCACAAGAAATCGACGATCAACCAGCGCGAGGTTGGGGTCGACGTGCCGAGTTTTTCGGAAGCGATTCGTCGAGCTTTGCGGCAAGACCCAGACATTATTCTGGTGGGTGAGATGCGAGACTTGGACACCATTTCTGCGGCCATTACGGCGGCGGAAACGGGGCACATTGTTTTCGGTACTTTGCACACCAACAGCGCGATGGGTACGGTCAATCGTTTGATCGACGCGTTCCCTGGCAACTTGCAGGACCAGATTCGGACACAGCTTTCGACGAGCTTGCTCGGGGTTGTGGCTCAAACGTTGATTCCAAAAATCGGTGGCGGTCGGTTAGCGGCTTACGAGATCCTGATCGTCACCTCGGGTATCGCCAATTTGATTCGTGAGAACAAAACGTTCCGAATTGGTTCAGCCATTCAGACCGGTTCCAAGTTCGGGATGAAGTTGATGGACGATGCGCTTTTCGATCATTGGAAGGACGGGAAGGTGACGGTGGAGGATATTTTGTCCAAGGCCCACCGCCCAGATGAACTTGCAAAACGCATCGTGAATGCACGGCATGGAGTGATCGACACGGAGGAAGAGGCTGACGGGGATGATCATTGATGGGGCTAGCGCGGATTAATCACAACCCGACGCGTAAGCGAGGGATTGCGGCCAAGTCCCTCGCTTACGCATCGGGTTACGAAAGCAGTCTGCATTGAACGATACCGCAGGCTGGCAGCCTGCACTACGAGAATAGAACAAAGTTGACTAAAGGGAACATGGAATGAGTACGCGACGCATCGGCCAGATTTTTGTTGACATGGGTTTCATAACCGATGAGCAACTTCAGTTGTTGTTGGAAGAGCAGCAGCAGCAGCCGGGTGCGTTGTTGGGTAAGCTGGCCGAGGACATGACGTTGATCACCGACGAGCAGTTGGCTCAAGCCCTCGGTGAGCAGATGAACATGAAGGTGGTTTCGCTTGGGGATGCGCCCATCGCGCCAGAGTTGTTGGAGAAGCTTACCGAAACGATGGCTCAGCTCTATCGCGTTATTCCTGTGAAGTTCGACGGGCACAGGCTGACGGTTGCCACCTGCGATCCGCAGAACTTGAGCATTCAAGACGAGTTGCGTACGTTCCTCGGTTTTGACATCGAGATGGTGGTTGCGACCGAACGTGAAATCAAGGCTACGATTGAGCGGTTCTATTCGTCGGACAGTTTGAGCGTTGAAAAGATCGTTAAGGAGCTAGCCGAAGATACGGAGCTCTTCAAGCAAGCGAGCATGTTGACGGGTGACAAGTTCAGCTTGGACGGGGCGGAGGCGTTGGCTGACAGCGCGCCGGTACGCAAGTTGCTTAACTTGGTTTTGTTGTTGGCGATCAAGGATCACGCGAGCGATATCCACTTTGAGCCGTTCGAAGATGAGTTTCGAATTCGGATCAAGGCGGAAGGGGTGCTATACGAAATGGTCCCGCCACCGCGTCACCTTGCTTTTGCGATCACCACGCGAATCAAGGTTATGGCGAATTTGGACATTGCCGAGCGACGTTTGCCACAAGACGGTCGAATCGAGCTGATGGTGGGTGGGCACCAAGTGGACTTGCGCGTGAGCGTTTTGCCGACCATGTTTGGTGAGAGCGTGGTTATGCGAATCCTAGACCGATCGGTGGTGTCGTTGTCGCTGACCAAGGTAGGCATGGACGAAGTAACGATGGCCAATTTCAGGCAGATCATGAAGCGTCCGAACGGAATTGTGTTGGTGACCGGTCCGACCGGTTCGGGCAAGACAACGACGTTGTATTCGGCCTTGTCGGAGATGAACGAGATCTCGGAAAAGCTGATCACGACGGAGGATCCAGTGGAGTATGACATCGACGGGATCGTTCAGATTCAGATTGACCATGACATTGGCGTTACGTTTGCGTCGTGTTTGCGAGCAATTTTGCGACAGGATCCAGACATCATTTTGGTTGGTGAAATTCGAGACTTGGAGACAGCCGAGATTGCGGTTCAGGCTTCGCTGACAGGCCACTTGGTCTTTAGCACATTGCACACGAACGACGCCCCGAGCACGATCACTCGAATGAAGGACATGGGTATCCCGACGTTCTTGATAACGGCGACGGTCGAAGCCATTTTGGCGCAACGGCTTGTTCGACGCATTTGCACCAAGTGCCGGGAGGAGTCCGATCCGCCGATGGAGATTTTGGTGGACTTGGGAGTGACCGACGAGACTCGCGGTCAGTACAAGTTTTACCGAGGCAAGGGCTGCGACAACTGCAACAACACGGGCTACAAGGGTCGTATTGGGTTGTTTGAGCTCATGGTGATGAACGACGATTTGCGGGACATGATCATGCAAAACTGCACCTCCGATGAGCTGAGAACCAAGGCGGTTTCCTATGGCATGATCACGCTTCGCGATTATGGAAAGCAGTTCGTGTTCGATGGATTCACGACCGCCGAAGAGATTGTGCGAGAGACCGTTCACGATCACTAGTGAGGCTTGAGGCTTGAGGCTTGAGGCTTGAGACTGGAGGAAGACAAAGGACGGAGCCTGACCACTGACCACTGACCACTGAACACTGAACACTGAACACTGACCACTGAACACTGAACACTGAACACTGAACACTGAACACTGAAAACTGAAAACTGAAAACTGAAAACTGAGACAACGATTATGCCTGTATATCAATTCGAAGCCATGGATCGAACCGGTCAAGAAATCCGGGACGTCATTGATGCGCCGAGCGAAGAAGAGGCCCAGAATACGATCCGGCAGATGGGTTACTTTGTAACCAAGCTGTCGCTGAAGAAGGGTGTGCAAGCCAAGGCGATTGGTAAGAAGAGGAAACGCCCGTTTGCGATGGGTGGGGCCAAGACGAAGCACATTTGCACGTTCACCCGTCAGTTGTCCATTTTGCAGGACGCAGGTCTGCCGATTCTTCGGTCGTTGAAGATTTTGGAGAACAATCAGAAGCCGGGCAAGCTCAAGAATGCGTTGATGGATGTTTGCGATGAGATCGAGACGGGCTCGACCCTTTCGGAGTCGATGTCCAAGTGTCCGAAGGTCTTTAGTCGCTTGTATGTGAACATGGTGAAGGCAGGCGAGGCGGGCGGTGCTTTGGAGACCATTTTGCAACGTTTGTCTGAGTTCTTGGAGCGGTCGGAGTCGCTCAAGCGAAAAGTCAAGGGAGCGATGATTTATCCAGTTGCGGTCGTGATGGTAGCGATCGCGATTTTGGCAGGGATCATGTTCTTTATCGTTCCGACGTTTAAGAAGATGTTCGATGAATTCGAGCTCAAGTTGCCGGCAGCGACGCAGTTGTTGATGGCGATGAGCGAGTACGTGGTGAGTTACTATTGGTTGATGTTCTTGTTGCCGATTTGCTGTTGGCTGGTTGGCAAGATTATTCGCAAATTCAAGCATGGGCGGATGGGTTATGACCAATTCATCATTAAGGTGCCGCTTTTCGGCGGTTTGATCGAGAAGAATATATTGGCGCGAACGACGCGAACGTTAGGAACGTTGGTGACCTCGGGTGTGCCGATTTTGGAAGCCTTGAATATCACGCGAGAGACGTCGGGCAACGCGATGTTCGAACGGATCTTTACCAAGGTGACGGAAGCGATTCGCGAGGGTGAAGTGATTTCGAAGCCGATGAAAGAGAATTCGGTTCCAGGTTTTCATCCCTTGGCGTTGTTTTATTGGGCTTGGACGGGTGCGTTTCCGGGGATCATGATTTTGTCGGTCGCGCTCACCTCGGGCCGAGGAGTCAATGCCAAGAAGGACGCGTCCGGAAACCTTGTGAAAGCCGTCGTGAAGAAGGGAGCCAAGGTGGACGACGGCAGCACGCTGGCTATGGTTGGACTGGGCGCGATTGGCATCGGAGTGGTCATTGGCTGCTTGCTTTATTTAATGAAAATGAATTCGCGGGTGATGGATGACTTGGTGGTCAACATGATCGACGTGGGTGAAGAGACGGGCGAGTTGGACACGATGCTTTATAAGATTGCGGACAACTACGACGAAGAAGTGAGCGTGATGACAGAAGGTTTGACGAAACTGATTGAGCCATTGTTGATTGTGTTCCTTGGGGTGGCGGTCGGTTTCATCGTGATCTCGCTGTTCATGCCGCTGATCTCGCTGATCACCAGCTTGAGCGGTCCAGGTAAATAGTGTGTAGCTCAGCACTTCGTGCTGATTAGTGTAGCTCAGCACTCCGTGCTGAGTCGGCGACCTAGTTCCTGCCAGCAAGGCAGGATTCAAAGCAAAATAAAACAAGCCAACAAATTAAAAGCCAATTAAAAGCCAATTGTGGAGGACGGTGACATGAATCGATCGGTTTCAACTTGGGTGCGAACGAAAGCTGTTAGGGTGCAACGGGGTTTCACCTTGGTGGAGTTGCTCGTGGTCATCACGATTATTGGGGTACTTGTTGGGCTTACCGTACCAGCGGTGATTGGTGTGCGCGGAGCATTCGAGCGAGCTGCAGTGAAGTTTGAGGTGCAAGGTTTGCATGACGCAATCAACAACTACCGAGGCAAACACGGAGACTACCCACCGGACGGGAGTTCATGGACCATAACGGAAAGGCATTTACGCAAGGTGTTTCCAAATATCTTGAGTACCGAATTGGCCTTGATCAATCCAGCCAATGGCACGCAGATGGACCCGGCAGAAGCCTTGGTGTTTTTCCTTGGTGGTTTTAGTTCTGACTCACAGCGGCCGTTCACTGGAGCGGGCGGACCTCTTATCAACGTCGGAACCATGGCTGCGCCTGTATATCGATACAATCCGTCGCGTGATAATTCGTATTATGAATTCAAAGACCGTCTGACATTAGTCACGGACGCTCTAGGCGCGATGTCGAACGACGAAACGCTGTTTGCAGGCGTCTCCAGTGATTTGCTTCCGGTTTTCATGGCGCGAAATAATAGGGCTGCGGAAAAGGGAACACCCTACGTTTACTTCGACAGCCGAACCTATCTATTCAACAGGGGAACGGTTGCGGTCCCTATTTTTAACTGTTACCAACCTTCCGACATAACCATAGCGGCTGGTGCGCCGCGATGGGAATTGGGGGCAGTGCGTCCGCATTTGGAATCCGTTAGTGCGACAGGGAGTTTTGCCTTTGCGAATAACAAGACATTCCAAATTATTACGCCAGGGGCTGACGGGAAATTTGGTGGTCGGATTCTCTCGCTTGGTGCTCAGTGGTTTACAACGCTTGGGCAGTCATTCACTTACAACGGAACGATTATGGCACCGGACCCTGCATCCGGGGCACGATTTGAATTAAGCGAAAATACGGGGTTGGTTCGATTACCGGCCCACGACAACTCGAGCAATTTCATTGACGTCAATACCTTTGGTGAGAATCGGTAAGGTTGCGGTCGATCGATGCTTCTTTGGGGAGATTTATCTATGAAAAATACAACGACGCGAGCACGCAGCGGCTTTACATTGATTGAGTTGCTGGTCGTGATCTCCATCATTGGGTTCATGTCTGGCATGTTTCTGGTCGCGTACCGAGGTGCCTCGCAGGAATCGAACATTCAGAAAACGCGATCCACTATTGAGAAGATCAGCGAAGTGCTCAATGCAAGGATGGATGAGTACATCAACTATCCCATCGCATTGCGAAATGCGGCTGCGGCTTTGCCTCCGAACATGGTGTCTTGGGATGTTTCTGGTAAGGAAACAGTAAGTATTTTGCGGGAGCGAGGGCGACTGTTGGTCTTGCGCGATCTCATTCGAATGGAGATGCCCGACCATCCGGACGATTTGAAGTTTACGACTTTTTGGCAGAGTAGTTTGACCGGGTACCCAAACAATCTTCCTCGCCTGATTCCGACTGGCCTTGGCACGAACCTCACAACTGCGAATCCTGGTTTTCAGATTTCGGCACCGCTCACGTCGCGGACCGGAGCCTTGATCGCTCGATTAACTGATCGCAGTACAGGTAAGCCAATCGACCGTTGGGATGCTTTCAATGCCAATGAGGAGCTTTTGTTTCTGATCGTCGAGGGCTCAGATTTGAATGGCACGAGCGCCATCGAGTTGTTTGGAAAGTCAGAAATTGCCGACACCGATGGAGACGGACTAAATGAATTCATCGATGCATTTGGAACTCCCATTCGCTGGATTCGGTGGCCGGCTGGTTTTCCCGGAGCATCCAGGTTCTATCCGGACATGCTTGACCCAGCGCTAGTGGATCCAGGACCGCCGGTCAGACTTCTCATCAATTCAGAACCGCTGGACCGCTTGGGGACAGATCCAGGATGGGCAACCGCAGTGCAAAAACCAGGAACTGGCTTGTCCCCGTTGGTCATCAGTGCCGGAACCGACCGAATGTTTGGAATTCGCTTTCGGGAGATAAACCGCTATCCACCTCCAGCAACTCCACCAACACGAGTTGGCGTGTTTGCGGGGATCGACTCGTACTCGTCGGCTGAAGCTCCGGCGCCCTGGGCCGCTCCCTCGTATGGCCTCAGCGTTTTCCCCGATCCTTGGTATCCCCGTGACCTAAATACCTTAGATCGAGTTCGCATGGGAGAAACCGTTTCAAGCCCAGGGAACGATTTTGAAAACGGACAACCCGTTGGTGCCCGTAATGCGGGTGACAACATTAGCAATTTCGAAGGATCGGCGGTTTCACTATGATTACAGAACGACGTCGTGGCGTAACGTTAGTCGAACTTTTGACAGTGCTGGCGGTCGTTTCTTTGCTTGCTTTGCTGATTTTGCCGTCGGTGAAGACATTGCTAACAGATCGTAAGAGCACGAGTGCAGCCACCATGGTCCGGAATTTCCTTGAGGCAGCCCGGGCACGGGCGGTTGGAAGCGGACTGCCTGTGGCTGTCGTTTTTGAGAGACTCTCATCCGTCCCAGCGGACCGGAATGGCGATGGTTTAATAAACGAATCAGACTTAGTGGCAATGCCCAACCCGCAACCACCCCGTTTGATTTCAGCGACAGCAACGGATCCGTTGTTCGCCCTTTCTTCAATCGATACCAATTTCCTACCCTACAATGCATCGATTCGCATGAGCATGGCTGAGCAGCCTTTGCCGGTCACAAACAAAATGCTCAGTGGTGTAGTGGAGATCTGGGCGAGGGGACCAGCCACTTGGTCGGGTTCATATATCCCACCGGTCGATATACGGCCAATTTCGAATGGTGGAAAACTTACTCCATCCGAAGTCGAGGCGAGAAACTACTTCACCATTGATGGAGCGGCATCAGATAAAGTATTGTCGAATTTTTTCAGGGCGGGAAATGAAGTCAGCTTCAACAAGTCCACTACGAGGCACATGATCGTCGAATCAAAGTCTGACTCTCCAATACTTTGGTTCACGACCTTAAGTAGTTCTGGAGTTATGTCAAACCTGGAACAAGCTTTGCCGTCGAACGAACTTGTTTCCAACCCAGCCACCAAGATCTCTGCATTCACGGTCTTTCCGAAAATACGTCCTATCAATGGTCAGGCAGTTCAGTTGCCGAAGGGGACTTGCGTCGATTTGTCGTTAAGTGGATTTTCGTCTCCAGGGAATGTCTATGTCATAGATTCAAGCGGGACAAGAATGCCACGAGATCAGCGGATGCGATTTAGTTCCGCTTGGGTGTATACGACCACCGCAGCTCCGAACGCCTCTGAACTGCGACCGATTTATGTCGTCTTCAGTCCGGATGGGGCACTCTCACGCGTGTATGCAAACGCCGCGTTAAGTGCTGTAAGTGTCCCAGTTGAAATCGCGGACGATTTTTTTCTGCACGTTGGAAAGATAGATCAGGTTGTTGTGCCACAGTTTCCTAGTGCGGAAAAACAAAACCTAACGGATCCAAGTACTTACATCGTTCGGTTGTCATCCAAGTCAGGCGCGATTAGTGTTGCGCCTGCGACGCAGGGAATTCCGGTAACGGCCGATGTCGGCGCGGTGCTTGAATTGTCGCGTCAAGGTACCTACGGAGCTCCCCTTTCGGGGCAGTGAGATTTATTATGAAACATCATATATCGAAAGTTCGCCGAAGCGGATTAACGGTCGTCGAGTGTTTGTTTGCGATGGCCATCATGCTGGTAGGACTAATTGGTGTTACGCCAGCCTCGAAGACACAATCAATGAAGTCGTTAATTCGCTGCTGCTGGGCGCGGTTCCGCAGGCGAATGGCATTACGTACGGCAG
>JANMLD010000125.1:0-3758 GCA_031372345.1 Pirellula sp.
TTGCCTTCTCCCAGTCCGTTAGCCTGGGCTAGTCAAACTACCGGGCCTTTGGCCCTAAACACAATGACGTTTGCCTCCTCCCAGGCCGTTAGCCTGGACTAGGCAAACTACCTGGCCTTTGGCCCTGAACACAATGACGTTTGCCTCCTCCCAGGCCGTTAGCCTGGGCTAGGCAAACTACCTGGCCTTTGGCCCTAAACACAATGACGTTTGCCTTCTCCCAGGCCGTTAGCCTGGGCTAGGCAAACTGACGGGCCTTTGGCCCTAAACACAATGACGTTTGCCTTCTCCCAGGCCGTTAGCCTGGGCTAGGCAATCTACCGGGCCTTTGGCCCTGAACACAATGACGTTTGCCTCCTCCCAGGCCGTTAGCCTGGGCTAGGCAAACTACCTGGCCTTCGGCCCTAAACACAATGACGTTTGCCTCCTCCCAGGCCGTAAGCCTGGGCTAGGCAAACTGACGGGCCTTTGGCTCTAAACACAATAGTGCAACTCCAAACCAAAATCGAACGCCCAACTGCCAACTGACAACTGACAACTGACAACTGACAACTGACAACTGACAACTGACAACCCACAACTGACAACTGACAACTGACAACCAACTACTCCTAGACCTTTAGAACAACCCATGCGATTCACCAACACTCGTAGTTCCTCGATCACATTGACTGCAATGATGGTCCTCGTCGTCATGACAGCGGTCGAGCCAGGCTGGTGCCAAGACAAAGTCTTTCCTTTAAAGGGGGTCGCCGGTATCGGCAAGATTGTCGAAAGGACTCGGGACAAGGTCGTGATCGAAAAAGGGGGTGTCAATCAAAATTTCGACACCAACCAAATCAGTCGAGTGCTATTCGATGGCGAGCCTCAGGCACTCTCACGCGCTAAAGATTCCGTTGGACAGGGACTCTTGGATCAAGCGATGGAAGAATTTGCAAAGATCGACGCTCCCTCGATCAAGTCCGAAGAGATCAAGCAGGATTACCTCTTTTTCAAGGGTTACATTGCGGCTCAAAACGCGTTGCGAGGAAAAGGGGACGCGGCGGCGGCCACCAAACTACTTCTAACTTGGGCCAAGGATAACGGCACGAGCCATCTGTTCTACATGGCATCGGAAGCCCTGGGCGAATTGGCAATGGCCGCAGGAACACCGGATCAAGCCCCCAGATATTTCGGAGTCTTGGCGGGCTCCCCATTCATCGAACTCAAAGTCAAGGGAAACTACCTGAGCGGAAAAGCCTTGCTTGCCAGCAAGAAGACAGCCGAAGCGAAAGCAAAATTCGACTTGGTCGCACAGGCACAAGTCTCCGATGCGGCCTCGCTGAAGTTCAAAAAATTAGCCAACTTGGCATCGATTCGATGCGACGCCGCCGATGGCAAAGCTCCGCAGGCCGTTGCAGCCTTAGAAAAAATGGTCGACGAAGGGGATTCGACGGATGCCGAGTTGTATTCAGAGTTATTTAATGCTCTCGGCGGAATTTTGCGAGCTTCGGGCAACAACGACGAAGCGATTCTCGCGTATTTGAAGACCGACTTGCTATACACCAGTGAACCGGAAGCCCACGCAGAAGCCTTGTACCAGCTTTCGCAACTTTGGCCATTGATTGGTGAAAACCAGCGAGCAACCGAAACCAAGAGTCGGCTGTCCAAATTGTACCCAACCTCACCTTGGCTTAAGAAATAACGTCGCAATCCGCACAACCATCCCAAAAATGATCCGCATTCGGCGACTCCCCCAATCTCTTTCGGGGATTAGTTGAGTACGATAAACATATTCGCCGCGTTTGAGAGTCAGACGTAACGAGTACCTAGAATCCTTTTCCTCCTCCTCACCTCACCAGTTTGACCATTCACGGAGACGCCATGCAATCTTGTTTTCGACGCGCGCGGTCCCTTGTCGCAATCGCTCTACCCGCTGTCGCGATATTGTTCGTAGCGTCCTTTCTCTGTACGGATTTGCTCGCCCAAGATGCAACCGCTCCCAAGTCTGAGAATCTGCTGGTCAAGACTTGGGTTGCACTTGGGACCATGTATGCGATCATCTTTTTGGTGATGAGCATCGTCCTGGTCGCACTCGTCGTCAGGGCGTTGCTGGCTGTGCAAAAGAACAACTTTGTCCCAGATGACTTGATCCAAGGGGTCGATGCCAGCTTGGGGGAAAAGAACGCACAAGCCGCCGTGGAATTGGTCCGGGCCGACGAGAGTTTTTTAGGTCAGGTCGTGGCTGCCGGTTTAGGCAAGCTGCAAGGTGGCAAAGACTCCGCCTTGGAAGCCATGCAAATCGTCGGCGAATCCGAAACGATGAAAACCGAGCATTTGCTTAGCTACCTCGCTTTGATCGGAAACATTGCTCCGATGGTTGGCCTGCTAGGAACCGTGCAAGGGATGGTGGTGTCCTTTTCCAAAATCGCCAGCAGCACCACAACGATCAAGCCTTCCGAATTAGCAGGTGGTATTGAGCAAGCTCTCTACACAACCTTGTTCGGCTTGTTTCTAGCTATTCCGGCCATCACGATTTACAACATCCTGCGAAATCGGGTCCAACGCTTTATCTTAACGGCGGGTACGCAAAGCGAAGAAATGTTGGACAAGTTTCAAGCGTTCGTCAAAGCCTAAAACACAGGATAGTGCAGTATGAAGGTTCGCCAGAGATTCGATTCTAAAATGGCCGAAGGGGACATGACGGCTATGATCGATATGGTATTCCAGTTGATCATTTTCTTCATGGTGCTGATCAATTTCTCTCAAGATGACCAGAACGACAAAATAAAACTGCCCGCCAGCGAGTTAGCCAAGCCGCCTGACGCGCCGCTCACCTTCCCAATCGTGTTGCATTTGGATTCGAATTCGACCATTTACATGGGCGCGAATGAGGTCACCGTAGATTCCATCGCACCTCTGCTGAAAACGGAAGTGGAACTGCTGAAGTCCAGGAACCAAACCGCCAAAGACGCCAACATTATCATTCGCGGACATCAAAGCGCACCCGGCGGAGTGGTTCAGGACCTCATCAAAAAGTGCCAAGAACTCGGCTTCGAGAAATTTGCCTTACGCGTCCGCGAAGAACAGAGCTAATCTTATCTACAGGTATAATCATGAAATTTGAATCCAAACGCGGAAACGACAAAGCAGAATTGCAACTCACCTCGATGATCGATGTGATTTTCTTGCTGCTGATTTTTTTCGTAATGACTTTTAAGATCGCAGCGCAGGAGGGGGACTTCAGTGTCAAGATGCCGATTGCGGGAAGCGGTGGCAATCCTGACACAACCAACATTCCAATCAAGGTGCGGCTGCGTGCCAACGCCGACGGTGAATTGACGGACATCATCGTCAACGACAGCTTGTCCTTCGGAAACGACTTTACCAAGCTCCGAGGCCATGTCCTGAGTTTGACAGGCGGGAACGCACCCCCAACGCCGGACGATGGCCCTGAAGTTGAAATCGACCTAGACTACAACTTGCGATACGAAAACGTCATCCGAGCCATCACCGCCGTAACCGGCCAACGACAAGGGGATGAGATTCAACGGCTAGTCGAACGCATCAAATTCGCTCCACCACGCAAACCGCAGTAACATCATTGTCGCCTTTTGCTCCGCAAAAGTGCGCTTCCCAAACGCACTTTCGCGGATAGGCTGTGAAGGTATTCGATATTTGGATTTTCAGCGAAGCCCGCGAGTGATTTTTTTGTTTTTCGGGCTAGCTTCTGGTCTGGATTGGTTGGGCCAAGCCTAGTTTTCGATCATTGGGTGCTC
>JANMLD010000180.1:0-7651 GCA_031372345.1 Pirellula sp.
GATCGAGTCATGCAATCGGCGTTACTATGCGGGGCATCCGTCGGCGGAGCGACGGATCTACGTGGGCCGGTTCGCTCCGCGACCGGCGGTCCGTGTAGATGAAACCGCACAAAGTATTTCCTTCTAAAAAACGTTCGAACCATATGCTGCCGCTGCTTTGAAATATCGACTCAGATCGAGTCATGCAATCGGCGTTAAGAAACAGGACATCCGTCGGCGGAGCGACGGATCCACGGCTCCGCGACCGGCGGTCCGTGTAGTCGAAACCGCACGAGCGATCTCCTTCCAAACAACGGTTGACCCGTTGGCTGCCGCTGCTTTGAAATAACTATTCAGAGTGGGGGAGGCAATCGGCGTTACTATGCAGGACATCCGTCGCGGAGCGACGGATCCACGGCTACGACCACTCGACTATTCGTCCTTCCGACCGCAGTTCGTCAGCGTGTACCCTAATCATTTCTGTCGAATAGCCATATCGAGCACGCCAGATACGTCTTAACCAATCATCCATTTGAGAGTCCACTGGATGATGTGACACCACGGTCGACTTGACCGTGTCGGCTAGAAAAATCCCGTCCCGATAAACAAGCTTTCCCCGCCGAAACACCATGCGTGGCCGCGCAAACATCTGCTCCGGATTCTGGTTGCGTTCGTAAGCGACCACATCT
This sequence comes from Pirellula sp., assembly GCA_031372345.1. GTDB lineage: Bacteria > Planctomycetota > Planctomycetia > Pirellulales > Pirellulaceae > JBKCUI01. The sequence goes on from JANMLD010000180.1 coordinate 669, forward strand.
GCCAATCCGCAATCGCTCAACGATCCGCGATTCTTTAGACCGAGTGCTCGCGCAGGACCAAGCCGCGTCATCTTGATAATCTCCTCCAGCGAATACTCCCGCTTCAACGATGGTAGCGGGCTGGATTTCTGAACGTCCGGATGCAACTGCGAAAAAATCGACATTCGAAAATCGTAGTCCATTAACAATCGAATCAGATGCGGGTATGAAGTAAACGGCGCACCGTTCGGATGGTCCGATGTCAAAAAGACTCGCAGCGGATCCTCGATCCGCAAAAACAATTCGATACCAATCGTCCACAAAAGGCCATGCACGTATTGGTCTTGGCGATAGCGAAACGGTAGCACGCCACATCCTGCTTGACACTCCAAGTCCTGAAAAATTGCCTTCCGAGGTCGAGCTAAATTGCGATTCGCAAACTGGTGCATCGTATCCCCAGACAAGGTAACTGTCTGGCCAAATTGAACTTGCCCTACATCGATCGAAAGGTTCGGGTTGGCATTGACGCGATCGGCTAACAGTTGGGCGGCCGAACCGTAACCATGTGGCCCATCCGTTCCGTAACAATGGAATTGAGCATGCGTCAAATGCAATCGCCTCCCCTCAACTGCATCGATGGTGGCCATGGTAGCGGCAATATTGCCTGCCAGACCGAGATTGCTGCAATGGACATGCAGCGGATGGGCCAACTCCAGCGATTCCACCGCTTGAGCTAGCGCGTTCAAGATCTGGCGTGGAGTGATGCCAAAGTGCACATGTTTGTCATCAACACTCAAGTGCCTTTGGTTGAATTTAAAAGCATCGATACCACCTGCGTTGACCACCTTGACCGCGCAACATTGATGCGCCCGCACCATCCAGCCGACATAGTCATTGATTTGCGTTTGAGGCACTTCGTCGCGAATCCACTCTAGCAGCAATCTATCATTGCCCAGCAATAAGTAACCACCCGTGTCGAGCCAAGGAGTATCGGCCATCTCTGCATGCGCCTGCCGTGCGTTGGCGGGAAGCACGGCTGGTTCAAAGCAAGCGGTATATCCCATTTCGAGGTAACGACGACCGGTTTCCCAAGTCCCTGGCACCGGAGAACTCAGCGGCGCAATCCAACTCGGCGAGTGTCCGCCTCGCTCCGACAGGGAGGGCTGGTGCTCCACCAAGTCGGGAAGCAAGAGCCTAGCGATGTTGACTTTGCCTCCGCCAATATGCGTGTGAAGATCGATGCCACCGGCAACAAGAATATGATTGTCCAAGCGGTATTCGAAGTCGATCCGCGAGTCTTTGGGTAGCGTAGAACAAATTGTTTCCCCGTTTAAATACAGGTCGCGAATCCGACTTTCGCCAATCCCATCAATGCATTCCGCCCCATGAAGTCGTGTGATCATTGCGAAAGCGCTTCCAACCACCCGGAAACGGGTTTTGCACGCGAGCCAAGTGGATGCGTAGGACTGACGTGGGCCAGCAGTGTTTGGTCGGCACGAAACATGTTGGCCGATACTTCAACGCCCGCAACGGCAGTCGGGAATTTTGCTGACTGTCTTGACAACTCGATGACTTGGCACTGATCCGAAACGGGCATCGATTCTGGATGCCAGAATGGGGCTGCGGCGACGGTTTCATCGATCAAGACGACAACCGATTCATGGGCTTTACCGAGTGGAGTCCTGGCTATCCATTGCTCGTAGCTATGACGATTGGGGTCGTAGTCGGGAACTCCATCGCGAAATGCAAGTCTCCCAGGGAATCCCGTCAGCCATGTGCAGACCTGTTGAAAAGTGCCGTCCAAGGATGTCCATGGTAAAGCAGCACAGCGGTTTTCTTCATTGCGACTCGCGATCCACTGCAACAATCGCTCAACCCAAAGATCGGCTTGATCGACTTGCAGAGTTTCAGCCGACCACACCACTGTCGTGTACCGAGCCTTGGCCAACCGCTCAAAGAGCTGAGTGGTAGGATAGGCCTCATGGGATGGCTTGCTATCAGTGCTGTCGGACCATCGTGACCATTGCGCCAGTGCGATTGGAATAGCACTCAAATTGCACGGCACTGACCAAGTGTCAAAGCCTACCGATTTCCAACGTTCGGTAGCGGAAATGCTAAAATCGCCGAGCAGAAGTGCAGTCTGCTGACCAGGTCGACCGTTGGACAGTGCGAAAGGCATCCTAGGTACGGACGCCATCATCGAATCATTTCCAATCACAATAAAAAAATCGGAATGGTCGCGAGCTTCTGACAACGAAACGGAGTTTAGGCCCGAGCGTTGGATTGCCAAGACGTTTTTGAAAACGTGCCCCGACTCGGCACAGTCGATGGTCGCGTTATGTTTTGAAGCGAACGACACAACAGCTCTTGCGGACTCTACACTCGCAATGCGTCCCATGACGAGAATGCGTTTTGCCGATCTCAGTAATTGAATGGCCTCTTTCAACCAATCGGCAATCCGGTCCCTTTTTTGAAAACGCAGAGCCTCAAACTGGACGAGCGATGCCGTTCGCCGATCGCATTGGATAGCGTCGAGGTTCTCGGCATCGCAGAGTAATGAGCAAAAGGGGCAAATCATCAGACCAGCGACTGAAGCACGTGATCGGTGATGGCTACGGTACCGAGGAAATCTTCTCCCCGACGTACCAAGTCCGCGGTTCGATGGCCCGCTGCCAAGACTTTTTTTACGGCCGCTTCAATAGTGGCCGCTTCTTTCTCCAAGCCGAGGGAATATTGCAGCAACATGGCGGCTGCAAGAATCGTAGCCAGTGGATTGGCAATTCCTTTGCCAGCGATGTCCGGTGCCGAACCATGAATAGGCTCGTATAAGCCCGGACCGCTTGCGCCCAGCGATGCACTGGGGAGCATTCCGAGAGAACCGGGTAGCATCGAGGCTTCATCGGTCAAGATGTCGCCGAACATATTGCTCGTAACCACCACGTCAAAACTGGTTGGACGACTTAGCAAATGCATGGCCATGGAATCGACCAAAACGACATCGTAGGCGATGGATGGAAACTCTTCCTTCATGATTCTTGCCGAGACCCGACGCCACAATCGCGACGCTTCCAGCACATTCGCTTTGTCGACCATGGTTAGCTTGTTGCGACGCTTCAGAGCCGCGTTGGCCGCCATCCGAACGATTCGCTCCACTTCAGAGGTGGTGTAGACAGCTGTGCTGTAAGCGCGTTGTTGGCCGTCCGGTAACTCCTCCAATCCGGATGGACCAAAGTAAAGTCCGCCGGTCAGTTCGCGAAAAAAGAGGATATCGGTCCCTTCGATGATTTCGCGTTTAAGCGGTGACGCGTCCAGCAATTCTTCAAAGGTTACGATTGGACGGAGGTTTGCAAATAGACCAAGCTCTTTACGAATCTTGAGCAAGCCAGCTTCGGGTCTAGTCTTGGCGTTCGGATCATCCCACTTTGGGCCGCCAACCGCTCCCAAAAGAATCGCGTCGGAACTTTTGCAAGCAGCGATTGTTGCATCGGGTAACGGATCGCCAGTTTGATCGATAGCGATACCGCCAATACTATGTTCGGCAAACTCGAACTGGTGTCCAAACTTAGCCGCGACAGCGTCGAGGACCCGGCGGGCTTGGCGAATCACTTCGGGACCGATTCCATCTCCTGGTAACAAAACAATCTTGGCTTGCAAAGTTGAACGATCTCCAGAGCTGCGTGGAATACTGTGCGGTTGCACGGCAAAATGAATTGGCGAGATGATATCTGAAAACGATCTGGGGTGGAACATTGTTGCCTATTGCTCCGTAAAAGTGCGGTTCACCTTGGACGAATCTTAAAGCTGGGATGAATCCCAGCACTCCAAAGCCGGACTGTAGCAAAATGAGACAGCTTGGCGTATATTGTTGGCAGCCTTACACTTACCGCTAACCACACTACCGATGTCGACATACCTGGTCATTAGACGAGGCCGAGAGCTTGACGCTCGTTACTCGTTGGACAAAGCTATCGAAAACACGATGGGTCGAGGGTTGGAATGCAGTATCCAACTCAACGACCCTCTATCCTCGCGCGTCCATGCTCGGCTGGTTTATCATGAATCCCAGTGGCGAGTTTTGGATGCTGGATCACGAAATGGCACCCTTATCAATGGTTCGAAGGTTGACGTAGCTGTTTTATCACACGGAAACCGGATTCGGATCGGCAACACCGAGCTTGAGTTTATCGACGATACGATCAGCGAAGACATTACCGTTGAGCGAATCAACCTTTCGCATGACTTGAGGGGAGACAAAATCGGCAGTACGCCGGATGGTTTTGCGTCTGGCATGTCCGCATTCCTATCCCTTCGAAAAGCCGGTCGGACGGAGGATTTGTCCGATTTGCACCAACTTTCCATCCGATGCATTTCGCTGACAACTCCGGATGAAGTGGTGGCACTCGCTATTGAGGTCTTACGAAACCGGACCAAAGCGACCTTTGTTGCATTCTTGCTTGCCGATGAGGATGGAAAGCTCACCGCGCATGGCAAATATCCGAACAACAGTAACGAGGCTCGCATTTCCCTGAGCGACAAACTGACCGAGATGGTCTGCAAACAAGCCACTGCAGTTTGGGTTAAAAATGAATCCCAGTCACCGGGCGATGGTCCACTTCTTCATTTCGCCGACGCGATCTGTGTTCCGTTGCTGCACGAAGGAAAGACCATTGGCGTGGTGCATTTGTATCGCGACAAGGAGGTCTTCGAAAAGCACTCCTTTGACTTCACGATCGCTTCCGCAAGTTTTCTGGCTGCCTCGCTGGTTCGAGCTCGAAATGAATCTTCCTTGCGAATTGATCACGGACGGCTGCAAGTCAAAAACGCCGACTTCGACGAACTGCTTGGCGAGAGCACTCCGATGCTCGAGCTCAAAGAGCGAATCAAGCGTGTAGCCAAAGCGACCGGCAGTATTCTGATTCGAGGCGAAAGCGGCGTCGGTAAAGAACTCGTCGCGCGGGCCATCCACAAAGCGAGCACGCGAGCCGATCGCCCGATGCTCAGTGTTAACTGCGCTGCTATTCCGAGTGAGCTGATGGAAAGTCAACTGTTCGGCCATGTAAAGGGAGCCTTCACGGGCGCCGACAAGGATCATCTTGGTTGGTTTCAACAAGCCCATGGGGGTACTCTCTTCCTAGATGAAATCGGTGAAATGACCCTCGCCGGGCAAGCCAAGTTATTACGGATTCTCGAGGGACATCCGTTCTTGCCAGTTGGAGGACGAAAGGAAGTGCGAGTCGATGTTCGCGTGCTGACAGCTACCAACCGCGACTTGAGCGAGTTTGTATCGGACAAACGATTCCGCGAAGACTTGTATTATCGACTCAGCGTTTTTGAAATGAAGGTTCCACCGTTGCGGCAGCGGGGGGGAGACATTTCACTACTCCTCAACCATTTCCTGGAGCACTTTGGCCGTCAGCATGGTCGTGTTCAAATCAAACTGAGCGAGACCGCTCGCAAGCGATTGTTGGAATACAATTGGCCGGGCAATGTACGGCAACTTCGCAATATCATCGACAGCGCCATCGTGCTGGCGACCGGCGATGAAATCCAAGCGTCGGATTTAACGCTGCATGAATCGAAGACCGAAGTATTCGACACGTTGAATATTGAGCAATGGGAGAAACGGCTCATGCAGGAGGCCATGCGACGTACTCGCGGAAGCATTCCTGAGGCGGCGGAATTGCTGGGCATCTCTCGAGCGACCATGTATCGCAAACTGGAAACCTATGCGATCGACAAAGATGATTTCGATGGCCGTTAGGTTAAGCAATCCAATCGATCGCTACACTTTAAGAAGGATTTTTCAAAAACGATGTCGACTGGATTGCCGAAGAATCCCTATGAGAACCCTTCGTTGCATGGCGTTTCGGAAAAGGTGCCGAACTATCTCGTGCAGTCCATTCTAGTAACGCTTTGCTGTTGCCCTCCGCTTGGAATCGTGGCGATTGTCTATGCCGTTCAAGTCAATTCGATGCTTGCGGCGAACGACGTCGCAGGAGCACGACTTAGGTCTCGCATGGCAAAAATATGGTGTTGGATCGCCTTGGGTTGTGGAATCGCCTTGAGTATTTATTTCGTCATCATTTATTTCGCCGTGGCTGGACTTGAAGTGGAACAACAAAAGTTTTCGGGGATGTAAGGTTCGCTGGGATGGCTACATCAATGGGCAAAGCAAGCCTGATATTGGGTTCTGTTTGTGTCGCGCTCAATGTGATCTATTGGTTTCCACCCTCGGAATACAACTTCTATCCGAAGTGTGTGATGTATCAATTGTCGGGACTCTATTGTCCAGGTTGTGGAGGAACACGAGCGGCACATCATCTCGTTCACGGTCGATTTTTTGATGCGTGCAGAATGAACGTTTTCGCAACTGTATTTTTGCCTCTTCTCATTTCCGTTTTGGTCTGGCAAAAGATTGTGACGGATCGAAAAAAGCCATTTCTTACACTCTCTGCAAGCCCAAGACTACAATGGATCCTAGGAATGAGCGTGATCGCCTTTGGCATTGCAAGAAATTTTCCTTGGCCACCTTTCTGTTGGTTGGCACCTCACTAGCCTTGCACCTCAATAAACATGTCCACATGATTTTACCGAACCAACACTTCACTCGGGAGGGTGAGGCTCCTGCCGAACCATGGCGGCGCCAGCTCGGCAGGAGCCTCGCCCTCCCGTTGCTCCTCGCCCTCCCATTGCGCCTCGCCCTCCCGTTGCGCCTCGCCCTCCCGTTGTTTTTCGCCCTTTCGTTGCTTATTACCTACTTTAGCGTTTTGCACTCCAGTGCTTTGGCAATTGAACCCAGCTTGCCCGGTTTCGAAGCTCATCCCCCTTTCAATGAACAAGTGCGATGGACGAAGCTAGAAAGTGGCGTTCGGATCTTTGTGAACGCACGCGGCGAATTATCGAAACAACCTCGACGGCTGGTGGTGTTTGCAACTCCCAACGGAAACTCCATAGAGCAGACTCTCGGATGTCAGGCAGGAGATGGCATCGGCGCCAGCGTCGGC
>JANMLD010000197.1:0-3500 GCA_031372345.1 Pirellula sp.
TCCATCCTTTGAAGTCCTTAGGGACCGCTATTTCAACGACCTGCGTGTGAAAAACTGGTCCGAGGCCACGATCGGGCGTCGTCATAATTCTCTCGGCCGATTCGTGCGTTGGCTGCGTGCTCGCAGCATCGATTCGTTTGCCGAAGTGACGGTCGATAGCGTCAACGCTTATCAGCGAAGCCTGTTCCATCTGGGCAATCTTCGCACTCGCAAGCCGCTACGATTCGCGACCCAATCTTCGTATCTAACGGCCGTTGCGCATTGGTGCCAATGGGCCTGTTTAAACAAGTTTCTACCGTTCAATCCAGCCGTTGGGATCGAACTGCCCAAAGAAGAGAAACGGCTCCCGTCATCGTACCTTTCGATAGTTGAAGTCGAACGGCTGATCAACCGAACAGATGTCACGACTCACTTAGGGATACGAGACCGAGCCATTTTAGAAGTCTTGTATTCGACAGCCATGCGGCGGAGCGAACTGTTGAAGTTAACGCATTACGACATCGATCGTCCGCGGCGATTGCTGGTGATACGTCAAGGGAAGGGGCACAAAGATCGAATCGTTCCAATTGGCTTACGAGCGATCGAGTGGTTAGAAAAATACTTGCGGGACGTTCGCCCTTGGCTCGAGGCAGGCAACGGCAGCAAGCGGCGACGTAAGCAATTGCCAGTTGCAACGAATCGATTGATCTTGAGCAACACGGGTGGCGCCATGCGTCCGGAGGTTCTTTCGGCGTTAGTTCGAGAGTACATCGAAGCGGCTGGGATCAACAAGCCTGGCAGTTGCCATATCCTTCGTCATACGGCGGCGACGTTGATATTAGAGAACGGGGCCGATTTAAGGAGCCTGCAGACGCTGCTGGGGCACGAGAGCCTCAACACGACGCAGATCTACACCCACATCACACTGGAGCGGCTCCGGCAGGCACACGCCACGCACCCTGCCAAACCGGATGTCAAGCCGGATGAGCAGTCGGACGTAAAACCGGATGCGAAACCAGATGATAAATCTGACGTCAAACCAGATGCCAAACCGGATGTTCCGCCGAAAGCCGACAAGCCGGACAAGCAGGGGCAATAGGTTTTTTGAATAATCAATTGAAAGGCAAAAGGAAACGTAGCCAACTTGCGGTACGGTGCGAGCGAGTTGGTTACAATGCAGGGATGGTAGCGAATGCATCAACTCAGATTGAAATTGCGGAACGGGCGGTAACGCCTCGCGCGGACGCTCGCGCAGGAGAGGAAAAATTCGCAACCGTATCTTTTTGGTCGGACGCCGACGACAACATCACCGTTAGCAGCCTGAGCACGCACGGATTACTTGGGTTTTATGATCAAGAGCAACCAGAAGTTGCAAGCGTCGATCAAAGCAACCAACAATACAGCATCCTCGCTCTAACCGATTCCAGCGGCAACGTAAGCGAACGCTACGCCTACACAGCCTACGGCCAACCAACGTTCTTGAACGCATCTGCGACAGTGCAAACAAGTTCTGCAGCAGGCAATCGCTACACTTATACGGCCAGAGAATGGGACGCAACGCTCGGCTTGCATCACTTCCGAGCAAGATGGATGAGTGGGTTGACGGGTAGGTTCCTCACCAGAGACCCGATAGGGTTTGGCGGAGGTGCAAATCTGTATATGTACGTTAATGGACATTCTCTAGTCGCTACGGATCCGACGGGGTTTTACCAGGCGAACGTACAGGCAAACGCGTTTATTCCCTATGCATGGGTTACCATTGGCATTGATTCGTGGCTTAAAGGGGACGACAGGGAAGTTAGTCAATCCCCCTTGGGCCTTGCAAAATCGCGTGCGTTACAACGTGCAATGGTTGAAATGGAGAAGTGTATTCAAGACGAACCCACGATTGATAAGTTTTCGGGGATTAGCCCGTCACATCTGTATACGATTAATTACTTTGGTGGGAATGACAACTATATCGAAAGACTTGGAAGCATGGTTGCATCTATTTCGATTAAGCGAACGGGTCCGTGTGATGTAAAAGTCGATATGGCGATGCACGGCTTGGTCCCTTTTCTGTTTGCTCCGGGAGCTCCCGCGATCGACTGGCATTTAACCTATGAACTGCATTTCCAAGAAATTGTTGGTTCAGGCACAATTTTGTATGGAAATTTCAGTGGAACTCACGATGGATTTCCTGCTTATGAATCCTATGTTCAAAGCAAGCTCATCTACTCTCATGACCCGAGAAAAACTTGGGAAACGCCATTTTCGCTTTTTCCACCGGAAGATCATACGGCAAATGCAAGTTTTATTTTCATTGATCCAAAAGGAAAAGCATCGTGCTGCGAGTGCCAAACAAAACTCTAGGAAACTTATCGATTGCAGGCACCTTGCTGACTTTCGTTCTAAGCGGGTGCGGAACAGAAGTGCAAGTTGGGACTTGCATGGTTTTAAGCGTTTTTGAAACGCGAGTACGGGGACTTAGTGCGAACTATGTGGAGGTGAGTGGATACTATTCTAACGATGGAGCAAACTTGAACGGTAAAGAGTCTGCATAGCTTAGGTTCCTTGTGATTTCCGAACGTTTTTCACCAAGTTTGACCCATAAGCACGTTGGGAAAAATTCGACGTTTAGTTTCGTCGACCAGACGGGTAGAAACGTTCTTCAGTTCCGCTGGGATCGAAGGTCAGATTCCATATGTTGCGGTGAGTTCACAACTGACCGGAAACTAAAAAATATCGTTGCGGTTTTTTTCGACGATGACTATCACGCAACCTTACAATGGGGACACATAACGGAATCGCAGTTGTCCGCTGAAATGACGACTGAAGTTATGAGGGAAATTTTCCGTGAAGTTTTTCCAGCAATCGACGATTGCTCCATCCCAAGTCGACGTGATTAACGAATAGCATGGCCGGGACAATTCACGACGTTGGTGACAAGCTTTCGATAGGCGTTCCGCTTGTTTGGCTGGTAGCAATTGTTGTGACGGTTGACTTGCTTGCGGGCACATTTATTTCTCCACCGTTCTTCATACTTCTCCCAGTTGGCGTACTTTCGGTACTCTGGTCTACGATTCGCAATAGAAACTGGAAATCATTGAAGGTGATGGTAATTGCAATTGTGCCGCCAATGATTGCATTCGTTCTTCGTGGATTTAGAGTTTAGTCAAGCTCGATTATTAACTTCGTTGGGGTCAGGACCGAAAGCAAAAAAGGGGACGCAGCTCAATTCGCTTCGATTGAGTGCCGTGCTCCTTGCCATGACATTCTGGAGTTTTACGTACGAGAACTCGTCAATTAGTCTTGCTGATGCACGACTGGGGGCGAGATTGGCGTGAAAGGCCAATTTATCTGTTCGAGTTGGGGATCTTCTTGCTAGGAATTCCTTTCGAAGGGTGAGTGTGAACTTGGTTTTGTGTGTAGTTGCGGAGGCTTAGACAGTTGGTTTTTGTGCTCGTCGTCTTTTGCTGCTGTAGTTTCCGTTAGGTGGTATCCGTTTTCTTTGGATCGATTTGGACAATTTGCGTTTCGGG
>JANMLD010000209.1:0-8424 GCA_031372345.1 Pirellula sp.
CGCGTCGGTGTTCGAAGTTTTTGCCGGTGAGGGGATCGAGCCCAGCCAAATAGGCGCGGCGTATGCATCTCTGAACAAGATGGGCAATGCAGACGGAATTTGGATCAAACTGTTCGGCACGTGGAATACGGGGCATAGCAATTCTCCTTTCCCAGCAGCATAACAAACCCAAGCTCCAGGTCAATAGGTGCCAGGCACCTATTTTGCCTATTTTGCTTTTTGCGTTTGCACTGGCCTTGCGTCATTTTCACAGAATTTAGACACTCCCCAGACTGGCTTCGATCGAGAGCAAGCATGACGTTTGTTCCATCCTGCTAAGCAAAACAGAAGGACCTGTGGACATGTCTCCATTTGCACTGCATTTATCTCCGTTTTCATCGCTCTGTGCTTTGCTGCTATTGGCACCCCTAGCCTTAGCCGATTCGACCGGTGACTGCATCGCCATCGAATTCATGGCCGAGCGTTGTTCACAATGTACAGAAATGCACCGATCCACAGATCAAGCAGTTAAAGAGGGTTGGGTCGTTCGAAGGATCGATACCAAACGGGAACCACACATTGCTATGCGTTGGCAAATTGTCAACGTCCCAACCACCGTGCTCGTTCGCAACGGCAGGGAAGTTGACCGGATCCTTGGCCCCATCGCGTTCCCAGAACTGCAGAAACGACTTACCGCAGCGTCCTCTATTGATAGCATTCGCAGCAGCATAGATCGCCTGCGCGATCGAACAGAGAATTCTCCCATTTTGAGGGGGCAATCTCCTATGAACATGATCCCCATGGCAAGTGCCACTGCGATTGCGAATGCCGCTTCCAATCCGTTCTCCTCCTCGTCGACCGCCCTTCGCGATCCGCCATCGTTGGAAAGCCGGAACGAATCGCCAAGCAATCCAAGTGACCCTCAAGGTGCCACCGTGCGTATTCGCGTTGAGGAGCCGCGCCATGAGTCAGTCGGTACTGGTACGATCATTGACTCCTACAACGGTGAAGCGTTGGTGCTCACCTGCGGACACCTATTTCGCGAGAACCAGGGAAAAACCAAAATAGTTGTCGAGACTTTTTTAGGTGGACAAATACAGTCCTATCCAGCAACTCTGATCGATTTCCAGGCAAAAGACATGGACATCGGTTTGATCGCATTTCGACCGAGCGGAAACATCCCAGTAGCAAGGCTCATTCCTAAGAATCGAAAATTGACCGAGGGACAGCCGGTCTTTAGCTGGGGCTGTGACCGCGGTGCATTACCATCCCGACGAGACTCGCAAATCTCGAAACTGAATCGCTACCTTGGAGCCGCCAACGTCGAAGTGGAAGGTGAACCGGTAGAAGGACGCAGCGGCGGTGGTTTGTTTGACGATCGCGGCGAGCTGATTGGCGTTTGCTATGCCGCAGATCCAGAACTAAAAGAAGGGTTATATAACGCAGCCGAAGTTGTTTATTTCGAATTAGCAAAACTTGGACTTCAGCGGTTATTTAATGATCGCAACGATACGCCTAAAGCACCGTTGATAGCCAACACAACAAATCCCGCGCCAAACTCCGTTTCCGTTCCCGAATTAACGGTGATTTTGCGAGGACGTGATGGAAAGCAAGAACAGCTCAATATCTCCCAACCGAGCCCACAATTGCTTCAAGCTTTGCGAGAAAGCACTCGGCGATAGTTAAAATATTGCGTCCTTACGATTAGATTGAAAAAAGCCTTGCTCCGATCGGATTGAAAACCCAACCGAACGTTCAATCCAATCGCTCATCATCCAGGTCGATAGCCAGTCGCCCGCGCGGACTTTGAAGCAAATGCATTTTGGATCGATGGGATGTCGTTCGAAATCATGGCGGGGACCTCCGTGCCGCACTGAAATCCAACGAAAAAACGGTTGGTGTCCGAGGACACCAACCGTTTCTTGTTAATGGTTTCGACTGCTAGTTTCGTTGAATCGAGTTCGCAACACTGGGGGACAGATTCATCGTTGCGTTTTGACTTACTATTCTAGAGCCGGTTTCCGTTACTGATTAGCAACCACAAGCTGGAGCTGCATTGCATCCGCAATCAGAAGCTGTTGCGCAGCCGCTGTTGCATCCGCCGTTGCATCGCAAGCCTCGGAGCAAGCCTCGGAGACGGCCGTTGAACAGACCGTTCCCCGAACCAATTCCATTGCCTGAACCGTTACCGCAAGCGTTGCATCCGTTGCCGTTTCCAGCACCGTTACCGCAGGATACCGTTACTGGGACTTCTTCGCAGACAGTCTTAGCAACGCATCGTGTGTAGGTGTAAGGAACTTGAACTTGTACGCACTTAGCAACTTTGACCGTTGTGCAGTATGGAACTGCTTTGCAGACGGTGTAAGGTACTAGTTTGGTACGGCATTCGGTAGTCATTCGGCAAGTGCTGTAGGTGTAAGGAACGCTCTTTTGCTCGCAGACCATGCTGCAAGTTGTGTAGCAAACGTCCTTAACTCTTGGCTCGCATACCATGTGGCAGGTCTTGTAGCATACAGTCTTTTGACGGCATTCTTGGACCATTCGGCATGTGGTGTAGGTGCAAACCTTGCTCTTTTGCTCGCAGACCATGGTGCATGTCTTGTAACATACAGTCTTGGTACGGCATTCTGGAACCATCTTGCAAGTTGTGTAGGTTACAACTTTGCTGCGGCACTCTGGAACCATTCGGCAAACATTGTGAGTAACCGTCTTGGTGCGGCACTCAGGAACGCATTTGGTTACAGTGTAAGGAACAACTTTAGTCAAGCACTGTGTTTCGTACTTGACGCAGTTGATTTCCTTGGTCTCGCAGGATGGAACCCAAACTTTCTTGCAGATCGTCTTTGGTGGGCACTGAACGCATTCGACTCGGCAAGCGCCTGGGCAGTAAACGTTTCGGCAGGTCGATGGGTCAAATGACCAAGTACCTGATTCACGAACTGTCTTGCGAACGATTGGACCAGCAACTTCTTCCGAAGTGGTCTGCCAGCTGCCACCGTTGACCGTAACGGTCTTGGTGTAGTTGACAGGGTTGGTAACTGTATAATTGACAGTTCGTTCCCGGGTCTCTGTCACTGGAACCATGACCGTGTAGTTGATTACTTGCTCACGGGATTCCATGACTCGGTTCATCACCGTGTAGTTGACCACCTTTTCGTGAGTTTCACGAACTGGCGTCATCACGGTGTAGTTCACTTCCTTGGAGTGTGTCTCATACACAGGTCGCTTGACCGTGTAGTTGATCACCTTCTCATGGGTTTCGCGAACAGGAACACAAACTGTGTAGTTGATGACCTTGCTGTGTGTTTCGTACACTGGGCGCGATACGTTGTACGTAACTTGCTTGGTGTGCGTTTCGTAGACAGGTCGTTTGACGGTATAGTTGCGAACACCTGTGTGTGTTTCGCGAACTGGTACGTTGACCGAGTAGGAAACTTCCTTTTGGAGAGTTTCTCGCTCGTATCGAACGCTGTTTACCGTCTTGTCTTCGTATACGACTTGGTTAACGGTCTTGGTGCCGGTAACTGTTTCTGGTTCGTAGACGGTTTTCTTGACGGTTTTCATCACGGTGTACGTTGATGGACCACACGAGTCTACCACATTACATCCGCAGTTTTCGTAGCTGATCGCGCCATTATAAGCAGCTTGAACAGCGCCAGCATTGAAGGCAGCCATCATCGCTGCGATCGCTGGAAGAGCCAATAGTTTTTTCATTCTCATTCTCCCTTGAACGTTTGCAAAACCACGCAGGACACTAGTATCAGACGGGACGATGCTTTGCGGCTCGCCACTCCGTTGTGTTCGGTAAGTGGTTTCGTTAACCTAAAAGTCCGGCGGAACCGCAAAGGGCTGCCAACAAATATGCTCTGGTCGATCCCGTCCATGGACGCCCTCGCATCGCGGTCTCCCATCACGTCTAGTTGCGGCTTTACGTGTTGGAATACTTGCGTGCTCGGAGCGACTCGTCCGCTCGAACTCATTTCGAGGGCGTACTTGACGAGACCGGAGCAACCAGCCCCTGGGTGGAACTGGACTCTTAGTGCTAGGAAACTACTTCCCGACAGGCGACTTAGATCGACTGGTCAAGAAGGATGGACCAGGAAAATTGAACAGGCGGGGTAATTTACATGGGTTGTCACAGAACGTTCTAAGAGGTCTGACGACTATAACGATTAGTTCGCTGAAACACGTTCCGTTCAAGCGAAATTCATGTGGTCAGCGCTATCTTGAAAAGCAAGAAGCACTGCTGCGAACTCCGTGGCGGGAAAGAAACGAAAACAGGGGACCATGGGTCCCCTGTTTTCTTGTTAAGGCGAGCGGCAGCATTATTTATGCCGGGAGGGAGAGGCTCCTGCCGAACCAACGCCAAGATCGGCAGGAGCCTCGCTCTCCCATTGAAACTCTTGGCAGGTAGTTTTAGTCTGCCGATCGCCCAAACGAATTAGACTGTTCCAAAGCCCAATCAACCAAGCTGATCTAGCAACTTATCCAACGCAACAGATAGCTTCTCGTCGGTGTCGTAATTGCCTTGAGCAATCGCTTCCCTCAGACCCGCGACTTTGTCAGATCGAAAGACTTCATCGGATGCTTGCGAACTAGCAGAACTGAGCGCTTCCGGTGAGAGTTCAAGTTGATCGACGGGCGTCGTGATCGCTGCAGCGGGTGTGGCGGCAGATTGGGTAGGAGCATTGCTGCGGCCAGCGGTGCGTGCAGCGTCAACTCCAGAGACCGAGAAATTTCCGGAAATTTGCATAAGTGTCTTCTTCCCTGTTTGATAAGGACTTGTGGCCCGATCGAATGATCGAGGTGTACATGGACTGCTACCGTGCTGACAAGACGAGAATCTTATTCTCGTGCTCGATCCCTTTTTTCCAACGCAGTCCGTGTCGCAGAAAAGACCTTCCGAATCCATCAGGTCAAGGCGACTTTGCGAAGACGCTGCTTTCGAGCGAAAGCATACCTGTTTATCGGACGGCTCATCCAACCAGACCAGTGAATCCTATCCCCTTCCTTGTGTGATGAATAGCCAAACAGCAATGTCTAACAGGATTTTGATGCCTGGCAACAATGCGACGGTTATCCGTAACATATACGAAAGCAACTAACAAGCAACTGACATGCCAACGCACACTTCGCACGCGACAATTGGCCAATAAAGATTTATAGCCAGCCAGATGGCTCTATAACAAGCCGGAATGTAGCGTGGATGGATTGCCATCATTCGTCAAAGCAGAACTCTCTTGTTGTAAGTACAAAGCTAGGATTACCTTTTTTCAAGCAACTTCAAAATCCATTTCCAAAAAAGTCAGAATCGCGATTGACCCGAAGGGATGGTCGGGTCTATCTTACCGCCGTCGCAGCGATGAGCCTCGACAACCAAACGACTCAAATCGTTCGGCCAGAAAAATCTGATCTTTGAATGACAAACAAACTGGATCCACCGAGTTGGATTTGTTTTCCGCGATTGAGAGTCATTTCTTTTGCTGCATACAAATCGCACCACGGCACCAGCACACGGATGTGCTGATGCCTGGCGAAAAACAAAGTGGGTTCATGCGGGCAGTGCACACGGATGTTGCTATGCCCGCTCGAAACTTGGCTCCCGGAAATGTAGCTCTTGTCCTCAGCCCCCCTAGGACTCGTTCACTTCCGGGAGCTTTTTTTATGAACTTTGGGAAAAACCGCCAGAAACTCCGAAGTCGATCCGCTGTTCCAAAATCCATGCCGTTGCGAACCGATGCGAAAAATGACTCAGGCTGACATCGACTCAGGTTCTCCGCCGCCCGTTAGTTTTGATCCGAAATTCCAATCACCACAAACAAGCGGCATCGAATACGAAGTTGTTGCAGGAAGTGGTAAATTTGAGTTTACAGTGAAGAACAAATGAAGCATCGTGGCTAACCATCCAATGGAATGCTCGCCACAATTCGATTCAAGAATTCTTCGAGGATAGGCGCTCCGTTGCGAATCGTGAGTTCGACATCCAGGCTCCACAATTCGTATTTCCCAATTCGCGGCGAGTCTATCTTGGCAAGATCCTTGCCCGTGCAAACAATGGCATCACATGGGATTTCGCATTCATTGGCTTGCTTTTCGAGCAATTGAATGTCGTGTGATGAATAGTTGTGGTGGTCTGGAAATGTCATGCTCGATATCACGTTGGCACCGCAACTTCGCAGCGTTTGCATAAAACCCATTGGGTTTCCCAAACCGCATGTTCCCAACACATTCTTGCCACAAAGCCATTCGATCGATTGAAGCTCGCCTGCAGAATTTCTTAAACGCACTGGCATATGCTCCGATTCAAGCCAAGCGGCCTTGGGATTGTACCGCTGAACCCGCGTCCGAATTTCCGCCAATCTTTGTGGATCCACCTGATCAGCCCGCGTCGCCATGACGATGTCAGCCCGTCGCAAGGATCGCACAGGCTCCCGTAGCAAACCGCGAGGCAACATGTAGCCATAACCGAACGGTTCTCTCGCATCGAGCAAAACAATTTCAAGATCGCGATGAATTCTTCGATGCTGAAATCCATCGTCCAAGAGCAGCAATTGCATCCCCAACTCCTCCGTGGCGATCACAGCAGACGCAAGGCGATCGGGTTTTTGCAAATGGGGGACATCGGGCAGCAACACTTCAAGCTCCTTTGCCTCGTCGTTTCGACCATCAATTCCGGCCCCAAATCCCCTAGAAAGAATCCCAACTCGTATATTGCGTTCCCGAAACCAACGCGCCAACATTGCAACAGCCGGGGTCTTCCCGGTTCCACCCGCTGTTAAGTTGCCAATCGAAATCACAGGCACCGCGGCTTTGCCAATACCCTTCCAATGCCTATCGTAAGCTGCATTTCTGGCCCAGATCACCGCGGTGTAGGGCTGACTTAGACACCACAAGCCTGCCCGCATTAGTATCGAGCTAAGCGAATTGGAGCGGCCTGACAATAATTTTTCAACGCGTCGCATGCACCGATTGTCTTATCTAGAAGCGGTCATCTTGGGAAAGAGTCGTTCTTTCCGGTCGGTAACAAGCCGCTCATCATATGCGATCGCGAAGGCTAGAACACCTACCACACCATGCGAAACACTCTATGCATTGCGAAATGTCTGCAAAATGCGCCGGAAAGGTGATCTAGCATCCGTTGCTTGGGAAAACTAATGTCGGGAATTCCTAAGTTGGAACAAAGCAAGCACTCAAACTCCCCGAGCGCGAGCGACAGCATTGGTTATACCGGGAGGGAGAGGCTCCTGCCGAACGAACGCCAAGCTCGGCAGGAGCCTCGCTCTCCCATTGAAACCCTTGGCAGGTAGTTTTTAGTCTGCCGCTCGCCTTATTTCTTCAAACAAACTTGGTCAGGATCATGAAAACAAGCTTTTGGAAGCGAGCTACTGCGATCACTTGCAGCCTGGGGTTCCTCGGGATTATTTCCATGCAAATATCCCCGAGCTGGAGCCAAGGCGATGTGAACGCCGTTAGCCAATTAAGCCAACAGCAGTTTATGGCCGCAAACCGAGCAATAGCTCCTGCTCAAGTCGCTTCGGCAGGAACAGCGATGATGGCCAGCGTCATTTTGGCAAATGGATTTCAGCAACTAGCTGTTGTGGACCACGCCAAATCCACGATTGCGGTCTATCATATTGACCCAACATCCGGCGACATTCAACTGAAAAGCGTTCGCCGGATTGACGCTGATTTTACGCTCGAAGAATTTAATCTGAGCGAACCTACCCCAAGCACGATTCGCAAGAATGTCCGATAGATTTGACGAAGCCCCGATATCTCAACTCATTGGATTTCGAGTGTTGCCAGCTACGGCGGAAGACAACGAGATTGGCAGGGCAACTGTCGAATTGGATATCGACTCGCGTTTGAACAACCCCATGGGAAGAGTGCATGGCGGAATCTTGGCAGCCCTCTCAGATGCCGCGATGGGCATTGCTTTTGGTCGTACGCTCGATCCTGATCAAGATTTTTCTACAATCGACTTGCATATTCATTTCATGAGGCCCGTTCGTGGAAAAAAACTAACTGCCATAGGTGAAATGATTCAACGCGGGCTGCGAGTCGGCTTTGTTCAATGCCGTGTCACCGATGATCGCGGCAAAGAAGTTGCAAGCAGCTCTTGTAGTTGTACTGTTTTGGAACAGATGTGAATTGTCGTCATTCGTTCTTAGGTTGTGAATTTATTCGCAAGGAGCCCACCCTCATGTGGCACGTCCCTGAGTTTACGAAGGGCGTGGTGAATCGCTAGAAATATGTACCTCAGTTCCCACGCCCACGCTTCGCTTTGGGCGTGCCACACGTTTGTGTCGCCTTTCGCTCCTAGGCTGTGAAATTATCCCGCCGGGGTTGTTTTAATGCAATTGGTGCGCTAAAAATCTCGCATGACAAAGCCAACATCTCAAATCGTTAAACAGGCTCGTGTTTCCCGTCCAGAGCGAACACAAG
>JANMLD010000259.1:0-3723 GCA_031372345.1 Pirellula sp.
CGGCTTGAGTACCGGCCGATCTTTTGCGGTAACACGATAGATGCGACCATGCTCATGATCGCGGTTCGGATCACGCATGTTGTGTTGCATGTGCCCTACAATCGCATTGCTCCAGTCGGAGACGTACAGGGCGCCATCGCCGCCCATTTCCACATCGGTCGGCCGAAAGTTGGGATCGCTGGAAACCAAAATGGGCTCGATCTCCTCCGCAGTGATGTCTGCGCCGTTGTACTTCACTTCATGTTGAAGTACCCCCAAAAAGCCGATACAATTGCAGATCAAGAAATTGCCTTGGTTCTTTTCAGGGAAATGACTGCTCGAAAGAAATCCGGTGGCAGCCACGGGGCGCACTCGCATTTTGAACCATGGCTTGTGACCGACACCTTTGCCTATATTGACATACGAACCAGAACCACCCGTACCATCATTTGCGAACTGAAAGCCCCATTGGTCAAACGCATCGCCGTGCGGGTTGGGTCCAATTGGAAAATGGAACTCCGTCTCAAAAGTCCTAGGATTGAAACGATGTACGCCACTTTCGGCGGAGCGATAAGTTTTCGTCGGTGTTTCCATTGCGGCAACATTAAAAATCCCGCGCGACCAATAGAGCCAACCGTCCGGTCCAACCATCATGGCATTGGCCGAATGGTGCGAGTCAGCACTCGACAGCCCCTGCAGCATCCGGATTTTGACATCTGCTTTGCCGTCACCATCGGTGTCTTTTAGAAACCAAAGTTCAGGCAAGGCGGCCACCAACATACCACCGCCCCAAAACTCGAATCCGGTTACACTGTTCAATTCGTCTGCGAAAATCACACAGCGATCAGCCACTCCATCGCCATTGTCATCTGGGAGCGATATGATTCGATCCCTCCTCGGTTCTGTCGGATTCCAGTGTGGATACGATGGCCAAACCGACGCGTACAACACTCCGTTGGTATCCACCGCCATCTGGACTGGATTGACCATTTCGGGAAACATCTTTTCGTCGGCGAACAAGTTGACCTGCATTCCGTCCGCAATTTTCATTTTCGAAATGGCTTCCTTGCCATCCAGGTACTCATGCTTACCTCCTTCTAACTTTCCCGGAATGTTGGTTTTCACCTCAAGTTCCGGCGGAAGATTATTGTCGACAACATGGTGTTCGCTCCCTTTGGCGACCGCCCGGACTCGCACATCGCGGTTGGCAGTCATGACATCAAACATTTCCATTTCACGCATCATGACGTCCGCGTTGGATTGCCCAAACCATGCTAACTTAGATCTGCCGCCAAATACGTTGTAACCGTCTACAACGCGGTAGCGACTGAACCAATGGTAGTTTTTGTCCAAGATGGCTTGCCGCAACCGCTCGAGTTCATTTTCGTCCTTGGCTTGCTTTTCAATGCCAAACAACTCCTTGACGATCACATTCGCGACCGCCCGATCACCGTGGTCCAGCAAATGGATTCCATTCATCGTCAACGGTTTTGAAGCCGCGGCGTACAGTTTTTTGGTCGCGGTGAACAGATCGACGAAGACAACCCCTTTTGCTTTGCAAATCTCCGCCATGGCCTTGGTGTACAGTTCCAGTTTCTCGTTGTTGGCGACACCGTCTGGAAGATGCGGACTCTTCAGATTTTCGTGTGCGATTGGGGAAAAGAAAACCAACCGCGGTGCGGATTCCCCGTCGTATTTCTGGGCCAACATCCCATCGATTGTCTCTGCAAGATCCTTTTTGAAACCATCCAAGCCCGATGGCCCGCGGAGCGCTTCGTTGTAACCAAAAAAAGCCAATACAACGTCGGTCTTGGTCTTGGTAAGCCATTCATCGGGACTACCGAAGTTATCTTCTCGAGGACGCAGCTTCACTTCGTCGCCGGAGAAGCCGAGATTTCGAACCGTCAAATCGAATTCGGGATAAGCGGCGTAAATATAAGTTTCCAACCAACCAGCATGCTGCATGCGGTCCGCCAAAGTATTGCCAATATAGCTAATGTGATCCCCCTGTTTTAGCTTAAGTACAGGTTCGGCTGCTCTCACAGGCTGGAAGCCGATCATGAGCATGCAAACAGCAATGAACGGGGGAAGACATCGAAAACTCATCGCGGTTGTTTCCTCAAAAACATTAGTTGCAAGTCCTAATGGCTGCATTGTGACACAACCAAGGATGATTTAAGTCATTTCAACCCGCCATTGTGCCTGACTAAGGAGTGATTCGCAACGTAGTCCGTCCGATTTTTCTTTGGAAAGGCCTGAGTGCAGCAGTCAGGTCGGCCGCGGGGTGCATGTTGAATTGGAGTACACGGACCGCGTTACGCTCTAGGACATCCGTCGTCGGAGCGACGGATCTACGTAGGCCGGTTCGCTCCGCGACCGGCGGTCAGCGCCGTTGGAAGTGCCATCGCGATTTCCTTCAAAACATCGTCGGCTTATAGCCCAATACGAAAATGGACGAAAATTCATCATCGCGTTTTTCAATGGGCGCGATGACCGGACTGTTCATCCCGAACCTAAGTCGAGTTGGAAAGAGGAAGAGAAAATCGATTTGGAGTTGTTTTTGAAGAGTTTGTAGGCAGTTACTATTGGACGTTCGACACGGTGGCGTGCCGTTTCGCCTCATCGCCTGAATCGATTCTTAAAACTTCTTAAATTCCCTCTGAAGTTCTTGAAGTCCTCACGTTGTGTTTCAGCGGAAGTCGTGTTGCTGAAAGCAGAATTCGTGATCTCATTGAATGCTCGCACGCGATAAGAGTAGGACGTATCTTCGGTTAGCCCAGTATTGGAATAGGTCGTCGCAATGGCTGGCAACTTAGCTATTTCACTCCACTCTCCCCCACTCTTTTTCCGCTCAATCTTGTAGCCGGTCGCTGCATAGAGGCTCGATGTCCAAGCAAGGTTGATCTGATCACAGGAAACGGAGGTCGCGATCAAATTGCAAGGCGGTGTCGGGACCCCCGCAGTTCGGGTTGTGCTAATGGCCGCGTCGTCGATATAAAGCGTGTATGGATTCGGCGAGATTCCATCGGAGTAGTTGTTCACACTCCATGAGTTTTCGCACTTCCAAGCGTTGTAAGCGGAATTGAAGTAGCTCGTTTTTACGTTGTTGAAATCGAAGAGTTTCACTCCATCTTGCCAAAATATGACGTGTCCATCAAATGCATTGGACTGTTTCAGAAACACCTCGAAGTGCACCCATTTGCCGAATGGTATCGACTTAATGGTTTGGTGAAAGAACTTACGGCCCACGCTGTGCTTAGCGCTTGGTCCTGCTTGCGTAGTACTGCTCCATGAAGCGCTCACCCTGAGGACTTTATCGCTTCCGTAGCTTGGGCCGAAAAACCAAAATGGGTCACTAGAGTCTCCAGTTGCACCGTTGGGAGTCGATTTGAACTGAACGAGATCCCAAAACTGGCCAAAATCGGGATCGGCTGTAAGTTTGGTTGGGTCCGGGAGAAGGAACCACGCCGAAAAATACAATTCGCGATTCTCGCGTGGCTCTTTCCAGCGAAACGCCCGGACACCTGATGTTTCGTTTAGTATCGTGCTTGGTGTCCAGATCGTGGCCGCTAGACTATGGGTTCCGCGTCCCTCCATGATCGAGGCGAAGTACGAGTATTTACCCGACGGGAAAATGCCTCCCCCACTATCGCCAATATCCGATGTCTCCGGAAAATACCAATCGGCAAGCGACCCCTCTTCCATATCAGCAATCCAAAGGAAATTCGATTGCGCAACAGCGGG
>JANMLD010000315.1:0-12986 GCA_031372345.1 Pirellula sp.
GACGGTTGACGGCGGCATGACGGGCTAGTGTTGTTGTGGCTGAGCGTGGCCCTCGCTCAGGTTCGCTAGGAACGCAACGAGCGAAGGGCCTCGCTCGTCCACGATTGTCGCCTTTTGCTCTGCAAAAGTGCGTTAGCGAGCCGCACTTTCGCGGAGCGAAAGGCGACAATAAACTCGGCGAATATCTGATACCAACGGTTCCTTGTGACCCAAGCAACTCCAATCGAATGTCGAACGCATCAGCATCTAGGAATCTCATCACTCCGGTACGTATCGGGCCGCACTTGTGCGGCGACTCGCAAAAACTGCTGCTGATTGCGGGCCCGTGCGTCATTGAATCGCTGGACCTTTGTTTGCAAATTGCAGAAACGGTCTCGGGAATCTGCGATCGCCTCGGCGTGAACTACGTTTTCAAAGCGTCGTTTGACAAAGCCAACAGGACCAGCGCGGGGAGTTTTCGAGGGCATGGTATCGATCATGGCTTGAATGTCTTGGACCAAATCCGTAGCAAGATCGGTTGTCCAGTCACGACCGATGTTCACTTACCCGAACAAGCGAATTCGGTTGGGCAGGTTTGCGACCTGCTGCAAATCCCTGCCTTCTTGGCTCGCCAAACGGATTTGCTGGTGGCTTGTGCGGCAACGGGAAAGCCATTGAATGTAAAGAAGGGGCAATTTATGGCACCTGGCGACATGAAGTATGTTGTTGAAAAGGTAAACGCGAGCGGAAGTGGCGGTGTGATGCTTTGCGAACGCGGGACGTTTTTTGGGTATGGACGACTCGTCAACGACATGAGTGCTTTACCCGTGATGCGTTCGATGGGGGTGCCTGTGGTTTTTGACGCAACGCATTCGGTGCAGCAGCCGGGGGGCCTAGGGGGGGCTACTGGCGGCAACCGAGCGATGGTGGAGCCGTTGGCCAGGGCCGCCGCGGCAGTCGGCATCGATGGGGTTTTCTTCGAAACCCACCCAAGACCTGACGAAAGCCCCAGCGACGGTCCAAATATGGTGCCTTTGGATCAATTCGAACGCGTTTTGGAACGAGTCCTGACGATTTGGCGAACCGTCGCGGCATGGAATACGTAATTCGGACGGGCAGGTTATGATCTGCTGCACCCCTAAAAGCGAATCTCGCAACGCCGCACGTCGGTCCATCGGCGTCTGCGGCGTTCTGTTTTTGCAATCCGTAAGACTTGGGTAAAATCGCAATCCATGAACCGAACACTCATTTACCCAAATTCGTTTTTGTATTCCTGTCGGGCGACCATGCTGGCATGGGTTCCGCTAGCCATGTTCGTCGGCTTGTTGGGTTGCGAGGACAAGAACAACGCACGCATGCAGCAGATCCAGGCTAGGCAAGCGCAGGGCAAGGAGCGTCGGGACTCGATTCGGGAAGCTTTCCGCTATTTGCCTCAATTGATTCGAATGGACCGGACGGCGGCATTGAAGGAGATTCGGTATCAACTCAATACGTGGTCGAAGAGCGTGGTGGAACCCGATTCATGGAAGTCAGCGGGCCTATTGGATTCCGTTTCAGGCTCCCTTCGGACGATCGATTTTTCGAAACGAATGACCAAGCTCGAGTTTGGCGAACCGGAATGCGAATACCTGTTGCAATGCCAGATGATGCAGGAAGTGAGCAAATGGGTGATCGAACGACCGTACCGTGACCCTCTTTTCAATCCATGGCTCATTCAGCAGAAGAGCGTCCTGCCCGTCGATGATTGGAATCAACTGGAAACCACGTTGAAGTTGTTTGACTGGGCCATGTGCAACGTGGGCATTGATGGCCAAGCGAACGATGCGTTGCGATTGGTAACCAACTCGGAATTGCCTATCGACGACAAAGCGCCGACCTACCGACAGTTGCCTTGGCAAACGATGATGTTCGCGCGTGGCGACACTTGGGAGCGGGCCAGGGTCTTTACGCAACTCGCGTTCATTCAAGGGATTGACTGTGTGGTCTTGGCATTGCCAAGCCTCTCGGGAGCGACGGAAAATGCCTCGCTGCGTTTGTGGTGCGTGGCCGTTCCGATCGGCGGCGAACTCTATCTCTTCGAACCCCAATGGGCCCTGCCCATTCCTAGTCAAGCCGGTGACGGGATTACAACGCTGCGCGAAGCGAAACAGAATCCAGCCGTGTTGCGTCGAGCGAGACTGCCAGGCCGATTTGATGAGTACCCTGTAGCCCAAACGGATTTAAAAAACTTAATCGCACTCATCGACCTCGAACCCTTTGCCGTAGGTCGGACAATGCACACGCTGGAACGATCGATTACGGGTGAAAACCGTGTTCGACTCAGCATGGATGCGGACGCGTTCGAAGAAAAGCTTACAAAAATCGATCCAACCGTATCGGTACGGCTTTGGAATGTGCCATGGCTAGCCCACGTCTACAATCAGTCGTTGCGCGAACGGCTCAATGAGATGTCTCCGTTCTCCATCTTGTACATTCATGCGTTTGGATCCTTCATAACGGATACGCCAATCAGTCGAGCAAGAAACTTGCATTTCAAAGGTCAGTTTGAAAACACGGTGGAAGCGTCCGGCGCGTTGCGGGCTTATATGGATGTTCGTGTCGACGAGCAGACGCTCAAGGATCTTGCGTACGATCGCGATATCCAAGCAAGCTTGGGGCTCGTCCGATCGCCGACGGAACCGATCGAAAACTACCAGTTTCGAGTGGCGCAAGCTCAGCAGTTCTACCGCCGATCCAAATTCGACATCGCAATTTTTCTTGCAATGCTTAACAACGACTTGAGTAAGCTGGATACAGCAAATGACTGGCTAGAAAAGAGGTTGCTGGCGATTCCAGGTACGCAGCATTGGCATGCTCACGCTCATTATCTCTTAGGCCGTAATTACGAGCAGCAAGGAAACATGGCGGAAGCCATCAAGGAATATGAATTCGAAAACTCGCCGCAAGAGGCGGGCAATCGCATCCGCATTCGAAAAATACAAGCGGCGGCGACCGCAAAAGCTGACAAACAATAAGGCGGTATTCTGACACTTATCGCTGATCGCCACCAAGCTAGCGTTAATGCTTTCACCAAATCCCGCAGGATTATCCTGCGGGATTCATTCATTAGGCGATCTCTAAACTCGGGGGCATTCGCATGCCCTAAGCAATTCAGTGGGTCATCGCGTAGGTGATAATGTTAATGCCCATTGGATAGGAAAAAGGTACTGAAAAGGTTTCGAAATAGTCGGCATTTGCACCTTCGCGTTCCCAGCCGTCACCGAGGTCGTTGTTGTGACACAGAAGTGCCACGATTCGATCTTGGTCGTCATGGTACGCTTGAAAATGTGGGAGTTTATCACCGGGCGAACCACCGTGATTGAATTCGAATAGGGAGCCCGCCCGCCATGTGCGAATGTCTGGAACTTGAGGTTTCACTTGCAAGTCGTACACGATGTGGAAAATCGGATGCGATAATGGAAGATCGACAGGCTCGCGATCCGGGAATACCATCTTCATTTGTTCTTTCATACGAGACCATTCCAGTTCGCCCCAGAAGTCATCCACCATCAAGAACCCGCCATTTAGCAAATGACGTCGAAGAGCCGTGGCTTCGTCCGGGCTGAATTGCAGTGACCCGACGCCGTTCATGAAAAGAAACGGATAATCGAACAAGTCTGGATCCGTCAGCTCAAGAACTTTTCCATTGGGATCGACTTTCAAGCTCGTCAGTTCTTGCAGACGGTACGAAAAGTTCCAGTCACTATCTGGAAAGTCGTTTTGCCAACGATTGCCTCGGCTACCGGCTAGCGAAGTGTATTTGATCCTGGCAAAAGTAAAAACGTCCGCTTTGAAAGGAGTCTCAATCGTCCACATTGGGAAATCGCTACGGTTTTGGCTCGGTTGCTCTCGGTACCCTTGTCCTCGACCACCTTGCTGCCACGGCGAATTCTGCTGCCAGGTCGAACCTTGCTGCCAGGCCGAACCTTGCTGCCACTGAGCGCAAGCGATCGAAAACAGAGCTAGGCCTGCGATCGAAGCATAGGTGAGCATGGTTTTCGAAAGAAAAAACACTTTTTTACCCAAACGAAGGTCTACAAATGAGCAGCCAGACAAGGCCCCTATTCTCACTCCCGTGGCGACTGGCGTCAATCTGGACACAAAATGCGTAATTGCGTAGCTCGCAGAGACGCTAATCGACCTGGGGCGAATCTCGCTGCGTCACGGCACGGAGTGCCGTGCTACACTGGCTAGCAATTCGTCGGTCCAGCGATTGCGGAACACGCTGTTCGGGTCGAAATCCTGACAGACCTGCCGGAAGTCTTCGAAACGAGGATACAGTTCCCTCAGCTCACTGGGTGAGAGCGGACAAAGCTTGCCCCAATGCGGTCGGACGCCAAATAGATTCGACATACAACGTGTAAGAAAACCGGTGACGTTTACAAAAGCCGCTTGCTGTCCTCGTCCCTCGAAATTGGATAGCGTGATCGAATACCAATGTTCGTCGGATTGTTCCCTGGAAGCATTCTCGAGGTCCGCGTCGTCCAACGGGTGTACAGGACTTGCCATCGAAATGAGCGTGTCGTCGGCGAGAATTTTTCTTACACAAATCGGATAATGATGGCAGTAGGTACCCGCGATTTGTTGCATCTCCTCACGAGCACCAATGCCGGTCAATTGACCAAGAAAGACTGGATCATCGAGACCTTTCGAGCCGCCTGCGACTGACAGCGAATGCTGAAGGAAGTGCAGTGCTGCATCCAATTTGCTCCTTCGCACAAACAACTCGATTTCGATATGGCGAAACAGTTCGTGTTCCATCACCATCTGCGCGTTGGACGGACCGATCACTCGCCAATCGCGAATCACAAAGGTCGGAACGACCCATCGGATCATGGCCTGAATCAAGCGTCTCGTTCTCAGGACGCGCACGGCCAGGAGAATCGACAAGTGCAATCCAATGTCGATTACTAGAAAACGGTAGAAATGGTAAAGCGACAGAGATCGTGACGCAGTGAAATCCACCTCTCGGCGATGCTGCACGAAGTAGGTCCATCGCCACGGTACTAGGTAGAACTGCTGCAATGGATAATCCGCTTCACCGGTCAGAACGTCAGCAAGCTGCTTGTACTCGTGAAAGAACTCTTCGACTGCATAAGCGTCTCGGCATTGCATTCGGACGCTTACAATCACACCAAGGCATCCGAGCGAACAGCGGGCGGCGCGAAGCGCGACCCCATCTTGGATTTCTTCTATAACAGCTTTGCCGCTGACTGCATCATATCGGGCAATTCGGACGCTCAAAACGTAATGGGATAACGAATGCTTACCTGATCCATGCGTACCCGTCGAGATGGAACCCGCCGCGGTCTGCTCGGTGATGAAACCAACCGAAGGCAACGTCCAATTCTTTTGACGTTGCAGTTCCGACAGCAATCGCTTGATTTGACATCCGGCTCCCACACGAACCGATTTTACTGTGCCGTCTGTCTCGGGTTCCACTTGATTGAGCTGACGCAAGTCGAGGAGTACATCGTCGGTCTCGATCGCCTTGCTCCACGAATGAAGCCGACCGATGACACGAATGCGCTGGCCACGATGCCGGTCTAGAATTGCCAGCACTTCCTGTTCGCTACTGGGTGTATAAGCCACTCTTGGTGTCAGCTGAATATTCTTGCCGAAATTGCTACGCAGCATTAGCGATGCTAACCTTTCTTTGTTCGTCGATAAATCGTAACAACAGGAGTGCTTTACGGGACGCAGGGGACGCAGGCTGGCAGCCTGCCCAACGCGGACGCAGGCTGGCAGCCTGCCCTACGGGAGCGCAGGCTGCTAGCCATTTCCATCCGTCCCATTTTCAGCAACAATAGACCAACTATCATGCTGCGATTCGCTAATCCAATGCCCGACAAATCCTTATATGCCAAAAAAATCCTCGAAGATTCCAGAAAAACTCCGAGTTTGGATCGACGCAAGGAAAAGGCACGGACTTTCTGATGCTCATATTCAGATGGCTCGCGAGTTAGGAATGAATCCTAAGTCCCTGGGCAAGTTGGATAATCACCGTCAAGAAGCTTGGAAAGCGCCACTCCCCGAATTCATCGAGGCTCTCTATTTGAAACGGTTTGGCAAGTCACGACCCGATAGCGTGCAATCCATCGAGCAACGCGCCAAGCAACTGGTTGCAAAGAAAGAGGAACAGAGAGTCCTCAAGTTGCATCGCAAGATGGAATCGCCGCCGCCTCGTAACTCTACCAATAAGATCTTGTTCCTGTGCACTTGGAATTATTATCGAAGCCGATTCGCTGAAATCTATTTCAATTGGGAGGCATCCGCCGCAAAGCTCAATTGGCAAGCAGACTCGCGAGGGCTAGCACTCCCCGAATCGACACCGAATACAATTTCGGGATACACCGTCAACTACCTCAACCAACTTTGCATACCCTTCGATCCAGTACGATCTCCGATGGATGCAGCCGATGAAGATTTTGCAACATCGAGTCGTATCATTGCGGTCAAGCGGGACGAACATATGCATTGGATTGAAAAGCGATTTGACAGGTTTGCTGACCGGGTGGAATACTGGGACATCCATGATGTGGATGCCTCGACTCCAGAAGAACAACTACCCCTCCTGCGTGCCAAAGTTCGCCAGTTGGTTACGGAACTCGTCGGCTTTTGATCCTAGACCACACTGAATCGAAAATGAACCACCACGAAAGTTTGGCCGCACATCGTCTCCTGGATGCCAACTTAAACAGAGCCTTCGAAGCACTTCGCACTTTGGAAGATATCGCTCGATTTCAAGATCAAGCTGCATTCCAAACCCAATACAAATTGCTTCGGCACCAACTTAGAGCCGCTTCCGAGGACTGGAGCCACGAACAGCTCTACGCAAGTCGCAATGCAGATCACGATGTCGGACGAGAAACGAAGACCGCATCCGAATCGTCACGGACCGGTGGCCTGTTTGAAATCTCGACTGCTGCTACACAGCGCATTCAACAGTCGCTTCGGTGCCTAGAGGAAGTTGCTAAATTTCTCTATCCCAATTCAGCCGCCCCCATCGAAGCGGTCCGATACCGAGTTTATGACCTCAATGCACAACTGCTCCTTTCGCAGAAAAGGAACCTGGGGTTCTTAGCACAAGCACAATTGTACATACTTGCCGACTGCCAACTCCCCTTGAAGGCGTTTGTCCAAAGGGTGAGTGAACTCAGCCGAGCCGGTGTCGATTTGATCCAGATTCGCGACAAACAACGGGATGCTCAGGAGTTGATTGCTTACACGCAGGCCGCAGTTGACGCGGTCGACGCCAATCGAACTCGTATCGTGGTCAATGACCGGGCTGATATCCTACAATGCACCACCGCGTTTGGACTTCATGTGGGCCAAACCGATCTGAGCGTGGTGCAATCGCGATCGCTGATCCGTCCTGAGTGTGTCTTGGGGCTGTCGACTCACGATATGACTCAAGTGCGTGAAGCACTGGCTGAGAGTGTGGATTACATTGGCTGTGGGCCGACTTTCCAATCCAACACGAAAGATTTCTTTTCGTTCGCGGGTCTCCCGTTTCTAAGAGAAGTTGCTGCATTTCTTCGGGATACGGGATCCAGCATGCCAGCATTTGCCATTGGCGGAATCGACTTGACGAATTTGGACCAGCTTTTGGAATCAGGTGTCCGCCGGATCGCTGTCAGCAAAGCGGTATGGGGAGCAGAACAGCCTGGTCTGGCTGCCGAAGCTTTCTCTAAAATCCTTAAGCATGGTTCGTGATCATGGATATCGAATGACTGCATCGCCAAAGATCCAACTCATTGAGCCTTTACTGAAGTGGCTCGACACACTACCTCGCGTCGTGCCGCTTCGAGCGGTATCCCCCGGTGAGCCTGGCTCTCCATCAAGCGACGAAAAACGCTTGGAACAATGGATCACGGACTCGCGATTGCCGGCCGATTCACTGATCACTGCAATGCTATGGTTGCGCATCGGAGTTATCGATCCACCCCACGAAATTGTACAATCGGAAACAACTCCGTTAGCAAGCTACCTGCACGGAGTGGTACATCGTTTGGAAGGGGACTATTGGAATTCCAAGTACTGGTTCAGACAGGTGCGAGACAGTCAACTATTGCAATCACTGTCGCATTCGATGCAAGAGAAGTTAAAGGTAACGAATCTTTTTTCTTTCGCGGCCAACTTCAAAATTATGCAAGGCAGTTCCTTTGTCCCTTCTGAGTTTGTGTCTGCTTGCGAGTACCAGAGTCAGCAGGCCATGCAGGATGTAGAAATCGCAGCTTCGCTGGAGCTTCTTGGCTGGGCGGAATGGGCTAGCCTGTGGGAGTTGATCTACCAAGAGTTTTGACTAGGTTATGACCACTATCAAGTTCTGAATGCGACTATCTTCCTACCAATCAATCTTCCTACCGTTCTATGAGTGCCGTTGGTAGGAAAATTTGTGGGTAGGAAAATGAATTGAATCGAATTCTAGCTCGTCAAGACAAAGCTAGAACCACGAAGAAGGATCTGACCGCTTTGCGCCGCGGATTCTGACCAACCGTTCTAGTGTTAAGGTAAATATCCCCCGAGTTCAACTCGAGCTTTACGAGTGTGCTTATTCGCACAACGCACAGGCAAGTTGTGCTTTCAAGGACCAACCTTTAGTTTGTTTTCCACCTCGACAACACCGGGTGCCGCCCACGCCGCCTGGATCGCTTCGTCTTGTTCGGCCCAGGAACGCACGTTTCCGTGAAGTGTCACTTTGCCTCCCTTTGGTTTTCCTTTTGCACTAAACTTTGTTTACGCAGCTAATGCTGTGCAAATCCGAGTCCAAAAGGTGCATTTCGCGTTTGAAAACAACCAAGCCTGGACAGAATGACGTGCGTCGATTCAAAACTACCAATCACAACCCGAAACGTAAGTGAGGGACCCGCGAAATTGTCCCTCGCTTACACTTCGGGTTGGGATAGTCCAATCTGCCGCTCGCCTTATCGGCATGAACGATTACAGGCATGGTGGAATCCGCCACGAAGATCGTCTTTTGCTATCCACTTGCGTATCATTTGGCGTAATGAACAACGAACGAATTCAGACCAATGAAGAAATCGAAGTGGTGACACGTGAACGCCGAATCAGCATCGCGAGGCCCTCTCGTCGCTGGCTTTTCGCGCTCACACTGGTCGTCGCCGTCGTCGCCATCGGAATTAGCGTTCAGTATCTACCTGACTTGAACTGGATTGTGGATCGCGAGATATCGCTTCGCAAGCAAATTGCCCAAGCGCCGGTCAGCAGTTGGATAGTGGGGCTACTTCTATACTTTGGCTTATCGTTGCTCCCGGGCACGGCTGGCAAATCGATTGTATTCGGATGGTTATTTGGATTCGTCGCAGCCCTCATCCTAGTTGAAATTGGATTGACTGCGGCGGCGGTCCTTTGCTTCCTCCTTGGCCGCTTTGTTGTCAAGCAAATCGTACACCGTCGATGGCAAATCCGATTGCGAATGATCAGCCAACGGTTTGATCAGGACGGGGCCTTCTTTCTGTTATGGCTGAGGTTAGCACATACGCCATTCACCTTGGTCAACTACGGAGCGGGTGCGACCAATATCCCGTTAGTGACTTTTTGGTGGACAACCCATGTTGGAATATTGCCAGCCACGATCGTTTTCACCTTTCTCGGCTCCCGAATCCCCAACGTACGGACGGTCGTTGAGCAAGGAGCCTGGGCGATCGTCGACCCGCCACTACTATTGGTTTTAACAGCCACAGCGCTGCTGCCGATGTTTTTCAGTCCATTGGGACGCAAGTTGGGCAGTCGATTCCTTGGCCTCGGTCCGTAACGCAAGCAAGGTGAGCGGCCATTGTAGAGCAGTTGTCCTCAACTGCTTTTTTGGACTCCAAACAAGGCCGCCACTCCACCGATCAAAAACCATCAACCGTCGTCGCAAAGGGCCTACCGGACACACAGTCATCGCGACTGGCATTCCATCGGGAATAATAGGGCGAGCGCCTTGCGAGCTCCACGAACAGTTGAGGACAACTGTTCTACAATGCTCCTACAACAGCGACTTCAAAGCAGCGATGGCTGGCGCATAATTCGGCTCTTGAGTCACTTCAGGCACAATTTCTCCATAGACCACTTTGCCGTCCGCATCCAAGACATAGACCGCGCGCGTCAACAGCTTCAACTCGTCGATCATCAAGCCAAAGCTCATGCCGAAGCCTCCGTTTTGGTAATCGCTTCCGACCTTCATCGCCTTGATGTCTTCGGCCCCGCAGAAGCGATTCATGGCGAATGGCAAATCGCGACTTACGGTCAACGCATTGATCTTGTCCCCCATGGCCCCCAATTCGACGTTGAACTTCTTGGTCTGGATCTGGCAGACGCCTGTATCAAGTGATGGCACGACGCTGATGATGGTCGGCTTGCCCTTGAGATCCGCCTTGGTAATGGTCTTGAGGCCACCCTCGAAAAAGTGGACGGTAAAATCGGGTGCTGGGCTACCAACGGCAAGTTCTGTGCCAAGTAGAGTCATCGGGGTACCCTTGAACGTAATTGCTGCGGCGCGTGCCATCGTTAAATCCTCGTAATCTGTATTGCTAGAAACTCGTAAAACAACCAGGAAAAGTAAGGTTTGCTGGCCGTTTCGTCAATCCTTGAGCGCAAAGATTAAGATTCGCGGACGCTAGCAGAGTTCGCCACAAGAACCACTCTAAGTACCTAGACATAAGTTTCTTCGTTTAACCGTGTGCCCATCGGGCCGCGAGCAACGTAAAACGCGGGGCGATGCCCACGCGGTTAAACGAAATTACATCCGGATAATTCTGGCTAGGTGCTTAGTTCGATGCGTTGAATGGGACTTTTTGCGGTATCGTCAACCCGCCGGACAAAAGCAGCTTCCAGGGTGAAGTAGCCTCCCATCCCGTGATGATCACGTCTTCTCGCGGGAAAATCAGTGTATAGCCAGACGGAGGAAACAGTCCGATAGGAACATACACACATGCCAGTGGCTTGCCAGTACTTAAGTCTTGACACTCGCCCATCAAGAATCCTGTCGCCTTCGCCCCTGCATGTGGAAACGGCACCAATACAACAGTATCGATCTTCTTCAGTCCGTCTGGGCCTTGCATGGCCTGCGAAGCGTCGCGAACCGCTCGATACAACACCGATATGCCAGGAATGTAACTGAATCCCCAATCCACCCAACGACTCAATCGCGATTGAAAGGCATACCCAAGAATGTAGAAAATCAACAAAACCGTCAAAAGCGAAATGGGCGGAGTTACGTACTTCTCAACCGCCGTCCAGTACGGGTCATCAATGCCTTTTGGGACAATCAACGGAGCAATCAATGAGGCAACCGGATCGATTACCCATGAATTCAAAATCAGATAGATTTGGTAGACGACAAACAATGTCAGCAAAATCGGAGCAGCGAACAAGATGCCGAAGACAATCCGCCGCAAGAACCATCGCAGCCCGGAGACACGAGGTTGGATGGGCGAAGGCAATGGAAATCCAGAAGCCGAATCAGCAAAGTTATTCATGGATGTGGTGACTTAACCAATGGAAACATAGCTCGTAGGCGAGCGGCAGTCGCCTGAACGCGTATCTTAGCTGAAAACGGCTGTAAAGTGTGCTTATGTCTTTCAACGACGACCGTCTCCCTACACATCATGTTCGGAATTTGGAGGCGGGCTGGGTTGCGACTGGTTCGGTAGAAACGCCCCAATCGACGGAGTGTCAATAATGGCAGCACCAGAGAAAAAGACAGGCTAGCAGCCTGTCCTACGACAGTAGCTTCACCGCATGCGAAACGGACTCCACCAAGCGACCGACCTCGTCAGGCGTGTTGTAGAGATAAAAACTGGCTCGGCAGGTAACCGATACGCCCAGTCGACTGTGCAGCGGCATCGCGCAGTGATGCCCGACTCGGATCGCAACTCCTCGACCATCGAGCACGCGAGCGATCTCCTCGCCATGAATCCCATCTACCGCAAACGAAACCACGCCACTTTTCGATTCCAGGGCCGGTGAGAAAATTCGCAGACCATCGATATTAAGGAGCCCGTCCATGGCCTGCCCAGCCAGCAAACGCTCATGCTCCATTAACCGCTCATGCCCAATCCCTTCCAAATACTCGATGGCTGGCTTAAAGGAAATGATCTCGGCGATGGCGGGTGTGCCGGCTTCGAATTTGTGAGGTAAATCGGCCAAGGAAAAACCATCGAACGTCACCGACTTGATCATGCTGCCGCCTCCTTGCCAAGCGGGCATGCTCTCAAGAATCGATTGCTTCCCATAGCACACACCCACGCCCGTCGACGCAAGCATCTTGTGCCCACTAAAGACCACGAAGTCGGCATCCCAATCTCGAACGTTGATCGCACCATGCGGCGTGGCTTGCGCCGCATCGACGACC
Organism: Pirellula sp.; assembly: GCA_031372345.1. GTDB lineage: Bacteria > Planctomycetota > Planctomycetia > Pirellulales > Pirellulaceae > JBKCUI01. The sequence continues at coordinate 12,380 of JANMLD010000315.1, forward strand.
ACCGTGGCTCCTACTCGATGAGCTAACGCAACAAGTTGTTTTACTGGATTGATAGTCCCCAAGACATTCGACACGGCCGTGAATGATACGAGCTTCGTCCGAGCCGAAAGCATGCGTTCGAACTGTTCCACATCCAAGGTGTAGTCGGACCGAAAAGGAACCCAACGAATCTTGCAGCCCTTGCGTTGGCAAAGCTGCTGCCAAGGAACAATGTTCGAATGGTGCTCCATCTCGGTTAGGAGAATCTCATCATCGGGACCGAGGTTGGCATCTCCCCAAGCTTGTGCAATCAAATTGACCGAAGCCGTTGCACCCGCAGTGAAGATGACTTCTTCGGTTTTGGTGGCATTGATAAAGCGCCGTACGGCCTCTCGACTCGCTTCGACCCCTTCGGTCGTCCGAACTGCCCATTCATGACCAGAGCGATGGACGTTGGCGTAGTGTTCAGAAAATACGCTGGATATCGAATCGATGACCGATTGCGGTCGCTGCGATGAAGCCGCGTTGTCCAAATAGGCAATTGCAAGTCCGTCTCGATTCTTCTTTTGCAGGATCGGGAAATCCACTCGGATGGTCTCAATCCTTGATTGCAATGGCCCGAGGTCAT
>JANMLD010000327.1:0-32025 GCA_031372345.1 Pirellula sp.
CACATCCAAGGCAAAGATGGACATGCGATCTCGATGACGTCAGGCAACGTATTTCGGTTTCGCCCCGACGGCTCACGTGTCGAACTTTTTACTCAAGGACAAGTCAACCCGTTCGGCATGGCCCAGGATAAATGGGGGTTCTGGTACGCGGCGGACTGCCATAGCAAACCGATCTCGCAACTGATTCGCGGTGGATGTTATCCCAGCTTTGGCCGACCTGATGACGGGCTGGGTTTTGTGCCACCCATGATGGACCACTTGCATGGCAGCACCGCGATTTCGGGACTTGCACACTCCAAAGACTCCCGATTTCCAGAAGCGTTCGAAGACAATTTTTTTAGCGGCAACGTCATGACTTGCCGCATCAACCGCAATCATTTGACCTACCAAGGTGCTACGGCAAAGGCCAACGCGATGCCCGATCTGCTTACCAGTGACGACCCATGGTTCCGACCGGTGGATCTGCAATTTGGCCCGGATGGATGTTTGTATGTAGCCGATTTTTACAACAAAGTCATCGGCCACTACGAAGTTCCTCTCGATCATCCTGATCGCGATCGGAAAAGTGGTCGTATCTGGCGAATCCGATGGATCGGTGGTGGAGAAACCATCAAGCGGGAGGTTGCAGCCAAAACGATCAACGATCCAGAATCATTGTTCGCTGGGTTTACGATCAACGGTGTAGCCTCCGGAACTGACGGTTCTGCAATGGCTCGCACTGTTGTGTTTTCGGATCTTAAGCAAACGCTCTCGGCTATGCAAGCATACCACCTCTACGAAAAGTTGGGGGCATCGAAAGACGACGAAGCAAGTTGGCTTCTGCGTCAAACGGCTCGCGAAGATAGTGCGGACGATCCTATTTTGAAACAGTCGATATTAATCGCGACGCGAGATATTTTATCCAGAATTCGACAACGCGATGAAGCTGCCTATGATCGATCGGTGAAGGAGTTGTGCAGCGATAGCGTACTTGATATTGCGACTAAACCAAAATCCTTTTCCATTGATGCACCGTATGTTCGGGCTCTGACTCGCGTGTTGCTCGCTCTCAAAGACTCGATATCCGCCGCCGGTGTAATTTCTCTGTGCGAAAAACAAGCATCCATAGCTGAATCAAGTGACGATCAACGTCGCGTTTTGGATGAAAACCTTCAGTCGATCGCCGACGTCGTGGACGAATCCAACATGGATCGATTCATGGCTCTTTTGGATTCGACGAGCAAGGATGCGGATGCTCGGGCTGACCAACTGTTGCGTATTGCTCGTCGCCAAATGCAACAACGCGGAAAAGTCCTCGGCAGTTTGGTGTCGCGCTGCCAAGAAATGGTTGGTGATCTCGCCAGCCAATGGTTGACGGAATCCGAATCTTCTGCCAAGAATACTTCTGAGTTGAAACTGATCAGTTGGTTCGGACGATCGGCCAAAAATGATGATCGCAGAGACTGGCTGCCAGAGTCGCGGGCGTTGTCACCGAGCCCAAAAGATGTTGCAAAGCGAGCTTTGTTTTTTAGTAGCTTTCCATTGGGAGAAAGTTATACCGGCACTTGGTCGTCTAGCCCTTTCATTGCGCCGAGCCAGTTGGATCTTTATGTTGTGGGGCACAATGGGTTGCCCGGCAAAGAGGCCGCCGCTAAAAACTACGTTTTCTTGGTGAGGCTCGACGAAGCAGGCAACGTTGCCGAAGAACTATTTCGAGAGCTACCGCCAAGAAGCGATATTGGCAAATGGGTGCATTGGGATTTGCAGAAGCACGCAGGTGCGATCATTCAATTGCGTGTCGTGGATGGTGACTCCGCCGCCAGCTACGCTTGGATCGGCATTGGCGAAAGTTCCCTGGCTGGTTTGAATCCCGGACCGAATCGGGACAAATGGGACCGCATCGTATCGGTTATAGCCTTGTGCGGGTTTCCAAGCCAGCCAGCGAGTCTTGAAAAGCTTTCAACCCTGATGCGTTCCGAGAGCACCGATTGGATCAGCCGATTTCGATTTCACCGCCTGCGCGACAAGAACGCCCATGCCGAGATCGTCGAGTTGGCGGATTTTGCGGTGGAGCAAAACTGGACCGATCTGTTTGCTTTGCTTTCGATCGACACGAAAAAAACACCGACTTGGGATTGGAGTTTCGAGCAGGAGCGAATCCTCAAGTTCGGCGAAGCCATTTGCAAACGCTGTTCGTATCAAGAACAGGAACGGCTTCTCTTAAGACTCTCAAAACACCGCGCAGCCATCAGCCTCATCGCCTCGCTTTGCGAACGAGGGGCTCTATCTCGCGATGCGTTGCGTGTGTTGCCTAAGAGTTGGTGGGAAAGCATGCCTCAAGAAAGCATCGCCCGACTGGAAGCGCTACGCCCGGAACCGACCCTGTCCTCTAGCCGACTTTCCGTCGTGGAAAGCAAAGCGTCGGCCGTTGAAAAATTGGGGGTCGACCTCCAAGTTGGTGCCAAGCAGTTTGCGGATCGATGCGCGTTGTGTCACAAGCTAGGCGAACAAGGAAAAGTAGTAGGTCCTCAACTCGAAGGGGCTGGTGCACGAGGCATATTGAGGCTCTGCGAAGATATCCTCTGGCCGGATCGCAACGTCGACGAAGCCTTTAAAATGACGATGATGGTGCTCGATGGGGGTGAAGCGGTAAGCGGGCTTGTTAGCGATCGAACAGCAGAGTCGCTTTTGCTAACGGATCAAACCGGCAAGCAGCGACGAATCTTGCTCAGCGATATTGAGCACGAGAAGCCGAGCAAACTATCGTTGATGCCAGGCAATTTTGACGAGCTGATGACCGATGCCGAACTCGCATCGCTGATCGGCTACTTGCGAAGTGCAGCCAGTGTAGCACGGCACTCCGTGCCGTGAATTGCGATTCGTTTAACCGTAAGCCGTAGGCGTACGTGAATCGTAGCGAGTACGCCTTCGGCTGACTGTTAAACGAGGACTTTACTTCACCGATACCACTGCCGCCTCGTAAAACTTTACCAGATCCTCGCGAAGCTTGACCATCGACGGTTGGTAGATGTACATCATGTGCCCACCCTCGTAAAAACGGTACTCCAAGTTGTTCTTGAGCGTTGGCTCCAACAACAAGTGATCGGTTGTGTTCATCATCGCAAAGTGTGGCGTGGCTAGATCGTAGTAGCCACACGCCAAAAAGACCTTCAAGTAAGGATTGGCGGTCATGGCTTTTCGCAACGTTTCCGTCGCATCCACATAGCGTCCTTCGAATCGCTTGTAGCTCCACGGCTGCACATTGCCGGTCAAGATCTCATAAACGCGATCCTCTTCGAACCCAAGATCGCGCCGAACGTAATCATTGAATGTGGCCGTAAAAGGACCAAAGATAGCTGCTCCGCTGGCATCGTATTCGTAACCATCTCCAGCATCATCGCGATCGATCCCCACGTAGCGACTATCGAACCGGCCCACCGTTCGGCTCTTGGTTCTCAAGAGCTCTTTTCCAAATCGGTCCTGGTCGATTCGCAATCTAGCCCGCGTAACAAAGCTATTCGATAAGCCCGTGTATCGAGACAGCAGCTCGGCAACCGCACGAAATTCATCCTCTGGCAACGACGTTCCCTTTAGCAAGCCCGCCGCGTAACGACCGTTTGCAAACTCCTCGGCCTGTTTGACCACTGCCTCCAGCGGCTGACTTTGCAGATCCGCTGGCAGCGCTTTGTGATACCAAGCCGTGGCGGCATAGGTTGGCAGGAAAGTGATGTAGGGCAGATCATTGCTGCCGCCGAATCGCAGCGTTTGAAAGTTGATCACCCCAGATACGATGATGGCACCGTTCAACTCCATGTAGTAGCGATCTTGAAGGTAGCCGGCCAAGCCTGCGGCACGCACGCCGCCGTAGCTTTCACCCAAGACAAATTTTGGGCTCAGCCAACGCTTGTACTTGGTCGTCCAATCGTGAATGAACTGACCCACGCTCTTCAAGTCTTCTTCGTAGCCATGGAATTGCCCTTTCTCTTCCCCTTCCGCAGGGCGGGAATAGCCGGTACTGACCGGATCGATGAAGACCAAATCGGTAACGTCCAACAGGCTCAACGCGTTTTCCTCCAGCGTGTACGGTGCTCGCAAAGGCGTTGCGTCATCTGGAAAGCGGATTCGCTTTGGTCCGAGCATGCCCAAATGAAGCCAAACGCTGCTGCTGCCCGGCCCACCATTGAAGCAAAATGTCACTGGCCGTTTGCCAAGTTCGGTTATACCGGTACGCGTGTAGGCGATGAAGAACATGTCCGCCTTTGATTTTTGCGCATCGTCCTTGATTGGAAGCTTGCCCGCCATCGCTTCGTAACCGACCGTCTTACCATCTATTACGATGGAATGGGTGGTGGTTACGATTGTCTCTTTCTTGGGCGCATCCTTGTCGGATTCGGATTTCTTTTCTTTGGCTTCGCCAACCTCCTTTGACTTCTTGGAATCAGCTGACGGCTTTTCTTGCCCCAAGATTGGTGCGGAAACGGCGGAAAGAGTGAGAACCCCACTCAGAAAAACTCGGGTTAACCCGGCAGGCATAACTGGCATCTTGAAACGACCCTAAAATGAGTACACATCCACCACCAAAAACTTTGGTACCATTCTGATCTGAGAAGTCAGCATAAACTAGTGCTTTCGCCGGATTAGGAAATGCGAAGACTGGCTAGCCGGTGAGAGACGGGTGTGCACGCAAATGATCAAATGAGTCGGAGTGCCGTCGAATGTCCGTCAAGTACTTTTATTGGATCAATCGTCAACCAATCGCGTAAAATCCCGGCATAAACGTCACGGAAGTCGGTCGTATGGTTCGGGGCGTTGTCAACAAGCGTTTGCAAATCGAGCCGACTGCCATGCACGCCACCGCGGACTGATTTTCCTGCCACGAATACCGGACCGGCCGTTCCATGGTCCGTTCCAGTCGATGCATTCTCTTTGACTTGTCGCCCAAACTCGCTGAAGCACATTACCAGCACGCGCTGGCCGTTGCCACTCTCCGCGAGATCCTTGAGAAAAGACGTCATCGAATTGGATAGCGACCCGAGCAATCCGCTGTGCTCGTTGAGTTGGCGGCTATGCGTGTCGTAGCCCGGTTGGACAGCGTAGTAAACACGCGGGCCGAAGTCCGCTCGAATCAAATCCGCGATGACTCGCAATTGCCCCGCGAGAGGACCTTCAAGTTGCGATAGGGCGGCGCACTTGTTTCCGACAGTGGATTCGCTCAAAGATCTTAGTTGCTCTGACGTCGTATACGCTTCCATGGCCGACTGTCGCAGAAAACTCGCTAACGGCACCGCAGATTGCTTCGAATCGGATAACGCAGTTGCGTCCGGCCGCATCATATTGGATCGAGCGAATTCATCCAACGACTCGATACTTGCCGATTGACTCTTGCGCCCTCGAATCGCATTGGGGACCGCACCTGAGTACGCGGTTACCGAGGAGGGAACGCCCGATCTAACGGCCAAATGATCCAGCCCTCGGCCCAACCATCCCACATCCCGATGAGATTCCAGGTCGATTCGGGCGGTGTGCCAGACTGCCATGCTGACATCGTGCGATCGATTCGGGTTTGGATATCCAACTCCCTGCACGATCGCCAGTTCCCCATCCTCGAAAAGTTTGGCCATGCCTCGCATCGAGGGATGCAATGCAAGCGTGTCATTCAGCTTGATCAAGGATCCCTCCTCCAACCGCAGCGACGTTCGATTGGCGAGATAGCCATCGTCCTTGTACTGAACGAGCGTGTTCAGGCCATCGTTGCCACCTGCCAATTCCACCACCACCAAGATTTTGTCTTGTCCAACTTCCGCAGCATCGCATGTCGCCCGCAAAAAAGCTGGAATCGTAGGTGCACGCGAAATGAGACCCGTTTGCTTAATGAATTGTCGACGCGATGGCATGTTGATTTTTCCTGTCGTGAAGGATTGTAGCAACCTGTGCTATGGACTAACTCAATTGGTTCTCTGGTTCGGTCAGGATACGTACCACCACGCGACGCAATGGATCGTGTTCGGTGGTCTTGACGTCCCCCCCATCTCCGTAGCCCGCGACCGCATTGGGCAGATTCGAAATCAAAAGACCAAAGAATTCGAGGGCTCGTTCTCGATTGTTGCCAAAACCATGTTGGCCAGCGAGACGTTAGAAGTCGAAAGGCGAGTGAGAGGATTGATGAAGTTTGCCAGCAACCAGCGAATCTGCAAATCCATATCGGACTAAGACGCTGCGAGTATGAATCCACTCCCGGCCTTCTGGCCAGCCAAAGACGTTTGGCGGATGGAACAAGTCTTGGCCGAGCTTCCGCAGTTCAGCGGCCAATAACAAAGTGCTGGGTGGATCCAGTTGCATCTCCAACGCGCGTGCCGTTCCAATCACCAATTCGACCGGGCCGGCAATGCGACTGCGGATGTTTGCCTTAGAAAAGAAAAGGCGACTATGAAGGATCGTTTCGACCCCCCACGCAATGCTTAGTTCGTTCTTTCGCAATCCGGCAGCAAGTTCGTTCAGCGAATGCTCATCGACCACTCCTTCGCCAAAGAACATTTGGCATAGCCGAACAGCGATACGTTTGGCGGTCGCTTCCTGTTTCAACAACAATTCCAATAGTCCATCGCCATCGAATTGTCCTTTGTGGCCAAGTACCGTTTTTTCACCCGCATCATGCATTTCGGGAATGAACTCGAACCGATTCGCACGGACAGTCCAACCGGTTAAACAGCGAGCAGCTTCGACCACATCGGCTTGGCTATAGTGGCCTTCGCCTAGCGTAAACAACTCCATCAATTCCCTTGCAAGGTTTTCATTGGGATGCTCTTTTCGATTGGCAGTGGCGTCTAGCCAACTCAACATAGCTCGGTGTTTTACAACCGCTTGCAAAAGTTCACTGAAACTCCCCAAGCAGTGTTTGCGAAGCAAATTGTTTTGTTCGTACATGGCCGAGACATCTTGGACCTTTTGATTGCTGGTCGCAAAATGATTGTGCCAAAGCAGCGTCATGCGTTCGACCAGCGGACGCGATGTCATTAGCATGCGAAACACCCACCATGCCCGCAACCGATCTGCGTTGTTGGCACCAACGGCTGCATCACCTATCGTGGCTGCGAGCTGTTCGAATTGAGCATCGATTCTCGCCCCATGCTCGTTGTCGGAAGTATCGGGTTTATTGATGCCAATCAATCGGTCGATCGAACCGTCGCAACCATCGCGCAAGCTTCGTTGGATCGTCGTCCAATCGGGCGTAAAGCTTGCGCGACGGTGTAGGTGCGCGACGCGAATGATATCCCAAGGTTCTTCGAAAGACGAAGTCCATTTGCTAAAAGGTGAGTCCATAACCACGTCGCCTTACACAGGATGTACTAGTGTAGAACGGCACTCCGTGCCGTTGCTCTGCCGTTTTTCCACCGTTTTTCGACCGTTGCTCTCGGCACGTAGTGCCGAGCTACTCTCTGTCATATTACTTATCTGGCATCGACAACAACATCGCCAAGATCCATTCCCTTGATTGGATCTACCACGTGGCGATCGGATCGCTAGCCTTTTCGATCTTCGCGAGCTTCACTTTCACACCCTGGATCGGTTTGCCTTCTAGGTCCAGAAACCGACCTTGAATTTTTTTGCTGGCCATTGCGAGTTGCAAATTGGGCGAACCGTTCGATGCCTCGACATCCACTTCATCAGGACCATAGCCCTCTTTGGATGCATGAACAATCGTCCGCTGCTGCTCCAAGTGATAACCATTGGAGAAGCGTTCGGATGTAGCTGGTACGTCTACTTGATACCTGCCCTCCTGATCGGTTGTCGTTTCGATTAGCTTTTCGTGATGACTCTCCCAAGACGTGTTGGCTAGAAACGCCCTCCACAACGTCACTCGCACGCCGGCAATCGGCTGATTGTCTGGCGCTGTCACGATTCCTGAAACGTGCATTAGCTTGCCGTCAGACTTGGTGGCCAGGACTTTGGACTCGTCAGCCGTAGCTGGGGCGGCTACGGACGAAGCGATCGCTCCTAGTCGAATGGGTGCCAATAGCAAGAGCATCACAACCGAAGCAACCAACATCCCACCAGCTACCTTGGGAGTTAAAGGAACGTGCGAGCGAGCTTGATCAAGCATCGCTCGAACACGATTCTCCAAGCCGCTGCGCTGAGCCATAGCGACTGCAGGTGGCATTTCCATCGATCGATATTCTCGGGCGATAGTCAACAATTGCTCCGCGTACTGACTCGGGCGCTCGCCAGCCATCAACACGCAATCGTCACACGCGAGTTCTCGTTCGACTCGCAATCGCTTGATCGCATACCAAGCCAATGGATGAAACCAATAGAGTGAACATGCAACTCGAGCAATCGACTGATAGACCACGTCATGTCTCTTCACGTGCGCTAATTCATGCAGCAGCACGAGCCGTCGTCGCTCGACGGCCCAACTCCGCCACGAAGCCGGAACCAATACGACTGGACTCAGTAAACCCCAGGTCATTGGAACAATGGACTGCTCTGTTTCTAACAACCGGACATGGCGAAGAATACTAAGCCGGCGGCACAATTCGGCCAACGTGTTCGTTGGTTCTGGATCCACAATGCTCGGAGCGCTACGCTGCAAAAGTATGATTCGCCACATTCCTAGAACCAGCGGGCTGACGGTCAAGAACAATCCAACGGACCAAACCAAACCAACGGTTCCGATGGCTAGCCACGATCCCGAAACCGTGCCAGATGTGCTTGCTTCGGCGGTGAATGCGGCAAGAGGCAATTGCGTTTGGGTACTGGGTTGATAATCAGGCAGAGTCGATAGGCTCGACTGCAATTGAGGTTCGCCCTGTTTAGTGTTGTTTTGGACAAGCGATTCGGCTCGGTCGGAAATAGGTTCGAACACCTCCAAAGTTGGTGGCAGTATAACCCCAGTCGATGGAAGATTCACGGTGTTGCTTGCAATGAGCGGCTCGTCCGCAAACCAATCGGCAGGCAAAATCGCAAGCCGATACTCTGGAATCACGAACGAGAGAACCGGAAGCAAGAGCAAGCCAACGAAAGCCGTGGCCCAAATGCGATGTCGCATCGCTGCCGAACCATGCCTCACGGTAAGATCGACTAAGGTAACAACCATCAAGAGAATCGTTGCTTTGGCGAGGATGTCTGCTGCAAACCCTGGCAACGATGAAAGAACGGACGTGTAGAACATGACTATCTTCCTTCCTTACGAGCCTCGTGGATCAATGTTTCAATTTGCTTAAGATCGTTTTTGGAGAGCTTTTCCGTTTCAAAAAGCGCAGCCACTGCATCGCTGGGAGAACCGCCAAAAAAGGTTTGCACCAAGTGGCTCAAAGCCGACTTGCTGGCGGATTCCTTGGATTGGATTGGGCGATAGACATATTTCGTCCCTTCCTGTCGATGCTTCAGCAATCCCTTGCTCTCAAGCAATCGGATCATGGTTCGGACTGCGGAATAGCTTGGTGGGTCCGCCAGTTTCTGATGCACATCGCTGACGGACGCCTCGCCCAAAGCGAAGATCGCGTCCATAATCTGGCGTTCTCGTGCCCCAAGCTCCGGTTGTGTTGCTGCAGCCTTCTTTGCCACTGTACCCTCCTTCTTGATGGATCTGTCGTGCATGGCAGTGTGTTGCCATATGGCAGTGTATTGCCACACGCGAAACGGGTCAAGTGTTTTCGGCGAAATCCAAAAAATAAATATTCGTGACTCTGTTGTGCAAGCCCCAGCGCTGAGTGGAGGCTTTCCCGCGTGAACGCACCAGAGACTTAAACGGTCTTTCGCCGGTCCGTGGGCTGTCGTACTCGCATAGCTGATCTATAATCCAGAGATCGCTTCGGCCTGAATCGCAGTGACCGCCCTGAATCACAGCGACCGCATGGACAAAGCAGGGTGGTCGCATTGATCTCTGTCGACCTCATGCCTCTGTGGTCAAATTTGGTCCAAGTGCGTTTATTCGAGACAACAGATTTTGTTCCGACTTCCATCGGTTTTTCAAACATGAACTGGCTTCCAACACTTTTTTCGCATCCCGTTTTTCTGGTTGGAATCGGGGGTGCCATCGGCAGCAACTTGCGATTCGGCGTCGGCTGTTGGCTCGGCCATTTTGCTACCTCGCCGTATCAATTCCCCATCGCCACGACAGCGATCAACGCGCTTGGATCCTTGATCTTGGGGTGTATCGCGGGCAGCGTGACCGATCGCACCCAAGCGATGTACTTGCTGATGGGGGTCGGCTTCTGCGGAGGTTTTACTACTTTTTCAACGTTCTCGTTGGAATTAGTCGAGCAATTGCAACGAGGGAAAATCGGACTCGCGCTATTGGAATGCGTTTTGAATGTGGTCCTAGGTGTCATGGCCCTCTACGTGGGCCTTTGGGCCTGCCAGAGCAGAGCCTAACGCCACCGCTCCAAACATGTTTACATCGACTTTGTCCCACCAATTCATTACTCGGGAGGGTGAAGCTCCTGCCGAACCATGGCGGCGCCAGCTCGGCAGGAGCCTCGCTATCCCGTTGTTTCTTTAAGCGATTAGGCATTGCAAAGATATTTACAAGGGTGGCCTAACGCCTCCCATTACTCATTTCAACTTGATCGCATTGGCAATGATGATCTCTCTCAACTGCGAAGGGAGAAGCCCTTTTTTTCGGTAGTCGGTTTCCCAAACCTTGTTAGGAAGGCTCAACATCCAGTAAAACAAAACGTCCCATTGCCGACTGCTATCCGGTTTCTTCGGGTCTCCAAAAGACATGTCGATAATGGCTCACCACCACTCAAGACGCTCGGCACAGGAAAAATGTACAGAAACGCAGAGGCGCGGAGAGCGCAGAGAAAAATTCCGCCCTCACGCTGCGCTCTCTGCGCCTCTGCGTTTTAAACGCCGAATCGCGGCGGTGGTGATCAGTGAGAAGTGTGCGATTTATTTTTGAATGCACACAGGCATGGTTCAAGCGTTTTCCGCTTGGCGTGCTGATCGCAAGCGGATGAACAAGCTAGTCGCGTTTGTCGCTTCTTGAAATGGATTGTATCCAACGACCATCGCGTATGTCCGTCTTGGACTGCCGCGACGGAAAAGCCACTGCAGAACGCTGATGGCCGCGCGTCCGATAGTCGTAGACCTGTGTTGTCACTGGAGTCACCAACGCTTTTTTGGAATCCGTCGCACGATTCTCGTCGGATCTGGTTTCATGGAGTTTTAGTGATGCAGCGGAATCGTTGACTGGTTTCCTAATTGGCAAGTTGCCTTCTAGTCCTTTCGACGTTTCTGCGGATGATTTAGGTACCAGCAAATGACGTTGGAATGCAGGAGGCAAATCGATCGATTCGATTTTGCTTTTCTCGGTCAATTCGTTTTTGGTCGGAGCCGGCGAAATAGCATCCGTGTGTCCCGCCAAACTGACTGGCGAGTGGTTGGGCTTCGCAGAATCGGCTGGGCCCTTGGCGACTTCCTTATTCGTTGGAATACCAGGCAACATTTTGATGGTTGGATCCGAAATGGTGGTTCCGCCCTCGCGTCCCTCAAAACGTGAGATGAGACTTAGTCGACGAGGTGCTCCACCAACCTCACCCCATGGAATCCAAACACTATACGAAGGACCCATCGAGGTCCTACTCATGTGCGTCTTGAACTGGTCTACAGTGAAGACAAATTTTCGCAATGGCTTTTGATCGGACGGAGCGTTGTCATCGGCGTCGAAGACATACACGGCAAAACTGCCGTCTACTTCCACAGGGTCCGTCTTCTCCTTGCCGTAAAAATAAACTCGACCACCAAAGCCTCGCACACCGGGTTGGTTGGGTTGATGCAGAACCGAATCGGTCCAAACCGGCAGGATACGATCTGGAACCGTTTTGGTCGTATCTTTTTGCCATGGCCATGCGACCGTAGTTGTCTTAGGTGCAAACTGACAGCCCGTGTTGAACAGCAGGGGTGCCGTGCAGAACACGCTCAGCGTGCAAATACGCAATTTCGAGTTGGATTTCGCTACCAGCATCAGCGAACTCCAGTTGCAAGCGTATTTGGTTGACCTCGCGAAACTTGGTTTCGCGAGTCCATTCCACTGGCTTGAAAGTGGGCCGGCTCAACCGGTGATGGAATCGATTCTAGAGAGCGGAGCGGACCTCGAGCTGGGTCATTCATCAATGCCGGCCCAACAGATGGCACCTCCCTCGAAGGACGCAAGTGAGAGCCTCTAGGGTCGATATCGGGGTAGACAACCTCCAAGTCGTCCTGCTTCATAATTTCCATAGCCATGTCGGTTCGTGGGTAGACATCGCCATGAATCTCAAAGATATCCGCTTCGCACCAACTTATTCTTGCAAATTCCGCTTGCTTGAGACGTTCCATGTCACCTTGAGAACGGACAACGTGGGGCGTCAAGATGATGATGAGTTCCGTACGCAACGTTTGATTGAAGTCGTAGCTAAACAGATGTTTCAAGATAGGTAGATTTCCCAACCAAGGAACTTGGCGATGCTGCGTATTCGTGCTTCGGGAAATTAAGCCGCCCAGGATGATCGTCTCTCCATCGGCCGCGCTCACGGTGGCTTGGGCCGTAATGGTATCGATTCGCGGTGAACGGATCACGGTACCGTTGTTGGAGGTCGACACCGGAATACCTTCGCTCTCGGGTCCGACTTTCGATTTTTCCGCGTCGATCTCCATGACGACATTTCCCTCCGGACTGATGCGAGGTGTCACACCTATGATCAGGCCAACGTTGACATCGATGAGACCATTGGTTGTACCGAATTGAGTGACATTCGAATTGGAAATGCGAGGCACGCGTTGCCCCACTTGGATAAAGGCCTGCTGGTTGTCGAGCGTCAAGACTTGCGGTCGGCTTAAGACTTCCAGACGTTTCGAGTCTTGCAACGCACGCAACAGGAAACTGACGTTTTCGCTGCTTGCCGATAAGACCAGACCGCCAAATCCTAAATCTTGATTGTTGCGTCCGACTGAGAAGTTCGAGATTCCTTGGCCAGCAACGCGAGCTGAATTGAACAGCGCCTTGTCGGAACCACTATTGCCGAGCGGCAAGCCCGAGTTGAAATTAAAGCCTGGGGTATTGCTTGAACTGGCTCCGAGCAAACTGCGATCGAAGAGTATTGCGTCTTGAAGCCCCAATTCAACACCAAATTCGTCAGTATTGCTGAGCGTTATTTCTGCAATCATGACTTGGATCATGACTTGAGGCGGCTGCTGGTCGAGTTGCTCGATCAGGCGACTGATTTCTTCGTAGTAGCGGGGCGTAGCGCTGAGAATCAATTTATTCTGCACCGGTTCCGGCACAACCACGACTTCCCGATCGATCTGCTCAAACGGATTGTTGGCTCCTGGAGCCGCTATCTCAACTTGTCGCTTGCTTCGAAGGAACTCGTTGATGGCAAGGGCAACGTCGACCGCCGGTGAATTTTTGAGCTGGTAAACTGTGCTCTTGCGTTGCATCTTGTCCCCTTCATCCAGTCGCAGAATCAACGCTTCGACGATTCTCAGATCCCCCTCCGAGCCGACAACGATAACGTTGTTGCCGCGTGTATCGACGGTGAACCGAAGGGGCATCAGCGCCGTCTCGTCGGGTGCACTGGAGAGTTGTGGCGAGGTTGCGGTCCCAGCCCCTTGGGCAGGGAGCAAGGCTCGAAGCGTTTCGACCAAGGCAGCCGCGTCACCGTTTTTGACTGGGAAAATCTTGATCTTGGCAACCATCCCAGGTGTATCGAGTTGTTCGATTAACTGAGCAATCAAAGGCAACGTAGCCGGGGGGCAAGACACCAACAGCGTGTTATTGCGTTCGTTTACGGTGATCTGGTTTGTACCCAAGGTGCCGCTGGTGGCTACGGTCCGCCCGTCTTGATCGAGTAGCTGAATGCTGGCTCCCGGTCCAGTGGTAGTGGTTGTGAGAGCTTGTTGAAGCGATTTGGCGATGTCCGCAGCCAAACTATGTCGCAACTGAAAAATGCGTGCTTGCTGCATCAATGCACCTTTCGGAACGTCAAGCTGGGAGATGAGCCGACGGATTTCAAGAAGGTCGCGTGGTGGAGCGTGCACGACTATGGCATTGGTTCGATTGTCCACCATCGACTGAATGACTGGGGCCAGTCCGTCGCGATTAAGAAAGAACGTTCGCAGTTGGGTTTGGAGCTCGGTCGCCGAAGCGTGTTGCAATTGAATCACTTCGAATTGCGAGTCCGGCGAAGCTGGCTGATCCAGTTTTGTGATCAGATCCTTGGTTGCCGCCACGGCTTCTCCCCATCCGATCAGTAAGAGCGAGTTCGGCTTTCCAAGGGGAGTCACCGACACCCGGCCTTGTACCGATCCGACCAATTTTTCTTGCATGGCGGTGATTAGCTTTGCGATTGCGGCCGATCCAGCGTGCTGCAATGCGACGACCTCGATCTCCGGTCGTGTTAAGCGGCTGGCTTCATCCAATCGCTTGATGATTTCGGTTAAGTCCGATAGCTGTTGATCGCGTCCTCGCAAGATAATTGCATCGATCTCTGGCAGCATCTCGATCTGCACCCCTTCAAACTGTGGCAGAGGCAAGCTGGTCGGGGCTTTGGGCTTGGCTGTGTCGGGCTTGGCTGTGTTGTTTGGCGTCCCAGGAGCTATTGGCAGAGGCGTTGGCGTCACTTCCTGTTGCATCGAAGCGAATCGCATCGGGTTATTTTTGGTAGAGGCGGCCAGGCTTGAAAATTGGGTTAATGAAGCTTGCCCATTGTCATGCAGAGGTAGGATGCGTATCGCTTCCTCGGGGCGAAGCGAGGCAAACGTGGTAACCAGATTGGCAATGTCGTTTGCCAGAGCTTCGGGTCCCTCGATTCGCAAACGGTTCTCGGAAGCCCGGAACTCAAACGTTGCTCGCCCAGAATTCAATTGCAATTCGTGTTTGCTTGCATTCGCAGGATCGACGCGCAGGTATTTTTGAAAAAGACTTGTGAGCGATTCATGGATATAAGCCGCTCGCGAGGGCGGGACATCGACATCCCGTCGAATAACCATGTAAAGGGACTGACTAGCCGGTGCTGTCGGTGCGGCTGGCGATTGGGCCGAAGCGAATGGTATCGACATCACGAAAAGGAGCATCGCACAAGCCATTTCGCGGGTCTTACTTATGCGCATCAATGCAACCTTACTACCTTTTCACGGGCGCTCTATCACTTATTTCAAACACAATGAATCGACGAAAAGTACACCGACGCATTCACGCAGACGCATAATCGGACGGGCAAGCCGGACCATAGGGGAAAAAATGCCCTGGGGTCAAGTTCAATGCACTAAATGCGATCGGCAGATTGGAATATCCCAACCTGATGCGTAAGCGAGGGACAATTCCGCAAGTCCCTCACTTACGTATCGGGTTAGGATTGGTAGTTGTCACATCGCCGCTCGCCTAAATGCGATCGAAGACCTCCGGCGGTACACCGATCGGTAGAACTTGAACCTCTCCCAAAAATGTGGCCGCACTGGATTCTGCAAACCCCGGTTTTTTGGCCACAAAAGTCAAGGTAATATCAGCCTGAAACGTGGTATCGGAGGGCTTTCCAGTTTCTGCATCGAGCCCAGTGGGAATATCAATCGCGATGCGTTGCAGGGAAGCCGCATTAACCAATCGCAGTACGTCCGCCATGAGAGCTCGCGGTTGGCCCGTCGCGCCGGTTCCCAACAGCGCATCGACGACGACAAGGTTGCTTCCACAGTCGGATCGCAATTGACTCCAGGCCTGTTCCAATTCCGGCGTAGTAAGCCGCTCCCCGATCCAGCTTATGCGTATCTTGGTGTGTTCGACTATTCTTAAGTTGGCATCGGCATCCTGCGATAGTTTGCCCCGCTCAGCGATCATCCAGAGACTTATTTGATGTCCCATCGCATGCAGATGTCTTGCAATCACAAGTCCGTCCCCACCGTTATTGCCCGGCCCACACAAGACTACGATTCCGCTAGATCGATTCAGTCTCGCATCGATGAAATCCGCGCAGCCTCGACCGGCGTTTTCCATCAATACTAGGCTGTTCATGCCAAAGTCGCGGACGGCAACGGTATCCACCTGCCGAATTTGAGCGACAGAGAGCACACCAGGTGGCTTGGTGAAGGAAGGATCAGCGAACATAGAAAGAGAGTTGTTACGACACAGAGGAAAACGAAAAAGGCATCTGGCGATGCATCCGACGAAGCAATCGCCCCGAACGAAGCAATCGCCCCGAACGGGGCAACAACATTATAGCCCAGGGCAGAGCGTTGCGACGAAAAGTCGCGACGCGTCGCCCTGGGTAACCGCAAAACGTCCCACATTGCCCTGAAGGGGCAAAACAAAGCATATGTATCAACGATGATTTGTTCGTTGCGCTCTAGACAATGCCAAAAATGCTTCAAAAACCCGATAAATTGTCTTGCAACCCGGTGAAAACCATTAGATCCGCATGACTTGTTTTGGGGAACGCGACACGGCCTATTGCATTCTGCTTTGGCTTGGTCTAAACCTGGAGGTAGTTTCCGTCAACATTCCTTTACATACTTGTTTTTCCATGAATCATTCTGCCGCGCCTGGTGCCGCAACTGCCCATTCTCTTACGGACCATGACGTGCAGGCCATCGACCACCTGCGGACGGCCTATTCTCAGTTTGCCGCCGAACTCGGAAAAGTCATTGTCGGGCAAAAAGCCGTCATCGAACAACTGGCGATTTGCCTTTTCGCTCGCCGCCATGCGCTGCTGATGGGGGTGCCAGGCCTAGCAAAAACGCTGCTTGTGAGCAAGATCGCAGAAACCATGTCCCTGGGATTCAGTCGCATCCAATTCACCCCTGACCTGATGCCGATGGACATTACCGGCACCGATATCCTCCAAGAAACGCAGGAAGGTCGCCGTGAATTCCAATTCATCCAAGGACCGATTTTCTCGAATATCATCTTAGCCGACGAAATCAATCGCGCTCCGCCTAAGACTCAAGCGGCCTTGCTCGAGGCCATGCAGGAACAAAGGGTGACGGTCCTCGGCAAGTCGTTTGAACTCACCTCGCCGTTTATGGTGCTGGCAACACAGAACCCTGTCGAACAAGAAGGTACCTATCCGCTGCCAGAAGCCCAGCTCGATCGATTCATGTTCTTGGTCGAGTTGGATTACCCAAGCGAAGCAGAGGAAATCCAGATCGCTCGAACGACGACGGGTGACGATCTGGTGAAGCTCAATGCATTGATGGGTGCCGATGAAATCATCGCACATCAACGCTTGGTTCGACGTTTGCCGGTACCGGATCATATTTACAGTTTCGCAGCCCGTCTGGTCCGGAAAACGCGACCACTTGGGGACACAGCTCCAGCGTGGCTTAAGCCATATGTCAGTTGGGGGGCTGGTCCACGAGCCGTGCAAAATTTAATCCTGGGGGCAAAGAGCCGCGCGGCGCTTCTCGGCAGCTACATGGTTCGGATGGAAGACATTCAGGCGGTCGCTCGGCCGGTCCTAACTCACCGAATCATTACGACCTTTGCTGCCCAAGCCGAAGGCATGACGGCCAAGAAAATCGTAGAGCGTTTGGTTCAGGAAATGGAATAGGCTAACGCTTAACGTATGCTCCCAATCACTCGTTCTTTTCTTGACCCGCAAGTTCTTTCGCGTCTATCTGCCGTGCCGCTCATGTCGCGGCACGCCATGCAGGGCAATATTTCTGGCCGACATTCCTCTCCCCATCGCGGTTCGAGTGTGGAGTTTGCCGAATATCGAAAGTACGTACCTGGCGACGACTTGAGACGTCTCGATTGGCGTGCCTTCGGCCGAACCGATAGATATTACGTCAAGGAGTTTGAGGCCGATACGAATCTGCGCTGTTGTGTCGTCGTGGACACGAGTGGATCCATGGCTTATGCCTCCAAAGGGCAAACCACCAAGATCGAATACGCCAGGCAAATCGCTGCCTCGATGTCCTATTTGGCGGCCCAGCAAGGGGACGCAGTCGGATTGACCTGCGTTGCCGAAAAAATTGTACAAAACATTCCGCCACGTCGATCCGCTGCTCACCTCAAGGTGATTCTCGATACGCTTGAAAATGCCAAGCCAGCAGGCGATACACAGCTACCCGCCATCTTGAACGAGTTGGCTGAAACGGTCCGGCAGCGAGCGCTCGTGATCATTATCTCTGACTTCTTCGTGGATCCAGCAGTATTGAAGGGCTGCTTTGAGCACCTTCGATTTCGCAAGCATGATGTTGCGGCCTTTCATTTGCTGGATCCACTCGAAATGGAGTTCGCGTTCACGCGTCCGGTTCGCTTTACGGATATGGAGGGTGGACCGCCCTTGTTTGTCGAGCCTACGGAGATTGTGGACCGATACCATCGGGCGCTGAAAACGTACCTGACCGATTTGCAACGCATCGTGCTGGAGACGGCAGTCGACTACCACCGCGTGATCACCAGCGAAGTTTATGAGCATCCGATGATGCGGTTCCTCGTGGGACGAACGCGTGGACGAGGTGTCCGATGAATTTTATTCAGCCCTGGATCTTGTTGGCTTTGCCGCTGATCGCGGTTCCGATCATTATCCATTTGGTCAATCAGAGGCGATTTCAAACGGTTCCTTGGGCGGCCATGATGTTTCTGATGCAGGCCAGTCGCATGTCGAGCGGCTATACCAAGCTGCGACAATGGCTCATTCTGCTAATGCGGGCGTTGGCAGTCGCTTGCCTCATTTTTTTTACGTCTCGGCCTTTGGCCAGCGGATTGATAGGGTTGCTAGGTAGTCGATCGAGTGAAGTAGCCATCGTGCTATTGGATCGTTCACCCAGCATGCAGGAAACTCAAGCTGGCAC
This sequence comes from Pirellula sp., assembly GCA_031372345.1. Classification (GTDB taxonomy): domain Bacteria; phylum Planctomycetota; class Planctomycetia; order Pirellulales; family Pirellulaceae; genus JBKCUI01. The sequence continues at coordinate 18,751 of JANMLD010000327.1, forward strand.
AGGCATGACCAAGCTTCAAGCGGCATTATTGCAACTTTCGAACACGCTCAAGACCCTGGGAGTTCAGCGAGTCGCGGTGTTCGATTCCGCTCGTGAAAAACCGATTGAATTCGAATCGCCAGCCAGCATGATCACTGATCCATCGTTGGTTGGCAACGGACTGACCAGCGACATTCCTGGGATGCTGGAGCGGGCGTTGCTCTACATCAAGAACAACCGAGCTGGAAACGTCAATGTATGGATTTGTTCGGACATGCGTGAGAGCGATTGGCGAAGCCGCGATGGTCGATGGGCTGCTGATCGCGAGGGCTTTATCGGACTGCCACAAGAAATTCGATTTCAAGTTTTGGATCTCGGTCCGGCCTCGAATGAAAACCGTTCGATACGAGTCGTGACGGCCAAGCGAGTCAAAGGGACGCAGGGAGTGGAGCTTTCGCTGAGCTTCAAGATCGAGCGAACGCTCGGCTCCACCGCGCCGACAGCGTTGCAGATTCCGGTCGAGATCGAGGTGGGTGGTGCTCGCACTGTGCTCAACGTCGACTTGCAGTCGGAGTCGGCAGAAGTCAACGACTATCGGATTGCTCTATCGTCCGAAAACGACAACGCCAGTCTGGATAAGGGTTGGGGCTTGGTTCGAATTCCTGGCGATACCAATTCCGCAGACAACACCAGCTACTTCGTTTATGAAAAGCCACCTGCCAGGCGAACGGTCATAGTAAGCGACAACCCGCGCGTCATCGAGGCCATCGAATTGTGCACGAACATCTCGCCTGAGCAAGCGATTGAGTGCGAAACCGAAACGGTGGCCTCCTCGCAATTGGACTCGATCGATTGGAATACGGTTGCGTTGGTGGTTTGGCACGAACAACTGCCGGAAGGCCGATCGCTGGAGTTGCTGACGCAATTCATTGCCGAAGGTGGGCAAGTGTTGCTCTTCCCGCCGGAAACACCGAATGACACCAAGGCGCTCGGAGTGCAATGGACTGGTTGGCAGAGCTTGGATGCGAACCCGAACGCAGGGCCTGAGAATACGGAGGCAGATCTGACGCTCGCCAGGGTGAAGCAATGGCGAAATGACTCCGAACTGTTAGGAAATACACTCAACGGTGCTCCATTGCCGGTCGGACAACTTGGGATCAAACGCATCTGCAAATTGCAGGCAGAAGGAACCGTTTTGGCGGCGATGAGCGACGAGTTGCCGCTGCTGATGCGGATCGACGCGGCTGGTTCGGCCAAGAATGGAGTCTATGTTTGCACGACGACCCCTTCTTTGCGAGATTCGACCTTTGCCAGTGACGGCATTGTGATGTACATAGCGATCCAACGGGTCTTGGCGGCGGGCTCGGCCAGAATCGGTTCGACTCGGATGGTCACGGTTGGGCAGCCTGCAGGGGCCCTCTTTGAAAACGCTGCCCAGGCAGCAGGCGATACCAGCGTTTTGTCCAATCAGTTTTCGCAACATCCTGGAGTCTATCGCAGCGACGATCTATTGGTTGCTCAAAACAGGCTTGGGGATGAAGACAGCGGCAAGTTGGTACCAGCCGAAACACTCGCCAGTTTGTTTGGAGCGTTGAATTGGTCACGCATCGAGGTGGGAGCATCCGCAAGGAGCTTGGTCCAAGAGATTTGGCGATGGTTCTTGATCAGTATGCTTGTTGCGATGGTGGTAGAAGCGATCCTATGCATGCCAAAACGCCGTCAAGCGATGGTAGCACGTTAGTGAATGTCGCCTTTCGCTCCGCGAAAGTGCGCCCGGTCATCACTCTTTTGCGGAGCAAAAGGCGACAATGACAACACCTCGATTCAACGTTGTGCTTTATCAGCCCGAGATACCTCAAAACACGGGGAACATCGGGCGTACATGCGTGGCCCTCAACGCCAAACTTTGGATCGTACGTCCGACCGGTTTCCGATTGGATGACAAGCAATTGCAACGAGCCGGCTTGGACTATTGGCAGCATCTCGATTGGGAATCGGTGGATTCGTGGTCACACCTGCTCCCCATGCTTCCACTGGAGCGAACTTGGTTCTTTACGAAATTTGCGTCCCGAAGTTACTCGGACGCAATATTTCAACTGGGCGATTGGCTTGTTTTTGGTAGCGAGTCGAGTGGCCTGCCTGATTCAGTGCGAGAGCAGTTTGGACCGCAATGCCTGTCGTTGCCGATGATCGGTCCGGTCCGTAGCTTAAATTTGTCCGTGGCGGTTGGAGTCGGATTGTTTGAAGCGCAGAGACAAACAAGGAGCATATGTCGAACCGGTTAAGTTTGCCCTAAGAGGCGTCGAGCCTGTGATTCCTTTCGCGGAAAGCGTTGAATAACATAGCCCAGCGTCGCGCAGCGCACTAAAGCATTTCAACCAATGATTCCTCAGGCTGGCAACCTTGTTTTGGCGTCCTATACCAAGCTGGAAATAACCCAACACACTTCGCCGCCTCGCTACCTTGGGTACTTACAAACGCTTCAGCTTGGAAGAGCTGTTAGTTTTTGGATCGACAAGCGTACTAGAATCGGATACAGGTATTGCAGTGACCCCCAGCTTTGTGGACTTCAACGAGTAGAAAAGTGATGATAAGTAGAAACATGACTCAAACACATTTAGGGAAGTGTCGAAAGGAATCTACCAAAGTAGCAGGCACACTCCGTGTGCCGTGGCCATATGCGGACGGCACATGGAATGTGCCTGCTACCATTCCCCGGTAAGATTTCACCAGCCGCTAGCGTTAAAGGAGACGATGCAATGAACAAGACAATTCATGGGATTGTCCACGGCAAGATCATCGAGCTGGATGAGGAGCTTGGAGTTGCCGATGGCCAAGAGGTCGAGGTATCGGTCAAGATTGTTCAAGCAAAGGGAAAATGGGGGGAAGGGATCCTTCGTTCCGCAGGCGGATGGAGCGAATATCCTGAAATGGACGCTGTCTTGGAGAAGATTCATGAAGATCGAAAACTGGAACGCCGACCGGTGATGGAGGAAGAGTGAGCTTCCTACTAGACACCAACATCTGCGCTGCTCATTTTCGGAGGCCGAGCGGATTGGCTCATCGCTTTGTGCAACATGGCGGAGGGTTATTTCTGCCTACAATAGTCTTGGGTGAGTTATAGGCTGGAGCATATCACGTAAATGATCCGTCTCCGCTTCTTCGTAAAATAGCCGAATTGTTGATTGATGTCAGCGTCTTGGATTTTGATCAGGCATGTGCGAAGGAGTTTGGATGGATTCGCGGATCGTTGCTCAAGAAAGGCATTTCGATTCCAACTGCGGATTTAATGATTGCCGCCGTCGCAATTGTCCATGATTTGACATTGGTTAGCAACAACACGGCTGACTTTCGATTCGTTCCAAATTTGCGATTGGTCGATTGGCTGTGAAGCTACTTTCAAATTATCCCTTATACTTCGTCGCTGGAGCCGATTCAAAACAATTCATGTTTTCTTACTCGATCAATCGCGGCTTGCCGCTCCAGCCTAACTTTTCTCGAAGGGCGTGGTAATCGTCGTGACCAGGAATACTGATCAATTGAAACGTGTCGTCGGCTCTCGAAATTTGCACGCGAAGATCGCGGCTAAAGTGACAGACTACCCGTCCATCCACCACCACACTGGCCGTTGGATGATCGACTCGAATTTTGAGGTCAAATATCCGATCCGCCGTGTCCACCACCGGACGCATCGTCAACGTGTGAGGGCTGATCGGACAGATGACGAAAGCCTGTAGATTGCGGCGCAGGATCGGGCCGCCTGCAGAAAGATTATGAGCGGTTGAGCCAATTGGCGTACTAACAATGAGACCATCGCAAGCATAGGTAGTGGCCAACACCGAGTCGATAACCAAGTCGATGTACATCATCGTGTAGGGTGGCCCCCCAAGCACCGAAACCTCGTTGAGGCCGATGATCGAATGCAGCAGCAAGTCCCCTTGATAGACTTGGCACTGAAACATCAAGTGGTTGGTCACCGAGAATTTTCCATCGCAAACCTTCGGCCAGATGTCGACGAACTGACTGGGTGAGATAGCCGCAAGAAACCCGAGTTTACCAAGATTGACACCAAGCACGGGCCGCTGGTTGTGGCACATCTGACGAGCCGACTGCAGAATGGAACCGTCACCACCCAGGACGACGACAAGGTCCGATTCGCAGTTTTCAAACTCGTAGGAAAAACTCTTGTCGACCGCGACGATCTCGGCACACCGCTCGATGATCTCGAGCATGCTCCTGAGCTCCTGTTCGACTCGGGGTCGATTCGGGGCTGCCAGAACCACCACGCGTGGTCGTGATCTGCCATCTCGAATCCATCCCCAAGATGCAGGATTGTTCACCAGCTAAACTCCTGCATGTTCTGCATGGGAGTATTTTTCGCTAAGTTTTTTGCAAATCTGGGCGATCCCTGACGGATCCAGTGAAAGTTCCTTGAGCAACTCATTGCGATCGCCGTGCTCGATGAATTGGTCTGGAATCCCCAGCGTTCTGAGAATGCGAGTGTCCCATCCCTTCGAGCAAGCCGCTTCCAGTACCGCAGAACCGAAACCACCCATGAGTGCCCCCTCTTCGACCGTCACGACGAATCGGCACTCTTCGAACACTTGAGTCAACATCGCCATGTCCAGCGGCTTGATGAAACGAGCATTGATCACCGCCACGTCGAGTCCGTCCTTCTTTAGGATTTCGGCGGCGGAAATCGCTTGTTGCAGCATGGCACCGCACGCGATGATGGCACCATCGGTCCCCCAGTGAATCACCTCGGATTTGCCAAGTTCAATCGGTTGAACGGGCCGCTCGAACGACTGGGCGGTTGTCTTTGGGTAGCGGATGGCGGTCGGACCGGAACGTGACAACGCGAAGTGAAGCATTGGCTCGACCTCGGTAGCATCCCCTGGAGCCATCATGACGATGTTCGGAAAGACTCGCATGTACCCGATGTCGAATAGCCCGTGATGGGTTGGACCATCAGGACCCGTCAAGCCAGCTCGATCGATCATGAAAGTCACAGGCAAGTTTTGCAAAGCGACCTCCTGAAAAATCTGGTCATAGGATCGTTGCAGGAACGTCGAGTAGATTGCGACAATCGGCTTCAATCCAACTTTGGCGTGGCCAGCCGCAAACGCCACCGCATGCGACTCGCAGATACCGACGTCGAAAAATCGATCGCTAAAGGCATCGCGAACCGGCTCCAACTTGTTCCCTTGGCACATGGCGGCTGTCATCACTGTCACGGTGGGATTGCTCTTCATTTGACTCATGATGGCATCGCGAGCATAGTTGGTGAAGGCTGGCTTGTCGCTCGCACTCAGCGGCTTAGGGCATCCATCTTCATCTTCAAACGCGGGTGGAGTGTGGAAATAGACAGGGTCCTTTTCAGCAGGCTTGTAGCCTCTCCCTTTTTCGGTGACCACATGCAAAAGCGTTGGTCCTTTTTGATCCTTGACCATCTCCAAATACTTGCGGAGCAAGTGAATATCGTGCCCATCGATTGGCCCGATGTATCGGAATCCAAATTCCTCAAAGAGCATGCCACCCACCATACCAGCTTTAACACCTTCTTTGATTTGAGCAAGTAGTCGCTCGGTCGGATCACCAAAGAGGGGCAGTTTGTTGAGTACTCGGACTACTTCGCTCTTGAACCCGGTATAGAAAGGGTTAGTGCGAAGACGATCGAGATAGCTCGCAACGGCGCCCACTCGTGGGCAAATGGACATCTTGTTGTCGTTCAAAACCACGATCATGTCGGCATTGAGTTCGCCAGCGTTGTTCATGGCTTCGAAAACGATGCCGGAGGGAAACGCACCATCACCGATCACTGCGATGCTTTTTCGGCCAGCTTGTCCGGTCAAATCGTCGCCGCTTTTGAGACCCAGAGCAGTTGAAACGCTGCAGCCAGCATGGCCTGTCATGAACAAGTCGTATTCGCTCTCGCTGGGGTTTGGGTAGCCCATCAAGCCACCGCGTTCACGGATGGTTTTGAATTCGTGGTAGCGGCCGGTGACCAGTTTGTGCGGATAGATCTGGTGCCCTGTATCCCAGATCAGTCGATCCTTTCGGAAGTCAAAGACACTATGCAGCGCAAGACAAAGCTCCACGACCCCTAAATTCGAAGCAAAGTGTGCCGTCCGAGTTGCAAGGAGGTTGCACAGCACATCGCGGATCTCCACACCGAGCAATTCCAACTCCTGTGTGGACATGTGTTGAAGCGGTTCGGCGGACTCTAGTTTGGCGAGCATTTCGTGCATAGAGTTTCTAGTGGCTCCTATCCGTGATGTATCGTGCAAGTTGTTTTAATGGAGTTGAGGGTGGACCAAAGTCATTCACAATCGAAATCGCTCGTTCAATCAATTCCAGGGCTCGGTCGCGACTCGCCCCAATACCATATATCCCTGGAAAGGTCAGTTTGCCTCTTTGGCTATCTTTTCCGGTACGTTTCCCAGTGTTTTCGCTCGTACCCTCCACGTCCAGTAGGTCGTCCACAATTTGGAACGCAATTCCGATGCATTCTCCGTAAATGGCCAGTTTTTCCAATTCGTCAGGCGATGCGCCGGCTGCCAAGCCCCCAAGAACCACCGAAGCCTGAATCATCGCTCCGGTTTTTCTAGCGTGAATTGCGTGGAGCATTTCAACCCCACCTCCCTGTTTTTCCGCGAGAAGGTCGTCGCATTGACCACCCACCATCCCCTCTGGACCTGCGGCCTTTGCCAATACCAGGCAGCTTCGAACCGCAATGGCTGAATCGGTATTACCCGATAGGATCGTTTCAAAAGCCAAGGCCTGCAAAGCATCACCGGCTAGAATCGCAGTCGCCTCATCAAACTGGATATGGCATGTTGGCCGACCACGTCGTAGATCGTCGTCGTCCATGGCTGGCAAGTCATCATGGATGAGTGAATAGCTGTGAATCATTTCTACGGCCGCTGCATTGGCCAATGCGTTGCAGGTCGAGCCGCCCAAAGCTTCAGCTGAAAGCAAGCAGAGTATTGGGCGAAGCCTTTTGCCCGGCGATAGCAAGGAATATCGCATGGCTTCGCGAAGCACATCCGGGCAGCCCTGGGAGAGTTTTTTTATACAACTCTCCAACTTGGCGTCTACTTCAAAAGTTAACGACTGCCACCGGCCTAGCAAGTCAGCGGTTTCATTTGTTGGATCGTTCGAGATTTGCACAATGGTTGATATTGGTCTCAAAGCACTCGGAAGAAGTGGCATTAATTCAGCGACATTGTAGGCTTAAGTGACAAAAAATGTAGTCACCTAGAGCAAGCATTTTTGCGGACCTCAACCTTCGTCATCGTCCTCCCAGGTCTCGGTGATCGCCTCGCCTCGCCCCGTCAAGCCTCGGAGCTTTTCGATTTTCCGTCTGGCTCCAGTCAACTGCTGCTGACAAAAACGAACATATTCCACGGCTTTTGCATACTCCGAGAGCGATGTTTCCAAGCCCAGCGAATTCCCCTCCAACTTGCGAACAATCTGCTCCAATTGGGTCATCGCGGACTCAAAGGTCTGATTCTCGTCCGTATCCCCGGGTTTAATGCGAGCCATCGTGCGGTAGTTGTTGGTAAGCGATAGGATCCGTAAAACCGTCAAAGTCGGCGGCTTCCGCCCTGCAAATCGTCTAAAAAGCCCCAGGGGGGCAACTCGCCAACTCGGTGTGACCTATCTGTTTAAATGATCGTTGCGATTTCTCGTCAGCGAATGTTTCCGAACCATCTTATCAATACACTGCAGCAATGGCCAACGAGAGGCGTCAACAAACCAAAAAAAGTTATCGGCAAAAAGGCCAGGCCACCAAGGTCTCGCAAGTCGATTCGAACGGTTCGCAAGCCAGGCCGCCGGACGGTGCTGTTGCCATGGCAGCTCGTAAAACCCCGCCCGACAGTTTGCCGATCTCGACCTCCGATACATACGACATCGGGGTAGGAGCAATCGAAGTCGTTGACATCCTGGAAAATGCGATTCGCTCGGAGGAATCGTCGGTTTCGGGCGTCCAAACCCAGCCACCGCAAAACGAGGACCGTCCAGAAAACGGGACCGCTTGGTCTCAAGCGGTTGACACCAAACTCAACGAACTCATGGAGCGTTCAAGAACCTTTGAACGTGAGCGTCTCGAAATCGAATCGCTTCGAGAACATCTTCGACAAGCCATTGAAACCGCCGAATCGCGTTTGACTTCGACCGACTCAGATGCAGGAAAGTCTCGCTTTCAAAAGTTGGAAACCAAGCTGATTGCGGTCCAACAAGAAAACACAAAACTATCGTCGATGCTCTTGCATGCACGGGCCGAGTACCAAGAGCTGCTCACATTCATCGAGTCCGAAGCGGTCGACGGCGGAGTGTCACAAGCCGAGTTGCGAACGATTGCTCAAAAGGTTTTGGAAAAAACGGATGCTCGCGAAACGGAACTCGCCTTAGAAGTTTCCCAGCTGAACGATCAACTGCATTTCCTACAAAGCGAACTGAAAGAAGCCAAAGGAGTCAACAAGCACTCCCCTCCGGATGAATCGGAATTGCGAATTCAAGTGGAACAACTGCGAAGTCAATTGTTGGAAGCTAGGCATGAGGCTGTTGAACTGCGCATGCAAAGCAACGACCTCGGCTCCCGTTTGGCAAAGTTTCAAGGAGCCTCATCTGGCCAGAAATCCGAAACACTGACCTGGGAACAACGCAAGGAGGCTTTGTTGCAGCAACTGGAAGCGGAAACGCATGCCGAAGCGCCGTGTGACCCTCGCAAGGTCCTGGACATCGAAAGGATCGTGGAACAAACCAGCGTCGAGATTAAACGACGCGATCAAGAGATTTCCGATTTGAAGACCTTGATCGAACAACAGTCCATCGCCCACGACGGAATGTCGATCGGTGTTGGCGCGATTGCGGAAATGATCGAGTCAGATTCGCTTATTGTCGCCGAGAGACTGCGGCTCAAGGAACTCCGAGACGATTGGGAGCAGAAACAGCGGCAAGCGGAAATCGAGATGTCCATGGAAAGAGCCAAGCTGGCTCGCGAACGCCTGGAATTGCAAGAAAAAACCCGCTCTTTCCATGACAACAATCCTCCACAGACCGAAGAGGAATTAAAATCCACTAAAGCCAGTACACGCGGACGATGGCTTGCCCGCCTTGGTCTGCGCGATGAATAAATCCATTGTCGCCTTTCGCTCCGCGAAAGAGCGATCCTGCCACACTTGTGGACGAGCGAGGCCCTTCACTCTTTGGATTCAAAACCTGAGCGAGAGCCTCGCTCAGCCACAATTCGCAGCGTTCGTGTGGCGAACGGCGACAATCTAGTAGCAACACTCTAGATACACTGGTAGAGTATCGATAACCAATTAATCGCGATACTCAATTTCACCTGCATATGAAACTAACTGGACACTCGGCACTCGTTACGGGTGGCACGCAAGGCGTTGGTGCAGCCATCGCTCTAAGCCTTGCCAAGGCAGGGGCGAATTTAGTAGTGCACGGCCTCAAGGAAGATGAAACGGCGATTGCGACACTCGAACAATGCAGGGCATACGGCGTTCGGGTTACCCCCATCTACTGCGATCTGTGGCAGCCACTTGAAACGGTCCTACGCGAACTTGCAGAACGCTCGATTGAAATCGAACCTGAACTCAGCCTTCTCGTTAATAACGCTGGTGTGTTCATCGACAAACCTTTCTTAGCGATGGACGAATTAACCTTTTATCGCACCTTCGATTTGAATGTCAAAGTCGGCTACTTTTTGACCCAGTTTTTTTCAAGGCGTTGGATTCAACGACAGCGCTCGGGTCGCGTACTCTTCACCGCTTCGATCAATGGCTTGTTAGCGGAACCCGATCACACGGCCTACGATGCTTCCAAGGCCGCTGTTTCCAGTTTGGTCCGCTCGCTTTGCGTGGCGCTCGCACCCAATGGCATTCGCGTCAACGCAATTGCACCCGGCTTGGTACGAACGCCATTGACCAACGTACTCAATCACGACGCGGATGCACTGCGTTGGATGCAATTGCATACTCCCAACGGTCAAGTCCCAGAAGCATCGGTATGCGGCCCCATGGCTGCCTTCTTGCTAAGCGACGACGCAGAACACATTCATGGACAAACCATTTACATCGATGGTGGAATGAGCGCGTGGCAGCAGCCTGATTTGCCGGAACATTTACGGGGGAAGCTAGCGTAGGTTAGGCTGCTAGCCTGACTGGTCACAGCCCGCAGGCTGGCAGCCTGCACCACAGCCCGCAGGCTGGCAGCCTGCACTACGGAAAACCTTCAATTCAATTTGCGTTTGGGATTCATCTTTGCCAAATCAGCTTCGGTCGGACTTCCGCCAAACTGTTTGTAGTACAGTTCCTGGAAGGGATTGATCGATGGGCCCTCGGCCTTTTCGTTAACCATCATCGGGATCGCCTCCGACCAGAATTTTTCGAAGGCGGCAGCCAATTCCTTCACGACCTCAGGATGCTGTGCAGCCACGTCGGTCGTTTCGCTATAATCGGCTTTCAGGTCAAATAGTTCCCACTTGGGTTCTGCCGCCCCCTTTTCCGAGACCAGATGCCATCTCGCACTGCGGACGCTGCACATCTTGAATTTCGATTCGTTCGGATCTGCCAATTTTGGCCAACGGCCTTGATGTGTGATCAGAGAACGGTCAGCCCATGGAGTGCTGGGGTTTTCTAACAATGGCACGAGACTGCGTCCCTCGACTTGTGGTTTAACGGCGTCGGGAATCTTTGCTCCCGCAATTTCCGCAAGCGTTGAGAAGAAATCAATGTGGGCCGTGAGGGCTGCGCAGTCCGCGGGCTTGATCGTGCCGGGCCAACGCCAGAAGGAACTGGCATGCGTACCACCAATCCACGCGCTCCCTTTGGAGCCACGCATTCCAGCATTAAACACCTTCACGCCGGCGGTGCCACCGTTGTCGTTCATGAAAATGACGAGCGTGTCTTTGGCGATTCCCCACTCGTCAAGCTTGGCAACGATTTTGCCAACATTCTGGTCAATGTTATGGAGCATTCCAAAGAAACTCTCTGTTTCGGGCGTCAGTCCTTTGCCTTCGTAAACAGCCTTGTCTTCTGGGCGAGCGATGTAGGGACCATGTGGTGTGTTCGAAGGAATGTATGCGAAGAAAGGTTTATCACCCTTGCGTTGCGAGTCGATCCACTTGGTCGCTTGTTCGTAATAGAGGTCCGCGCAATAGCCTTTGGTCTTTTCAAACTTGCCATTATGCAAAAGGGTGGGGTCGAAATACTTGTTACCTGGTGCGTCGCCGCAAGAGCCAGGATAAATCTGCCCGATACCCCCGCCTCCATGGATAAAAACTTCATCGAAGCCTCGGCGATTCGGCTGGTACTCTGCTTCATCCCCCAAATGCCACTTGCCGAATATGCCCGTGGTGTAACCGGTGGATTGGAGCACCTGCGCAATGGTGGTGGCGTTGAGCGTGAGCCGTTCCCGTTCAAGAATCGTGTGCGTAATACCGTTCTTGAACTCATGGCGGCCTGTCATCAGTGCGCTTCGCGTGGGTGAACAGGTTGGGCTAACGTGAAAGTCCGTAAATCGCACCCCTTCGCTTCGGAGTTTGTCGAGATTGGGGGTCTTGAGAACCGGGTTGCCATGCGCGGAAATGTCTCCGTAGCCCTGATCGTCCGTCAGGATGAACAGGATGTTGGGGTGCTTGCCAGTTATGCTCTGAGCTGAAAAAGCAACCGGCGTAACAAAGAGCCAAGCGACAGCCATCAAGAGCATGTGTTTCATAATGTTTTCTGCCAAATAGATCTTAATACAAGCAACGACATGGGCTAAAGAATACGGGATAATAACACACAGCGAACCGAAATCCAACCGTTTGCGGCACATTTGGAGTGCTCCGATTCATCGGAGCTTTTAGAACGTCCTGCGTTCAGAATCGCTAGAACTCATCGGCAAAGCATCGTATATCATCTGCAAAGCATCAACTATCGAGAGATCGTCCGGTTTAGTCACCCTCCGGTTGGGCCCGCTGACAGGATAACTTTCGTTGAAAATCCCTGAAAAACAAACCGGACGATCTCTATACCCGTGGGCTTTGTTCTCAATCTGCCGCTGCGTGATCTAAAAGCTGGGATGAATCCCAGCACTCCAAAAATAACGAAAAAGTCCAGCTTGATGAAACGCATCTCGTCAAGCTGGACTACATCATGAACTTGTCGGTTTGCAATACGCCGCTACTTCTTGGAGCAGCAACTGCTCTCGCAAGTTTCTACAGTGGTGCTGACAAGTTTTGAGGCCGCGTCCCCACAGCAATCGCAACCTGCACCATCGCAGCATACGCCGTCAGAACAACAGTCCGGACAGCAGCAATCGTCAGGCAGACATTGGCTACAACTGCAGTTGGAACACACGCAAGGTGACTTGGTGCTTTCGACTGAGGTCATATCGACTTGGCAACAGCTAGACGACTTTGAACAGCAGCCTTGCGATTTCGTGCCCATGTAGGTGTTTGCACTGGCCACCAAGGCCAAAACGCTCGCCGCACTCAATAACACAATCTTTGTAAACATAATGTTACTCTCTTATTTAAAAACCAGAATCCAATGAATCATTATTGTTCGATCAAAATCCAATTGGAATCAACATTGCCAACTACATTGGAGAATCTGCAGCCGAACAAAGGCGAAGAAAGAAATGGCAGAAACCGTTTGCCCTGAATGGCATTGCGGTACCATTTCAAATGGCTCATAAAAACGGGAGTCAATTGCGGTCGCAACAACACTGGGTGGAGGGTTCGTGGCAGCTATCAAAAACTGACACTTGCAATCGCAAGACTTGGGAATCCGCTCCCCACCATCGTTGCTCGAATCAGGGTGACAAATATTCAAGTCAAGTTGTGTGCAGCAAGGACACGATAGTGTTTTCTGTTGGGTAGCCGCCGTTTTAGAAACGTCACAACAGTTCCCGCAATCCACAGCGACGCAGCACCACCCCTGTGGCATGGCGACCAAAGCGATCAAAATTAGGCGAATAAATCGGATCATTTCCCGGAGCCCTCTGGAATTAAAGATAGGGCCAGGAAACCGTCAAAACAAGAGCGTCGTCCGAAAGAAATCCAGGAAAGGAAGGGGAAAGAACAGAAACGCAACTAGCCAAGTGACGCACCTGCAGCTTGCTCGCCCTTTGCCGCACCGACTCCGCCAACCTTTGGCTATACTAATGTTGTCTCAGAACTAGCTTCCACGTAGCTGCGACAAGGTAGCTGAACCGATCGGATGAGTCCCGTGACACAATCGCAAAAAGACCGGAATAATCGCCGCAAAGCACGGCAATGCTGGCTGACTT
>JANMLD010000356.1:0-18505 GCA_031372345.1 Pirellula sp.
GCGTTTGGGTGCAATCACTTTTTTCGGGTCGGCTGAATTGAAGACCTGGGTTGGACTGACATCACCACGCTTGGTTGGATCGATGCACCACAGGTGACCACCCCCTTCGCCGTGTTCTGGGTCTTCGCCGACTGCCACGTAAACCAAACCGTCGTAAATGACGGGAGTCGCGATGATGTGATTTCGAGTTGCACCGTTGAGGCGATAGATAGAGTCTTTGGGATTGCAATCAAACTTCCATAGCATTTTTGATTGGCTGCCGTTGCCTTTAGGATCGAAGCTATAGAGCCAACCGTCCCCGCCGCCGAAAATGACTTGGTCTTGGCCGCCGAGTTTTGCCGAAGCAGGCGAAGACCATTGACCGTGCAGGATGTTGGCACCTGGTGTGTTGTCGGTCCAAAGCACCTTTCCGGTCTGCTTGTTCATGCAAATGAAGCTTGGGGCTTTTTCTTCGGGGACAGTCAAATGACCGTCATCCACGCCGTTGGAAGTATTGACGAACAATAGGTCACCTACTGCCGTGACTGAGCAACTGCACATATTGTGTTGAGACACATTGAGCTCTGACATCATGTCGAGTCTCCAAACGATGTCGGCTTCGTCTTTGTTTTCGTTTGGTTCCTTGTTGAATGGGCCATCGTTTTCGTTGTCGTTGAAGCCTTCGGTATCCAGGCAAACAACTTCACCGCGACTCGTTACGTACCAAAGACGATCCCCCTCGATCATCGGCGCGCAGCAGATCCCTTGGTTCGGCCAATCATGAACGCGGCCGGTTGGGAGTTTTTCGCTGCTGTGTTGCCAAAGCAATTTGCCATCTTTTTCGTCGACGCATAGCAGGACACCGAGGTCGACAGTGTTGGGATATCGCTTGATATAGCCGTTGCCGTTGTTCGTGCCGACGTAGACTTTGCCGTTGGCGATAACTGGATTGCCGTAGGTTTCCGAACCGAGTGGCACGGACCAGCGGATATTCATGCCGGTCTTGACGTTGAATGCGGTTGGCATAGCCCCAGTTTCGGGGACGTTGTTGCGTTCTGGCGAGCCGCCCCACTGGGGCCAATCCTTGGCTCCAACCTTCATTTTCGCAATGCCAGCTTTCGCAACAGCAGTTGGGTCGTAGTCGTCGGCAAATGCGGAGTTTGCGCCTAAACCGCAAAAAGTAAGAGTTGGGAGAAGCAAGAATCGCTTTACGACCGATTGCATATTTATTGCCTTGTTCGGGGGGTAATGGTTGAAATGGACCAAGTTGTGGCCGAGTTTCCGAAGGTGGTAGGGAAAACAATTATAGCGTATTGGGTACAGACCGTGGAATAGTCTCGAAACGCTGGACTTTTTCGCTCAGTTTGGAAACGATAGGCCATAGACCGATTTCTTTGACCGGTAAGTTGCAATTTCATTGCTTGCTCACAAACTCAGGCCAAAATACAATTATGAGCTAAATAGGCATTTTTGTCCTCTTCACCCAACTCCAGCCAGAATCCTCCATTCCATGACGAATCATTTTTCTCGCCGTAATTTCATTTCCACTGCGACAGTTGGCTTGGGCGCAGCGATGGCGTTGCCGAATGCTGGCCTATTTGCGCAAGGTGACAAGCCAAAGCCATTCAAGATTTCGTTGGCACAATGGTCACTTCACAAATCGCTTCAAAAAAAGACACTCGACAATTTGGACTTTGCTAAAGTCGCGAAGGAGAAATTCGGAATTCTTGCGGTTGAGTACGTGAACCAGTTCTTCAAGGATAAGGCCAAGGACGAGACCTATCTAGCTGAAATGAAGAAGAGAACCAGCGATCTAGGGGTCACCAATGTTCTCATTATGGTGGATGGTGAAGGTGATCTCGGCGACATCGACGAGCAAAACCGAACGAAAGCTGTCGAGAACCACTACAAGTGGGTCGACGCTGCCAAATACCTTGGATGCCACTCGATCCGAGTCAATGCAGGGACGAAGGCGGAGTATGAGGAAGGCAAGAAACTCGCAGCGGACGGACTTCGTCGGCTGTCCGAATACGCCAAGCCGTTGGACATGAATGTAATCGTCGAGAACCATGGAGGATTGAGTTCCAATGGCAAATGGCTATCCGAGACCATTCGAATGACTGGCTTAGCCAATTGCGGAACGCTTCCCGACTTCGGCAATTTTTATGATTACGATCGATATCAAGGGGTTACCGATATGATGCCTCTTGCCAAAGCGGTCAGTGCGAAGAGCTACGATTTTGACGCAGAGGGCAACGAGACGAAGATCGATTTCATGAAAATGATGAAGATCGTGATGGATGCCAATTATCACGGCTGGGTTGGAATCGAGTACGAAGGCTCCAAGTTGAGCGAAGACGATGGGATCATGGCGACCAAGAAACTACTTGAAAAGTGCATGGCCGCATTAGGCTGAGGTAAGCAGCGATTTGATAACGACCAATCGTAACCCGAGACGTAAGTGAGGGACTTCCGTGGTTATCCCTCGCTCACGCATCGGGTTGGGATATCCCGATCTACCGCTCGCCTTAGAACACCAATTCAGTGGACAGGTATTTGATGCAGACCAATTCCATGAATGCCTCCGAAATGCCAGATTCCTTGGATCAAGAATTTCAAAGCATCCTGTTGGTGGACGACAGTTTCGTGCTGCGCGATCGATTGGCGATAGCCTTTCAAGAGCGAGGCTTTCGAGTGGTGGTTGCTGGCACTTGCGACGAAGCGGTCGAATTGTACAGGCATGACCCAACGGAATTGGCTGTGGTTGATTTGAGGATGCCTGGGCGAATCGGTTTGAGCATCATAGCGGACTTGAAAGCCATTCGGCCCGACGTGCAAGTTTTGATTTTGTCTGGCTTTGGAAGCATTGCGACGGCGATTGACGCCATCCGATTGGGTGCGGTTAATTTCCTGCCCAAGCCAGCCGACGCCGATGATATCCTCAATGCTTTCAAACGCGGTGGGTCCGAAGTGCAGATCGTGGACAACGACGAGCTGATCCCGGTACCGACTTTGGCACAAGCGGAATGGGAACACATTCATCGTATTCTGGCCGATTGCAGCAACAACATCTCCGAGGCAGCACGCAGGTTAGGAATCCATCGTCGCTCGCTTCAGCGAAAGCTTCGCAAGCGAGCTCCGTGAAGGAAATTCGGCATTCCGCTCAGTTCCGAGAGTACGATTGGTAGCGACCGATCGTTATCCCAAAGAAGTGCGCTGCACCGACTGATACTTTTTTGAGTGAAACCATGCCAGTTCGATATTTCGCATTGCTGTCAGCCTTGGTTGTTTGTTGCTGTATGGCAGGTACCAGTTTCGCTCAAAGCAAACCAAATGCACCGAGTAAGAAGGCGGCCGCACCTACCAAACCGCCGCCTGTTCGATTGCCAGCGAGCGTGCTCAAGCCTCCCGCAGGCCCTATTATGAAGGTCGCGTCAATCGACCGGTCGAATCGAGAAGCGGTATTGGAGGCTGCAGCCAAAGTCGACGCAATCTTAGAAAACGGCTGGAGAGTCAACGGAGTGAAGAGTCAGCCCGCCCTTCGGGATGATCAGTTTCTGCGCCGTGCTTATCTGGAACTTGGCGGGCGCATCCCAACGTACGTGGAAGCGACCGATTTTTTGAAGTCGAGATCCAAAGAAAAACGGGTTGATTTGATCGACTCATTGCTAGAGAGTCCGGACTACGTGAGCCATTTCTATAATTACTGGGCGGATGTTTTGAGGTTGTGTGAGAGGCCACAAAACAACATCGTGCTCGATCCGTATTTGGCCTATGTCAAAGAGAAGATCGCAGAGAACAAACCGTACGACAAATGGGTCTATGAAATGCTGACCGCGAGCGGCAAGGTTTGGCAGAATCCAGCAGTCGGTTTTCAGTTGCGCGACGATGGAATGCCTTTGCCCTACGTCGACAACACGGTGCGAGTCTTTCTTGGAAAGCAAATCGGTTGCGCTCAGTGCCACGACCACCCGTTCGACTCCTGGACGCAACGTCAGTTTTACGAACTCGCAGCGTTTACGACAGGTACGCGTACACGCTTGAATAGTACCGATCCCGAATTCAAGAAAGGCAACCCCGTCAATCAACTGATCAAAGAAGCGCGAGAAAAGACCACGGATGGCAAAGTCAGTGCTCCCTTTCAACAGTTGGTTCGTGCCAATCAATATGCAGTTCGATTCGCCAAACGCGAGTTGAAACTTCCGCATGACTATGCTTATTCCGATGCCAAACCAAACGACATCGTTAAACCAAAAGTTTTATGGGGCAGTGTGCCATCCGTATCTGCCAAAGGGGATCGTCGAGAACAGTTTGCAGCATGGCTGATCAGTCGCGACGACCGACAGTTCGCAAGGAACATCGCAAATCGAATGTGGAAGAAAATGATGGGGCTCGGTATCGTCGAACCAATAGACGACTTTCGCAACGATAGCAAGCCATCCCACCCGGAGCTGCTCGAACACTTGACCGATGAAGTGTTGCGATTGAACTTCGACCTGAGAGAACTGATACGGATCATTGCAAACACGCAAACGTATCAAAAACTGGCTATGGTCCACGACCCGTCGTCGACCGATGCCTATGCGTTTGCCGCACCGGTTCTGCACCGAATGACAGCGGAACAATTGTGGGATTCGCTGCTGACCTTGGTCGCCTACAACCCTTGGGCCTATCAAAGACCGACTGCAAAAGAAATTGCGGACGTCGTTGACTTGCAACTGGGCAAGGTTCAACTGTCTGACGTCGAAAAAGTGGCTGCCAATTATGAGTCAACCTATTTTTTGCCCAAATACAATCGCGAGCTTCAAAAGATCTGCGGCTACAAAGGGCAACTCTTGGTGCGAGCCAGTGAAATACCAGCTCCCGTTCCGTTGGGCCACTTCTTACGCCAATTTGGCCAGAGCGATCGAGAAACCATCGAAGGTGGACGAACCGTTGGAACGGTTCCGCAAATCTTGGCCATGTTCAATGGCCCGATTACCCACATCCTGCTCGAGCCGGGCTCGGTGATTTACGACAACGTCATACAAGTTGGGAATGTAAATGGCGTGGACATCGTCTTTCTGTCGATCTTATCGCATAAGCCTACGATCTCGGACCGCGATTTCGCAGTGAAAGAAGTCAAGACTGCAGAAACCATGGGGCAAGGTTTCGGAAACTTGATTTGGTCGCTGCTCAACACTCGAGAGTTCATCTTCATTCAATAAGAATTCTTCCGCAATTGAAAATAACATGTCGAATCATTCTGACGATAACCTGGACCACCCTTTCTCACGTCGAAAGCTTTTTGCGCATGCGACAGCTGGTTTGTTAGGGGTTCAGATTCTTTCAAAATGGGACCAAAGTGCCTTCGCGATTGCACCTGCGGCCAAGGCCAAGCAAGTCATCTTGCTCACGATGCGCGGAGCGATGAGTCATATCGATACGTTTGACCCCAAACCGGGTCGAGAAGTCCAAGGCGAAACGGAATCGATCCAAACAAAGACGCCTGGGATCTTCTTCGGCGGTTCATTGCCGCGCTTGGCAGCCCTGTCCGAAGAGCTTGCCGTGATTCGTTCTCTCACCACCGAAACGGGCGATCACGAGCAAGGGACTTACCTGATGCGAACCGCTTATAAGAAACTGAACAGTGTCAGTCATCCGGCGCTGGGGCCTTGGTTTCAGCATGCGATGGGCAAGATCAGCAAAGACCTACCGGGCAACGTCCTTATCGGAAATGGAAATGAACATCCGAATGCAGGTTTCTTGGAATCAGCCGTGATTCCGGTCCCAATCGGCGACCCAGCCAAAGGGTTGGAAAACATCAAGTCACCGAGCTATCTTTCGGACACGAATTTCAAGCGACGATTGGCCTTGGCCAATCGAATTGATAGCGACTTTCGAGAGAAGTTCTCGGGTACTGAAGTCGACACGTACAATCAAATGTACAAAGAAGCCGTGCGATTGATGGGCAGCAAGGAATTAGGTGCCTTCGACATTACCAAAGAGCCTGACAAGATGCGAGAACTCTATGGCACGAATCGATTCGGACAGGGATGTTTGTTGGCTCGCCGACTGATTCAAGGGGGCGTTCGATTTGTCGAGGTAGAATTTGGCCCGTGGGATATGCACCAGCAGATTTTTACGGATCTTCCGGACCGAGCTGGCGTGCTCGACCACTCGATGAGCGCTTTGCTGACCGATCTCAAGGCGCAAGGGTTACTTGCAACCACCATGGTAGTACTAGCGACCGAATTTGGGCGAACGCCCAAGATCAATGAGAACGCCGGTCGCGATCACCATCCCGGCGTCTTTTCCTGCGTGTTAGCAGGTGCCGGTATTCGAGGTGGCCAAGTCTACGGTTCGTCCGACGAAGATGGCCGATCCGTGGCGGAGGATAGTGTTTCGATCGCTGATTTCAATACGACGATAGCCAAAGCCGCTGGCCTCGAAACGAACAAAGAGTATTTTGCGCCCAATGGTCGCCCATTCAAGATAGGGGGCGGTGGCAAAGCCATTGACAAGGTTCTGGCGTAAGGCGAGTCCTTTATTGATTTCGTTACGATCGCTTACACTTTGCTCGTGCTCGAATCGTATCACTCTCGCGAGTAGATCGTCCGGTTGAGTCACCCTCCCGGGCTGGGAGCAACGCTGTGCAGCCTTTTTTTCCTGTGTTTCGCTACCACCGGCTTCATGCCAGTGGGGCGATAATTGGCAGCTACTAGAAATGACGGGTTTCATTCATTCCCAGCATTCGTACAGTGGCTGCAGGAAGTTTCTGCCCGACAAACTTAAGGCCTTCTAAGCACAACGCCTTGATCTGGTCCTCCTCATCCAACATCGTTCGATTGACCGACAAGAGGGTGTTGTTCGCTGCTCTGCTCTTTTGCTTGAATTGATCAGCCAGTAGCTTCGTTGTTTTCAACGTCGACAGAACCCATTCTTCGCGTTGGTTTGCGTCCACAGTTTGCTTCGATTCATTATGCCCCGCCGAAACAATGTTGGGCGCACCTAGGGGTTGTGATGCTGGTTGCGAAAGAAACCAACGACCTGCCAGCAATACGCAAACCAACCCCGCCGCCAGTGCGGTCAATGCCACAGGGGAATGAAATACGGAATCGTACGTTTTCGATTTATTGTAAACCTCAAGATCTGCTGACGTGTCGGGCCGAAGATCATTGGCAAGATGCGTGTCGGCCTGCCCGATGAGCTTGCCTTCCAACCGAAGCAGATCACGTTCGAATTTGCGCAATTGCAGATCGTGGTTTGTCCAGCGGCGAAGCCAGCGGGGCAGTCGATCCGAAGTGCGAGACTGCGATTCCGTCTGGAGAGACTGCGAATCGTAGGAATACTGAATCAGGAACTTGGCTATGGATCGTATCATGATGGCGGAAAGTGATTGAATCGATTGTTCGAACGATCGCAGTCCATGCGACTAATTTCCTTGGCGAGTTTGCTCCGAGCACGATGCAAATGAACTCGGACACCGATTTGAGTTCTGTTGAGTACACTTGCTATCTCTTGTATCGACAGGCCTTCGCCATACTTGAGCCAAAGGACCGTGTACTGCGATTCTATCAGAGTCGAACGGGCAAGGCTCCAGACATCGTCGACGACT
This sequence comes from Pirellula sp., assembly GCA_031372345.1. Lineage (GTDB taxonomy): Bacteria > Planctomycetota > Planctomycetia > Pirellulales > Pirellulaceae > JBKCUI01. The sequence continues at coordinate 7,577 of JANMLD010000356.1, forward strand.
TCGGACCAAGGATGGTTCCGTCTTGGCGTGTGAAGAGATCGGTCGAATTCAGCGATTTCTATCGGAAACGACATGGGTCGGCGTTTTTCTTTGCGTGCAAAGTCTGTCGCCATTCGATATGCAATCGTAAACAACCAAGTAGAAAACTGGTAGTTGAAATCGAAACGGTCGAGGTGCTGAAATGCCTTTGCCAGGGACTCTTGTGCGATGTCCTCGGCATCCGCTCGTCTGCCAGCCAAACGGCGCTCGATCAAGATGAGCAGTCGCGGCATGAAGCGATTAGACAGCTCGGTCGCTGAATCGCAGCAGCCGGCTTGAACGCGTCGAACCAGGTCATTAGGCTCAACGCTTTTTAACTCCATCGAATCCAAGATCTCTAGCGACTCGGATGGGATCAATTGTCGTTCAATTCTTTTTTAATCATTTCAGCAATCTCAGCAGCTGGCAGTCTGAGTTTCACGCTTATTGCGGTTCCGTCCTGCGAAACCTTGATCTTCTTGACAAATTGGAGGAAATCCTTGACATCGTCGTCTTGGTCGTCCATTGATGCAAAGAGTTCGACCATGGCGCTTAGACCTTGGATGGATTGCCGAATTTGTTCGGCCTTTTTGTCCGTTCCCGCTTGCATCGCCGCGCGGACTTCCAACTCATCGTCCTCCTCTACAACGGACACGACCAAGGATGACAGAAGAGCCGCAATATTGGCTTGCGGGCCTTTACCAAGTTTTTCCATCGGCAACTCCATCAACTGCATGTGGGCAATGACTTTTCGGTCGGATTGCAAGTCGACGGTTTTAAGTGCCTTCGTTTCCAAGTTCTTGGCGTCTAAACTATCGAGTAAACCGGTAACAGAGGATCTGTTGGCACCAACAACCAGGGTATTATTTCCAGCTTTGTTTTTATGAATGGCACCGAATACCTTGGTGTCGTCCGCAGGGGAGGCGGCATGGATTTCGTAGCTGCGATGTTCGGTTTTTTCGTAGCCTGGAACTGCCAGCAATAAACCTTCGATGTTTCCAGTGGTTTTCTTAAGGCGGACCATGCCAAGCAAGGACTTCTCAGGGTGGTCATAATTCGATGCGCAAATCACGATCCCCTGAATTTCTTCAAAAGGATCCATTCCCAAGACTTCCTGGATCTTGTCGCTTGAAATGTCTTTGGCATTGGCGTTCTTGCCAGCCTCTTTCATGGCTGCTTTCTTCGCCATCTCGAACAGCGACGATCCGACCTTCGACGCCTTGAGCGCTTGCAAATCGACCTGGAGGACGAACTTGGAGTCACTGGGGACACTAATTGAATTTTGAGCGATGGCGTTTGTGCCGAAAACGAGCAAGAGAGACATGCACAAAAGACCAACGCCGAGGGCACGGCAACCAATGAATCGCATTTTTGAACCTTTGCTGAAGTGAAAATCGATCGGGGCTCGGAATGGCCCTCGATTCCAATAACTTTTACGTTGCGCGCCCAAAAATGTTACCGATTCTGAAAAACAATTTGGCACGGCGGTCTCCGCCATGATTGTTGCCTGCTCCAATTGCTTATATTAAAGGGTTTGTGGCACCGTTTCCCCAAAACTGCACCTACATAAGGGCTCCTCTCCAATGAACGTACCAATGGACATTTCGCGTCGCGATTTCGTCGAACGCGCTATCCTCGCCGCCACCACTGCACTTGCCGCTGGAACCGCAACCAATCTAATTGCTTCTGAGCCCGAACCTGCTCGGCGAGTTGGCCCGAATGACAAACTGCGAGTTGCAACCATTGGTGTGAACGGGCAAGGTGGCTCGCATCTCTCCGAATGGCTCAAGCTGCCGGATGTCGATGTGGTAGCGATCTGCGATTGCGATCCAGGTGCCTACGAACGCGTGATCGGCAAATTCAAGGATGCGTCGGTCAAGCCGAAGTATGTTCAAGACGTTCGGAAGTTACTGGAAGACAAAACGATCGACGCCGTTTCGATCGCCACACCCAACCACTGGCATGCGTTGATGTCGGTTTGGGCCATGCAAGCTGGCAAAGATGTTTACATCGAAAAACCATGCAGTCACAACGTGCGCGAAGGTCGTGTGATGACGCAATGGGCTCGCAAGCTTGGTCGCATCTGCCAAATGGGGGTGCAAAGTCGCAGCATGACCGGAATGCGTTCCACTCTGGACTTCGTTCACAGCGGTAAGATTGGCAAAGTTAGCGTGGCCAAGGCAATCTGCTTTCGACGCCGCGGCAGCATCGGCAACGTCGATACGCCAGCTCCGATTCCAACGGGAATGGATTTTGATCTATGGTGTGGGCCGGCCCCCAAGGTTGTGCCGATTCGCAAAAAGCTACACTACGATTGGCACTGGGTGGGCGCTACTGGAAACGGCGATCTAGGCAATCAAAACCCGCACGAATTGGATAAGGCCCGTTGGGGATTGGGTAAACAAGAATTGCCGAAACGCGTACTGAGCATTGGAGGCCGACTCGGCTACATCGACAACGGCGATGTGGCCAACAGCCAAGTCACCTTCTACCAATGGGACGATGCGTTGCTCATTTCCGATGTCCGCGGTTTGGACATCAAATCGAAAGTGACGTTTGGTCTCAAAGGTGTAACACCTTTCGATGCAGCCTCCAATCTTTGGTACGGTACCGATGGTTATGTCGTCGCCCCGAATTACACTTCCGGCGTAGCCTTTGATAAAGAGGGTAACGAGATAGGCAAGTGGAGTGGTGGTGAATACAAAGCTCACTTTGCCAATTTCGTAAAAGCCATCCGAAGTCGCAATCACAAAGACCTGCACCTAGATATCGAGGACGGGCACTTGTCGAGCGCCTTGGCGCATCTCGGAAACGTTTCGTGGCGATTAGGAAAGGAAATGAAGCCTGGTACGCGCCCCACGCCTTGGTCGAACGACAAGTACATCTCGGAAACGTTGGAAAGCTTCGAAGGTTACTGTACGGAAAACAACGTCGACTTCGAAACGACCAAACTTTCGTTGGGTATGGAACTGACGATCGATCCAAAGACAGAGCTGTCCACGAATGAAGCGGCGAACAAGCTATTCACTCGCGAGTATCGCGAAGGATTCGTGCTGCCCGAGGTAGGATGAAGTGCCTAACCATTTGTAGCTGAGCAAAGCCCTTTTGTAGCTGAGCGAGGCCCTCGCTCAGGGAGACCGTCCGTCTAGTCACCCTCCCGCTGGGAGGGTCGAGCGAAGCGAGGAGAGGGTGTAGTGCCAACGGCAATTGCACCATTCAGTTCACCCTCCCCGGCCTTGCGGCCGACCCTCCCGGAGCCTCCCGGAGGGAGGGTGACTTTCGTTTAAAAACCGAGAAAAACAAACCGACTGTCTCCAAGATTGGATGCCTCTCGGGTTTTGCAGTATTTCGTTGCTTGAGCCCCAAACGAGCGAAGGGCCTCGCTCGTCCACATTTGAGAAGACATCCTATGCAATCCCCTACGCGACTTTTTCAGATCCTACTTATCGTTGCGTACCTATTGGGGAACAGCGGGTATTCTCAAGAGGTTCCTGGCCGATCCGACGTGCTTAAGCCAATCGACGTTTCCGGATTTCAAAGCAGCATCTCGCATTGGAGGAACCTCAAGGATGAAACGCGATTCATCCAAGTCGTCGAGGGGCAAGCGACCTACAAGCCGTCGCAAGTCCGCGAGATCGTTGACAATATTCTTTTGTTTCAACGAGCGAACGGTGGTTGGCCCAAAGATTACGACATGACGGCTGTTCTCACTTCGGAACAACGCGCAAAAGTTCTCGCAACGCGAAACAACGAAGATTCTTCTTATGACAACGGTAATTTGCATTCCCAAGTGGAATACTTGGCTCGAGCTTTTTCTCAGTCGAACGATCCAGCGTGGCGGAAGGCATGCGAACTTGGCTTCGATTTCATTCTGGCTTCGCAGTATTCGAACGGAGGTTTTCCGCAGCGATTCCCGCGAGCAAAAACCTTTCATGCGCATATCACCTTCAACGACGGAGTCATGATCGGCATCCTCAAAGTGCTCAGGCAAGCGGCAGAAGAGGACGCGCACTTCCGGTGGCTCGATCCAGAGCGGCGTCAACGAGCCAGCGAAGCGGTCCAAAAAGGAATTGAATGCATGTTAAATTGTCAGATTCGAGTGGATGGCGAACGAACAGGTTGGTGTCAGCAGCACGATTCCGAAACGTTCGAGGCTCGACCGGCACGCACTTTTGAACTCGCATCGATCTGCCCTCAGGAAACGACGGACATTGTTCGCTACTTCATGCACTCGTCAGAGCCAAGCGATAAAGTCTTGCAATCGACGGATGCCGCAGTTGTATGGTTGGCAAAAGTTCAATTGGCAGGAATTCGAATCGACAAAGTGGCCGCTCCTCAGGAAACTTTTTTGCGGCATACTGCGAACTTCGATGTCGTTGTCATTGCCGATGCGAATGCCAAGCCCATTTGGGCGAGGCACTACGAAATCGAAACCAACCGTCCCATTTTTGCCGGTCGAGACGGCGTCAAAAGGTTTTCGCTCTCAGAGGTCGAACGAGAGCGTCGAACCGGTAGCCAATGGTACGGCAGTTGGCCAACGTCGCTATTGAAGGAGTATCCCGAATGGAGGAAAGCTTTTGGTTTCAACTAATGGGACAGCGTATCAGTGTCTCTCCGAGTCGCTCTGTTGTCCGCCTCGGAGATGCGGACCTACGGTCGCGGAATATCGATGTCTTTGCCGACATTCAGACACTTTGCACGCTGAATTTCGCGGTCGCGGTTGCTGAGAGCCTGTTCCTCTTGGATCTTGGCCGACAGATTTGGGTCGCTCAGCGCCGCGGCACCCGGAATCAATCGAGACAATTTTTGCATCGGCAGAGTGAAGGGCCGAAACACCTCTTTGGATGCTTGGACCAGTCCTGAGCCTGCAACGCTTGCTTTGCTTCCTGCTTGCCCGATCGTTTCGCCTGTTTTGCCGAAGCGGTCTGAAATCTGTTTCACATGGAAGGTGTCGGCTAGCCTGTGTTGAATCGTTTTTCCATTTCGATAGGAAACAATGGGATCGCCGATTCGAGGGAAACTGACAATAACGGCACGATCGCCGTAGTCGTATTCTATCCCCTTCGCCGTATACTTGACCTCTGCGGAACCTGGCAACATCTGGATCGGCAAATACAGTTTCTCGCCTGTCTTTGGATGGTGGGCCACAATGATGCATGGTCCCCCAGGCATGTCCGGACCGCGAAAACTTCTATCACCTGTGTAGTAGTATCGGTGAACAATCAGCGTCGGTGGAATGTCCACCTGCTGGTTGCCGAACTCATCATTCTTGAGAACAACGGCTGGATTCCCCCTGGCATCACGATTCGGGTCGAGGATCTCTATTTCTAGAGACGGGATGACCCGAGAGACTTTAGACTGTGCGCGGCATGGTGATAGACCGCTGAAAAGCGAAGTCAAAATGGCTAACGCAAAAAGGATTCGACTGTTCGAAAAACTCATCGGGCATTCCATCCAATCTTGCGTTGCCAGGGAAGGACGACCCCTTTGCCGCTCCCCGTCAAGGGATCCAGCAAAACAAAGAACTCGAATTCCGCTTCGTCGATTTCGTCGAAATGCTGGGCTATCATCGGATCAAAGCCTTTACGCGATACCATATTCGGAGCCTCGCGTTGCACCCAAAATTCCGGAACAACCAAATGCGCCACAGCAATCTTTCCGGACTGGGCGCCAGTGATTTGCTGATTGATTTCTGGGGCAATATTCTCTTGATGCCTATGTGCCGAACTGAGTAATCGCACATTCAAACGAAAAGCATTCCGCTTGATTTGAATATCATCGCTGCGTGTCTGTTCGTCCTTTTTAGAAACGCGATTTTGATCCGCCCTCAAACTCAAGTACCAAAATCCATTTGGTTCAACTTTCAAGGCGATGTCGCTCATCTCGCAATGAGCGATTTCAAGTGTTTGGTTGGCGAGCTGAAGCAATTTTGAGTCAGGTCGTACCGTTGGGTCGATCAAGTTGATCGGTGGCATCACCGATGCCGGAGTTCCACTCAGATCCGATGCGCTCGCGAGCCGCTTGAGAGCCGCTATTTTCTGTTCGGTGGTTTCCAAGGAATAGTGCGGAGCGGCGGCCAAACTCCTAACCACGAGCGACTGCGTTCGACTGCCGAATTGATAGTCTTCGCGAGGAACGGAGCAAAGAGGCTCGATGCGATGCCGGCCGGATCGGAGCAAGATGGGATCGACCGCTTGCGACTGCTCACTCACAATGCAGAAGCCGCATACACCTGCCAGCCACGCCATGACGCGATGCTTCGTACTTTTTGTTTGGTCCTTACTCACGTCAAACTCCCAAATAGGCGTATTTGTTTTTCGGCAGTACCCTCTCAATGGAATGGTCCGCTATTTTCCTCTTGAGTATTCCCATTCCGAATTGGCACCAGTGCCAGGTGAAGGTAGCGTTGAACCGCGGCGGCTTTGAGATGAATCCAATCGCATCGGTTGTACGTCTTCGATGACAGCTCCAGTAGGTGGTCGTCCGTTTCGGGCACCATCCCCGCGGAAATCGTTTTGTCGAAGCGTCGGATAAAGCGAGCCCTCAGGTGAAGCACCCGGTATGGCCATGTCATTTCGGTTTGGAACCTGCGGATCATACCCGTTGCGCATTGGACTGACCTCGATGTCCAATCCGGGACCTTGGTAGCCGTTCGGATGCATCTGAGGGATGGTTTCTTGCGAACGGTAAAGATCAGGACGTCGAGCGGGATCCGGGACTCGTAGAAACTCATCCACTCGCGAGCTGCTGTAGTCGTAAATGCGATTCTCTAAGAACTTGTGCCGATTGCGCACCAGATATTCACGATTGCTCAGTCGCATCGGATCCATGTCCGCGACCGCAGGTGCCCAACGTAAGCCCATTAGATCAAACAACGTAGGGAAGATCGTAGCTTGGGCCATGATGATATTCTGCTGGAGCGATTTTTCATCGCTCGGCAAGGGTCGCCAGAGTGCTCCGAAGACGGGAATGTCCTCGAGCAACGGGACCCCTTTGGCGGTCCGTGCCGCTTTGAGTGCGACCACGTATCGGCTGACTTCACGCAGTTCGAAGTTGGACAGTTGAACGTCGGTATCGATGTAGTGTTGTTTGATTCGGCCCAAGTGCTTTTCGTCCGCTCGGACGGGTTCGCGAACTTGCGTGGTGTACATGTAGTTGAAGTCGAATACGACCGCTTGACCGTCGGGTGCAATGACCGGACGAATTTCGTAACCTGTGCCTGTTTCGAATTTGTAGATGGCTGGGTCTGGAATGAGTTTCTCGACGTTGGATTCGAATTTCGGTCCCGACCCGGCGTTTTGGGACACCAAACGACTTGAAGTGTCAGAGCTTAGGCCTGGGTACACGTTTCGAACGGCACCATAGCCACCGAGCGAACCAGCGCCGGGCGAAGCGGTCGATTGACCGCTTTGCATTTTGGCAAGGGACAACAAATTCGGATCATTGACGAGGGCTCCGACGTCATTGTAGATTGCCAGTGCCGAATCGATCCCTTCCTTGATTAGGATATCCCGTTTAGGGAGATCGAACTCCATGGTTGCTGACGGAGAGACCTTCGCCAGCTCGCGGTTGTTGGCCAGTACGTTGGTGGTTTCGGTTTGCCCAAATTCCACTTTGTAGGATTGGCTGGCTTTGCGAACGGAGCGGAAGACCGGGAAGTAGAACTGGGTATTAAAATCGTCGTCGAGGGTGGTGGTGAGACGTTTGAGGTAGTTGTCGATATTGGAGGTATGCGCCCGTGTTCCTTCGAGCAGCTCGATGTACTTTTCCTCGAGATCATCGATCAGCATGTCGAGGAATTTTTTGTGGTCGAGGGGACGACGCGCGGATTGAGCAATCGATCGATCGGCGTCGAGTTCGCTGACCTTTTTTATCCAGTCCTTAAAAGCATCGCTGGTTTGTTTCAGAGCGGTTGAGTCGTAAGATCCTTGCTCCTTGTTTTTGTAGATGCTCTTGATTTTCTGTTCAAAGCCGATCCATTCTTGATAAGCTCTGGTTGCGTGTTTGGTGTTAAGTTGCTCTCCTTGCTGCGATGAGAAAATTGAGTCAACATACGCCAGTAGTTCGAATTTGCTCTTTCCGATCTCTTCCCAGGTACGCGCCGTCTCTCGCTGTGTCGCAATTAGGTAGGCGATATCATTCAACGCATTTTTCAGATCAAGAATAGAGATAACCAAATGCCTCTCGGGTTGACGATCCTGAAGCACGCGAACGCTTTTCGTTTCTACAACAATTTTGTCAAAACTGTTTTTTAGGCTATTCATCTTGCCAATAGACGGATCATCGTTTGACCGAAATTGCGCAGTAGTCTCTTGGACTCTGCCGAGGCGTTCTGAAATCTTTCTTACTGCGGCTTGAAGGTCCTGTTGCTGCTTTTGTGTCCCGCCAAGGTAAAAGAATTTGTCGATTTCATCTTGGTCCAAATTTGAAATAGGCGTTCCGCCACGAGGGTCCTTCAGGATCAAATCGAGTCCAAACTCCGAGTTGAGTGACGCTGCCGGGATAATAGCCAAACCATTGACATAATTCGTTGTTTCTTCCGCAAGTTTTCGGCGAGCAGAACTTGTTTGCAGTATGAGGTTTTGAACACGAATGAACCGCTCTTCCAGTGTTTTGGAGTGATCGCCAAATCTGCATACCAGTTGGGTTAGCGCATCAAGTTGTTTCAAAACATCTTGTGAATTAGTACGATAATCGTTCAATACATTGTCAATTTCAGCGGTTGCTTGTGTCAAGGCCGGAAGAAGCGTCGATCTAAACTCGAGAGATTTTTTGGTTGCCTCTCGCAAACTAGATAGTGAGTCTCTTTCCCGCCTTACTTGATCCGCTTCGTCTTCCGCTGCGCTGAGACGTTCCTCAATGACAGCACGTTCCATAACCCGTTGTTTGAGTTCCAATTCGGTAACCAAGCGACCTTTGAGGATTTGCGCCAGTCGTATGACTTCCCGTTGCAATGGAGTCATGGTGTCATCGTGAGGTACGTTGGCGTCGAAGAAGCCTCGAAGGCCTGTAAACGTTGCGTTGCCGGTCAATTGGAAGACCGGTGGCGGTTGATTGTGTTTGCACGTGCCTTTGCAACCATGTTTGCATTTCTTACCGGTGCATTCCGCGATGCTGTTTTGGAGGAACTGCCGTTCGGCCATCGACAAGTCGGTTTGGATGAGTCGCTCGAATTCTTGCCAAATGGCAAATCGAGTGCCATTGTTGGCAAGCGCCATGACAGTGAGCGCACTGGAGAGACTAGTCACGTCCATCGAGTGGAGTGAAAGCAGTTTATTGCCCGTCATCAGGAACTCGGAGTCCATGGCCCGGAGTTCGTCTATAAAATCCTTGCCGAAGAACGAAACCAAATAGCGTTGATCGCGATCCGCTTGTGATTCGCCGGGAAACAGTCCGCGAGCTTCCTCGGCTCGGGCGGCAGCCGTGTGCAACACAGCTTTGCGGAGCATTTCGCCGGATTGCAACGTTAGGAATCGGGCTTGATCGATGTAGGTTTGGATTCGGTTGGCGACGGTTTCAAGTTCGTCTGCCGCTTCGCCATTGATTTGAGTGGAGTGGACATTGACTCGCACTTGTCCGCATGGCGAATCGATTTGGTCGACCATCATGCGGACTTGATTGACGCCTCGCAATGGGCCGCGCAAGTGCAAAACCCCTTCTCCGATAACCGAGATACTGACTTGGTGAACGGCGTCCACGCTTTCGGGCTTGCCTTCGGCGAAGGTATCTGGGTCCGCGTGGGCAGCAGCGGTTTCGAGGCGGAACTGTTCGGCTCTGGACAATTCTTCGGAGCGTTGGGCTTGTTGCCAGCGTTCGTTGGCGGAGACTTCGGTATCGCGAGCGGAGCTGATTTTCGACTCTAGTGCACGAACTTGTTCGGCATTGCTACGTGCTGCGGCTTCGAGCTGTGCCAATTGGGCTTCACGTCGCTTAGCAGCATCGGAGTTTGGGTCCGAAATCGGCTGAACCGCTAATTGCTGCATTTGTTGGAGTGAGTAGTTGAGGGTACGTTGGGCGTCATTCAGTTGGTTTTCGAGTTCGCGAGTGCGGCGAGCTTTTTCGACAGCGTCCCGTTCGCTGATTTGGCGCTGGGTGGTTGTCGACTCAGCTTCTTGTCTGGCTTTGTCAGCCATTTGACGACGCATGGTGACATCTTGGCGATTGTAGGACTGAGCGCGTCGATTGAGGATTTGAGCGACGCGGTGCGCATCCCGATAGAAGTAGAGGCGCGCGACCCGCGTCTCGACTCGGTCGTTTGGATTAAAGCCACGAGGTGGCTCTTTGGTTGGTATGAACGACGGGTACTCGACGACGGGAGCTTTGCCGCGAGTGACGCCGGGAACAAGCGGGTAGGAGGCAATTGCATTGGAGGTGGCTTGACCGAGGATGACTTCGTAGTTGTCACCCGGTTTGCCAGAGTTACCTTCGAGTTTGTTGCCGAAGGCGTCCGTCAGTTCCGAGCCTTTAATGGTAAGTCTATGAAGACCTGGTTTGACCCCGGGAAACGTAATTGACACTACATTGTTGTCGAGCGCAAAGGTCGGCTGTCCTGAAGTAAAGGATTCTTGATCAAAGGGTCCGTCAACAGTTCCGCTGCTACTCAACTTGATGGATATTGCGTTTGAGAGTTTTGTAGATATCTGTTCGGTGATAATAGGTGGACGTGAAAGGGCGATCGTTAATACGTATGCACCTAGTCGAATCCCAAAGTCCTTGGGAGTGACGTTCGTGACGTTGAAATTGCCTGATCGAACTTCGATAGATAGGGGTGCGGAGGTCGCGGATTCCTGGGTAATATTGTCGCCAACAAATGCTTTTACTGAGATCGTGTGCTGCCCATCTTGTAACTCATTAATGTCGAACGCAAGATTCAATGCTGAAAGCGTCGTTTCAATCGGCTTGTCATCAATC
>JANMLD010000380.1:0-5962 GCA_031372345.1 Pirellula sp.
CTTGGCAGCCGATCGGACCACACCATGAAAAGCTTCGCTGTCCAACAAGCCAGCGCAGGAGCAGGTCAGCAATAGCCCCCCTGGCTTGACCATTTGCATGGCCAGTCGATTGAGGTCAAAATGCTTGTGCGTTCCCTCCTCCAGTTCCAGCCGCGAGCGAATCAATTTTGGTGGGTCCAATATGACGACGTCATATTGTCGGCCAATGCGTTGCATATCGCGCATAAACGCAAAGGCATCCGACTGAACGAAGCGGACTCGGGTGTGATTGATGTCTGCGTTCTTTTTCGCAAACGCCAGAGGGTCGGCATCCAGATCGACCCCCGTCACTTCGGACGCTTGACCGGCTTTGGCCGCCTGGACCGCGAAGCCGCCTGTATAACAGCATAAATCCAAAACTGTTTTCCCTTTGCACAATTCGGCAAGCCGACGACGGTTGTCGCGTTGATCGCAGAAGAAGCCTGTCTTGTGACCAGTTCCAAAATGAACTTTATACTTAACACCGTTTTCCGTGATGGTGACGACTGGAGGCAAGTCCGGTGACGAACGATTCGGAACCGTGCAGCCTTCCTGACTGATGAACTGGGGGCACTCCTGAATGAGGTAGTGCTTGGTACCAAGCTCCTTGGCTAATAGTTCCAGAATAGGCTCGCACCGTTTCGACATCCCGAGGCTAAAAACCTCGGCGCTTAAGCAATCGCCGTATCGATCCACAACTAGGCCAGGCGTACCATCGGATTCACCGTGCAAAACGCGATACGCATCGGTTGTTTCATCTAGGCGAAGTATGTCCCGACGCAACGAAACTGCTTCGCGGGCTTTCAGTTGCCAAAACGCTTCGTCCGGCCATTGTCCCCACCAAGAATAAAGGCGGACGGCAACTTCGGATTTCGGGTTGTAGATTCCGTACGCGAAAAGCTGCGGAGTGCCACTTAGCTCTTGGACTTTTGGCGTTCTTGGTTTGTAGGGAGAATCGCTTCGCTCTTGAGGACCACTTGTTTTTGGGTTGAGGGGTAACTGTTGATGGTAAACGGCAACCCATTGACCAGCAGCAGGGTTCCCCTCGACTTCCAGAATACGCCGACGGTAAATATTGGGATGGAGCATAGGTCGGCTCACGTGCACGACTCCCATGACGGAGTTCGTGGGGGGTACGAGCCCCATCAATTCATCCACTTCAGTGTATTGCATTCCAAAAACACATTTCCAAACGGGAGGGTCAGGCCGACCCAAAAAAAAATCTTTGTTAGGCGAGCGGCGATGTAAAAACTACCATTCACAACCCGAAACGTAAGTGAGGGACCCGCAAAATTGTCCCTCGCTTACACTTCGGGTTGGGATACTCCAATCTGCCGCCGAAAAAACAACGGGAGAGCGAGGCTCCAGCCGAGCTTACGCCGAAATGGTTCGGTAGGAGCCTCACCCTCCCGAACAATGACAACTTGTAAGGATACCAGGGTTTACTATACGCGTCTCGCCCAATTACTGATAGTTGAAGCGTTGTATTATGCGTCAGAAAGGATGTTTCGGAGGACGTTCCCGTGGACATCGGTGAGCCGAAAATTGCGGCCCGCGTGCTTGAATGTTAGTTTTTCATGGTCGATCCCCAACAAGTGTAAGATCGTGGCGTGCATGTCATGCATGTGAACTTTGTTCTCGACGGCCAAGTGCCCGAATTCGTCGGTGCGGCCGTAAGCAATCCCCGGTTGAACTCCACCGCCTGCCAGCCACATCGTAAAACCGCCAGGATTGTGATCCCGCCCGGTTCCGTTCTGCTGAGCATAAGGAGCCCTACCGAATTCCCCGCCCCACCAAACCAACGTGTCTTCGAGAAGCCCGCGTCTTGCAAGATCGGTCAGCAATCCGGCGATGGGTTGGTCAACAGCGCGAGCATGCTCGGCGTGCTTGGGTAAATTGGAATGCTGGTCCCAAGCCGGATTGGCTGAGTTGTCGCCGTAGTTGACTTGTACAAAGCGAACACCCGATTCGCAGAGTCGTCTAGCCAGCAAGCATTTGTGCCCATACGATTTGGTTTCCTTCTGGTCCAAACCGTAAAGCCGAATCGTCTCTTGGCTTTCGTTCGAGAAGTCCAATAGCTCAGGTGCAGTGCTCTGCATCTTCCAAGCCATTTCGTAAGACTGAATCGCTGCGTCTAATTCACTTTCTCCACTGCCGCGTTGTTCCAGTTGAATTTGATTCAACGCTTGAATCTGGTCGAGCTTGGCTCGATTCGAACTCCCCGCCAGAGGATTCAAGAAATCGATTTCTAGCCCGTCATGGCCGGCTTTTCCGATCGGTGTTCCCTGAAATTTCGCTGGCAAAAATGCGCTTCCGTAATTGCGAGGACCGCCATTTCCAATCGACGGGGAAATAGAAACGAAGCCAGGCAAATTCTCGTTTTCGGATCCCAGTCCATATTGGATCCACGAGCCCATCGATGGACGGATAAAGTTCTGCGAACCCGAATGCAAGAACAAAGTGGCGGGTCCGTGCGCAACTCCCTCCGTGTGCATGCTATGAATCATGGCCATCCTGTCCACATGCTCGGCCGTCAACGGGAACAAGTCCGATACCCAACGACCTGTTTGCCCATACTGTTTGAACGACCAAGGAGACTTCATGACACGCTGTTGACTTCCAAGCGTCCCCTTGTTCGCGAACTCCCTTGCGTCGTCAAACCCGATCATCTCGCCATCGCGACGTTCGAGCAATGGTTTGTAGTCGAACGAGTCAACCTGGCTGACCCCGCCCTGCATGAAAAGGAAAATAACCCGCTTGGCCCTTGCATGATGATGCAGCCCACTCGCACTGGCACTTTCGCCAGCGATCACTCCCGAACCACGATTCCAATGAGAAAACAAGGCGGCCGTAGCAACGGAACCAAAGCCACAAGCCGATGAATGAAGAAAGGAACGTCGGTGTAACATAGTGTTCATAATCCTATTCGACGTACCGGAAATCGATCGAGGCAACTAGGTTGTGGACCAGCGAACTCCAAAGTTCTTCCTCAGCCAGTTGGCTCTCCCGAGCCTGCCGAATGCACCTTTCAGCCCATTGTCGCTCACGGTCCGACGGGAGTCTGCTCAAGGTCGACAAAAAACAAGTGCTCCACTTCTGCTCGTCCGAAAGTCCAGTCATCTTGACCAGCCGAGTGCCAAAACGCTTCGAACGCTCGGCGATCCACTCACTATTGAGCAACGCCAAGGCTTGAGGTGCGATCGTACTGCGATTGCGTTTGCTGATGGGGAAGCTGGGGTTGGCGCCATCAAATTCTGCCACCAAATCCGGCATGGAATTGCGAAACCAAGGGCCATATACCGAGCGATACCTAACGGGATGCTTGAATGCATAGTCCTCTTTTAGCTTGAATGGGATAGTCGATTCGACTTGACCCGCTAAGTCCAGCTCGCCACTCAACGCTAGAAGTGTGTCACGCATCGTCTCTGCATCCAGCCGTCGAATACCACTGCGGGCAAACAAGCGGTTGTCGGGATCCATTTCTAAGGCGACTTTGGAGCGTATGCTCGACCGCTGGTAGGCATCGGACAACACGATTTCTCGCACAAGCCACTTCGTTGACCACCCCTTCGCAATGAATTCAAGAGTCAGCCAATCGAGCAATTCGAGATTGCTCGGTGGCTCTCCCGTGGTGCCGAAATTGTCGATGGTGCGGACAATCCCGTCGCCCATCAGCCAACCCCAAACGCGGTTGACGTAGACTCGCGCCGTCAGCGGGTTCTTGTCGCTTGCAAGCCAATTGGCAAGCTCAAGACGACCATTGGACGTGGACTCGACTCGGACGGTATCTGCCATCGCAGGGATACACTTTAGAAATCCACGAGGAACGATCGCTCCTTGCTGATGAACGCTGCCACGAATGTGTATGGCTAGGTCGGACGGTTTCTCCGAGGCTCGCAACGAGATGACCATGGGTCGTGAGTCTAGCTCCGATTGGAGCGATTTTAGCTCAGCCTCAATCGATGCAGCCTCTTTGCGGAGCGAGTCCATCGACTCCTTGGTGATCTGTCCAATATCCGGACCAGGCGTAACCTGATGCGATTGCTTTACCTGAACCAATGCAGCGGCAGGATTCTGCAGCTCAGGCAAGAACTGCACCGCATCCGCAACCACGTGACCATTCGATTCCTCGTTGCTGACGATCACGAACGCTTGACCACCTTGCTCAAATCGATAGGTACCCAGTGTTAGCCACAAGCCGTCCTCAGTAGGCTTTTCCACCTGATTCACGCGAACGACGTCTTCTCCATCGGCACTGAAAATCCGAACCATGGCTGCGTTTGCACGACCCGGTCCATGCGTGTAAGAGAGTCGTACTCGGTAGGAACCCGGCTTGAGTTCGCTCGGTTCAAACGTTACCGACTTCTCCCCTTTGCCTTGGTTCTTGTCGTGCAAATAGCCATCGCCGACGTATGCTTTGACGGACGTCGATACTTCCCAATTCCCAATCTTCTTCGCAATGGCATCGTCGACAACCACTCCCTCCAGATCCTCGACTCGGACGATTAGCGATGACTCTGACGACGATTGGATTTTCTTTTTGAGTTCGTCTAAACGTTTTTTTGCAACGGTGTGTCGAGAGACTGTTTTCTTGTATTTGGATTCAGTCCCACTATCCAAAGGGAGTGGAACACTAATCCATTTCGAAACGTTGGAATGTTCTATAGCCACCGACGATTTTAGGATGCCTGCCAGGGCGTAGTAATCCGTCGTCGGGATCGGGTCGAACTTGTGATCATGGCAACGTGCACAGCCAATCGTCTGAGCCAAAAAAACCTTGCCGATCATTTCGAGTTGTTCGTCCACGTAATCCATCTCCAGTTGCTTCTTGTCTTGCTCCTCAAGATTGGTGTCGCCAAGCGCCAGGGCCGTTGTGGCGACCAATTGAGACTGACGCATTTCGATGGATTCAGCCTGCATGAGATCACCAGCAATCTGCTCCCGAATGAACTCAGAAACGGCCTTGTCTCGATTGAAGGAGTCGATGAGGTAGTTGCGATAACGCCACGCATCGGGCAACACAAATCCGCGAAGGGTAATCGATTCGGCGAATCGAACGGCATCCATCCAATGCCTGGCAAAGCGTTCACCAAAACGAGGCGATGCCAGCAAGGCATCCACCGTTTCTTGGTATCCGAGTTCGTCGAAGTTGGTGTGCTCAGAACGTTTTGATTCCAGAGGATCAACGCTCGGACGCATTCCATGCAGATCGACAAATAAACGTTGTTTCAGAATCGATTGAGATGCTCTTTCATTGCATTCGATTCCTGCTCCGACTTGGCCTTTCGACAGGAAAGCATCGATCGCGTTTCGAACAGGAGCGTTCGAATTTGGGATTTGCGAAGGCACCGGCACACGATATGCCCAATGTTGCTGTGCATCGACGACGGCCAAGGCATGGTTCTTTTTGGTGGTCCGAACTTCGGGCGACTCTCGCGGATCGAATGCACCTTGGCCCAGCCAAGTTCGGAAAATTTCTTTTTCACGGTCCGTTAGCTTGGTATCCGGGGGCATTTGCAGCTTGGGATTGCGGTAGTCTATGGCAAGCCACAACAGGCTCTGTTGCCAGTCGGAAAGATTGATCGCTGGCCCTGAATCTCCTCCGGTTAACCAACCCGACTTGAAATCGAGCGAAAGTCCGCCATTTGTTTCTGTATTAGATGAATGGCACTCGAGACAGCGTGCGACCAAAAGTGGCCGCACACTCTTCTCAAAAAAATCACGCTGCTCTTCGAGGTTGGTTTGACCATCCGATCGGGTCCCGATCATCGCCAATGTTAGGCAGGCAAATAATTTGACACACATCGAACGCGTCAGACGACTCATGCAATTCTCGACTTTCCGTTACTTGAATTCGCGTTCAAGCAGTTTTTCGATCGCAGCAAGTCTCTCGGCTGACGACCCCGTGGCAATGACTCTGCCCGGTTGGCCAGCAATTTGTTCG
>JANMLD010000445.1:0-4706 GCA_031372345.1 Pirellula sp.
TCGGCCGGACCGCGTTGAGCCGCGCGTGAAGAAGCGCCGACCGAAGCCATACAAACAAATGACGAAGCCTAGGTCAGAATACAAAAAGGATTACCAATGAAGGACTTACGTCAAACTACAAGTGCCATTCGGGTCTGACCCTTACGGCACCCCTCACGGATCTGTGCGGGGGATGGCCAGCAATGGCCGTTCCTACCGCGATCACTTTTATATGTGCGGTCTCGATTTCCCGACCCTCGATTGTTCGGCGACAGTCATATCTCCGCTTTAGCGACAACTATATTTCCCCAGTGGAATTTGGTGGACTCCGTATGGTGCAAAAAGTCGAACAACAAATTGACCAGCAGTTTTGCGATGAAAATGCATTCCGCGAACGCACACTTTCGATCTATTGCCGTTTCTTAATCCTCCCCCACATCTTCCTCTGCACCCGCCAGTCCAGCTCCGTCGTCAGCGGCCTCAGTAACCTCACATGTATCGCCGCTTTCCCCTGCTTTACTTCCGGCAAGTAAAGCAGCTCCTCCTGAATATCCGGAGCTAGATGCAGCAAGCTCATAATCTGCGTCATCCGTGGCTGACTGATTCTGCCCAATTCTGCAAGCTGCTGGAAACTTTCTACCTGTCCCGAATCTAGCATCGATTGCATCCGACTGGCCAAGGCCACTAGCTTAGCGATCCTTGGAATCCGACCAGATTGAGCAAGCGTAACCCTCGCAGCCTTGGCGGCATCGCGACGCTTGTGATCGTCACCGGCGATAAACATGCGTCGCGAGTCGGCGACGTTTGGCAAGCTCCCGCAAGCATAGCTTCGGCGACACTGGCTTCGAACAGGCTGGTTCGTGTCGCAGTGTCCAATGCCTGCGATTGTTCTGTAAGAGCTTGAATGCGTCGTTGAACCGAAGTGTAATCGCATTGTTCAATCGTCTCGGCCAAGGCAGCTCGAATTGGATTCAAATCCACATAAGCGGCACAGGCAAGCAACGTTTCCTCATCAAGAATTCGAATCGTGTCAGCCTGCGGTCTTTTTCCTTGAAACGGATTCCAGAAGGTTGATTTGGGACTTGGAATACGCTTAAATGAATCGAATCGTTGTCAATATGCGGTTTGATCGCAAGCCGTTGACCTTGTTGAGAGTGTCTAACCAAGCAGTGACTTATTCCTGTTTCCATACGTCCGAAGTCGGAAATGTGTAATGCACGATCCATCGCCTTTTCCAATTGCAGTTGACGAATTTCATGTTTTTCTCAGCCACAACAGTACAGACAAGGACTCGGTCCGAAAGCTCAAGAGCTTACTAGAAGAACGTGGGATCAAATGTTGGTTTGACGAGGATGAACTGCAACCTGGCGTGCCCTGGCCAATGCTGCTCGAAGCGGGAATTCGACACTCGCGAAGCGTCATTGTTGCAGTCGCCGATTCTGGTGTTGGACCGTGGGAAGAGGAAGAAATGAATGCGGCGCTCATGCTTGCTGTGCGCGAGAAGCGACGAGTCATACCAGTGCTACTTCCCGGATCCAGTACAACACTTCAACTGCCAATGTTCCTGAGCAATCGAACATGGGTCGACTTAAGAGCCGGATATACGACTGACGGGCTTAATCGGCTAATTTGGGGAATCACAGGAAGGAAGGGTCCAGCATCGCTACCCGCTCCACCCCCACCTCCACCCAAAATCGGCAGGCGGCTTATTTTGGGGGCTGTGATTTCTTCTGTTGGATTGTCACCATTCCTTTTGCCCTGGAAAAAGTTATGGAAGCAGCCATACGCTGCTCCTGTTAAGATCTCGGTCGGGCTAAAGCAGTGGATCGGTTACACACCGTTTGCGGTTGCAAGTGAAATGAATTTGTTTCCCGAAGACATCGAAATCACGTATAAGGACGTGAAATCCGCGAAAGAAATTCACAGTGATCTCGAGCGCGGTGACATTCAAATTGGATTGGTGACCATCGCGGATCTCGTGATCGACGCGGAGAGTTATGAGTTTCGGATTAGCGACCCCAATCGACCAGTAGCACTGTTCATGATTGACACTTCGCGCGGTGCCCATGGGATAGTCGGAAGAAAAGAAATAACATCCATTGAAGAACTCCTTGGTAAGAAATTCCTAATTCAGAGCGATGATGTGTCGGAGTTCATGTTGCAGCGATACTGCGCTGAGTCAAAAACCTTAGACTACGACGATTTGAAGAAGACAGCAGTAAACGAAACAGTGGAAGATGCCCCGCGATCATTCCGAGACGATCCTACAATCGCCGCGGCAGGCACCTACGAGCCGCACATTTCAAGGACGCTTGACCCATCGGACACCGAAAGTCACGTTTCAGGCGCCCACGTAGTCCTCGATAGTGGTCATCATTGCGTCGAAGGAAAAATTGTGGATATTTCGATTGCAAAAGACTCGTTTCTTTCACAAAACAATCTTGCGATACGATCCTTAATGATTGGTTGGTTTCGGGCCGTCGACTTGCTCAACAACACTAACGTAGCGCAGTCCGCTCATGACAAAGCCATGCAAATTGCTTGCAGGTTTAATGCTGAGCCAAAGAAAGGTGATCGTTGGAGTTCACAGGACTGGCCTAGTTACGATCCGATATCCGTAGACTCTTTAAACGCAAAAATTAAGGGATTGGCGGGAACGGATAGTAAAAAACCATGGCCTGACCTAGAGGAAAACAAAGATTACTTCGAACGAGGAGGGGCAATATCTAGTTTGCGAGAGGCAACCAAAAAATCTTTCGAGTTTCGATCGACGCTTCTTCTTTTCTTGACGCAAGCAACGGCTGAAATTGATAGTGTATTAAACGATTATCGTTCTAAATCCCAAGACGTGTTAAATCATCTTGACGCCTTAACGCAACTAGTATGCAGATTTGACGATTATTCTCGAACACTTGAAGAGCGATTCGTCCGGGTTCAGGACCTCATTTTGCAAACCGGTTCTGATCGCCGATATCTTGCGGAAGCACCAACAATTTATGTTAATGATTTGGCCATGATTCCCGCAGCTTCATTCAATAAAGAGTTGGAACTAGATTTGATTTTAAAATCCCCTAGTGGCGGAACGCCTATTTCCAATATGGACCAAGATCAAATCGATAGTTTTTTTTATCTTGGCGGGACACAGAAGCAGCAACAGGTACTTCAAGCCGCAGTAAGAGGGGTTTCAGAACACCTTGGCAAAGTCCAAGAGTCAACAAAGCAATTCCGTTCAAAAGATGATCCGTCGATTCTCAAGATGGCAAGCCTAGAACATCTTTTTGAGAAAATCGTTGTAGAAACGAAGAACGTGCGCTTGCTTCAGGATCGCCAACCCGAGAAGTACTTGGTTATCTCTATTCTTGATCTAAAAAATGCGTTGAATGATATCGCCATCCTGATTGCGACACAGCGAGAGACTGCGCGCAAATGGGAAGAAATTGGAAAGAGCAAATTCGAACTCTTGGCCTATGTTGATTCCATTTTTTCGTCGCAGCAGGGAGAGCAACTTAATACCAAACTTAATACCGAACTTGCAACCAAAGCTTACAAAGAATGGATCGGCTTTGAACAGAAAATCAAGGATATATATAAGAACAAGGAGCAAGGATCTTACGATTCAACCGCACTAAAACAGACGAGCGATGCTTTTAAGGACTGGATAAAGAAGGTCAGTGAACTCGACGCCGATCGTTGGATTGCCAAAAGCAAGTTTCACATTGCGTTCGAGGAATGGAAGGGGTTTCTTAAGAAAATTGCCGACTTGAATCCAAAGGATTTCGACGGTTCCGTATCTGTCATTGAAATATCAGAGAAAGACAATTTCAAGAAGGACTGATTCCTGCTTACAGGGAAGGTGTCATATATGCCTGCAATCTGTTTCCCATCCGATACGGCGGTCTCCTGACCAACTGATTTTTCAAAACGACGCAGAAAGCTTGTATAGCGACAGTTAGAACTCACCGATTTAGGCTTGCCTGCCACATGGTAGAACAGCTTGCCGAAGTCCCTGACTTGCACACCGAAGATGGCCGCGTCGATACCAAGCCGCTCCAAAACCGGCGGCGCTTCGGGTGGTGTTGAATGCGCCCTTTCGAACTACTGTCACTTCCGAATCTTCCCCCACATCCTCCTTTGCACCCGCCAATCCATCTGCGTCGTCAGCGGTCTCAGTAACCGCTCATGGATCTGCGCTTTCCCTTGGATTACTTCCGGCAAGTACAGCAACTCCTCCTGAATATCCGGCGCTAAGTTCAGCAGGCTCATTATTTGCGTCATCCTCGGCTGACTGATTCTGCCAAAGTCGGCAAGCTCCTGGAAGCTTTCTACTTCTCCCGATTCAATCATCGATTGCATCCTACTGGCCAGTGCCACCAGCTTAGCGATCCTTGGAATTCGACCAGTGTATAGCGACAACTATTTTTCCGTAGCCGCGACAACTAAGAATCCCGAGTCAGATCGAAAATGCTAGCGTTTTCGCTAGCGGATTTTAGCGACAACTAGAATTCCCGAGTCGTTCTCGATTGGTTCTGATCATTGTATTCGCCCTTCATCACAAGGAGCATTGCCATGATCAGCCCCTGGAAGAAAGCCAACATCCAAAGATCTTTCGACTCAGATCCTAACTACACTCGTTGTGCAAAGGAATGCCACGTGGATCCAAAAACCGTTCATAAGTACACCGACAAGAATGTCGTTCCAAAGCGTACAACGCAACGCGTGTACCGAAC
>JANMLD010000452.1:0-48034 GCA_031372345.1 Pirellula sp.
CTGCCGAGCTATTGCGTCATGGCTCCGCAGGAGCGTCGCCCTCCCGACCAACGAATTTGCAGGGTCCTAAACCAGACGATTCCCGGAGGGAGGGTGACTTCAGTGGCAGGCCGCGGCTGAAGATGGCGATAATGTGGCAAAAATTTCCAAAAATTGATGGGTTGCGTCAAGTTTGCGGGTTGTTCCGCCGAAAACTCCATTAGTGATTTTGCGGATCGTTGCGACGAGCATGGGCGTAGATTGCCTACGACCTTGACGAACCACCTTTTGGAACCTAGACTGCTGGCCTATTAAACCCAGTCAGCAAAACGACTTAGGTCGTTTTTAAGTTCCTCCAGGAGTTCTGTCGTGACGAAAAAAGAGATCGTGAAAACGATTTCCGAAGAGACCGGGCTAAACCAGCAGCAAATCAAGACGATTGTCCAAAAGACTTTTGATGCGATTATTACAACGTTGGTTGAAGAAGGTCGAATCGAGCTCCGCAATTTCGGAGTTTTCCAAGTTCGGCCCCGGGCTGCACGGAAAGCACGCAATCCTAGGACGGGACGTCAAGTTGAGGT
This sequence comes from Pirellula sp., assembly GCA_031372345.1. Taxonomy (GTDB): domain Bacteria; phylum Planctomycetota; class Planctomycetia; order Pirellulales; family Pirellulaceae; genus JBKCUI01. Next base: position 561 of record JANMLD010000452.1, read on the forward strand.
CCCCGAAAAGTTTGTTGTGACTTTCAAGCCTGGCAAGATCATGGAGCAAAAAGTCAATTCAATCGAGGGTACTCCGCTTGCTCAGCAGATTCGCGATGAAATCGCGACTGGAAAGTTGCAAGTGACGCTGGAGGACGACGAAGACGAAGACGTCTCGGAGTCGTAGCCAGCACTCTCGAAGCTTGGGAATTTTTCCGGCGTGGAATGAATTGACAGCAAAGAGTTTGATTCAGGGTCAAGCGAGACTTTTCACGGAGGATTGGTCATGCGTCGTAGAATTTGTTTGGCGTTATTGGTTTGTTGCTCATCCCTTCCTATGGTTGGATGCGCATTGCCGATCTACTCAGCCAATCCAGCCAAACGTTCTGAGCAATTGATTTACACTTCGGAAGATCTCCGATCGTTGGTGCAGGAATGGGAACGATTCTGGTTCCTCGATCAGCCTAGCCATATGACGCCGTTCCGAGTTCACGGTGGCGTAATTTAGTGCTTTGTATTGATTCAGTGTAGCTCGGCACTCCGTGCCGAGTAAACGGCACGGAGTGCCGTGTTATACGTGTTATAGTAGTAAACGGCACGGAGTGCCGTGCTACATTGGGGCAGCCTACGGCAACGCCGTTACTTCGCCGCCATTGCTGGTAATTAACGCCTTGAGCGTGCTTTGATCTGTGTTCCGGGAGAGGAATCTGACGGACCCATCAAAGAAACCAACATTGGAGCCCGTTTCGCGGAAACAGTCGTCGATATCCACTTCATGCAAATCTAAGTCGACTGGTTTGGTCCATGGCACTGCATGCCTATCGTCCACTTCGAAAAGTGCAATCGTATTGGACGTTCCGTCCGTGATGTCCCGGAACCTAGGCTTATCTTTGGCCCAAACGGTGGTCTCATAAAACGGGGCCAAATAAATCGTGTGACCTTGGGGCCCGACAAAGCTTGGGTGAGCAAACGTACTCGGCATCTTGTCCAGCAATTTGATATTGTGCTCGCTATCCCAGGGCTCATCTAAGTGGAATTGTTTATACAAATTCCCTTGTTCGATATAGGGCAGGATGGCAACACGCCAACTGAGTAGTGGCTTTCCGTTGGCGTCTTTCGATACTCTGGCTGGTAATTGTTTGTAGTTAGACTCGTGGTTGAGCAGACTCAACATGAGCTGTTTGAGATTGTTCGACGATTGCATACGCCGGGCTGCTTCGCGGGCGGATTGAACGGCTGGTAATAGCAAGCCTGTCAAAACGCCGATGGTTGGAACCGTATAAGCGAATTCGCCTTTGACTGCGATCTCGCTTCCATTGACCTCCCACAATTCTGCCTTGCCAAGAAACGTTTTCAGGCGCTGGAGGTATTGAATCGTGGCGGCCCTGACTTCTGCCGAAACTTGAGGTTCGTTGTTGATCGCGTCTAGTATCGCTTGTTCCCCAATGACCATTCCGTTCTTTCGCAGCCGGTCCAATGCTCCTGCAAGCTTTTTGGCGGATTCGCTATCGTTAGCAACAATCTTTAATTTGATCATGCCAAAGGAGCTGAACACATCGGTTTCGCTTACCAAGTACTGAAGTTCATCGATAACGATTTGAATGTCATCGATCAGCTGAGCAGGAACGCGTCCACTCGCGTCTGCGAATGCGCCATCGATAATTGGCCGCACGGTTTCAAAGGCTGTGACCGTACAAATCGGGTACTTGGACGAACTAGCGAGTTCGAGAATCTTGCTCGGCTTCGATTTGGCTGACATCATCCTGCGCAACGTACCTTCGGTACCGAAGAGTACTTTTTGAGGATCAGACTGGACGACCTTCATGGGCGCACCATTTACTGCTCTGAATCGCATGTCCTTTACCCTGGGTGAAGCAGTAACACCAGCGAAAAGCTTTCCATTCAAATTCGCAATGTCAACAGGAGCTGAAGTCGTTATGCTGGCTCCAAACTCAGGGCCATTGATGCTTGGCATGCCCGCAGTTATGTCGATGCTTGAAATCAGTAGCGGGTCAATTCCCAGTTCTTGTTTACCAAGTGCAGAAATCAGTTCCCACGGAACCATTTCCAGTTCTTTTCGGTTGCGGAGTGATGCGACATCGATCGACGTCAGGCTCAGCGAATCATTGGGGATGAACGAATACCGCTCCGATATCTGTTGAGCTTCTGCCTGAGGAGAATGGCTGAGAATGAGTGCAAGCACCGTCAAAAAAAGGTGTTTGCGGGCGAGGTTTGCGACGGAAGACATTGGCTATTCCTTAATATTTCTGGTTTTTCGGGCACTGCAGACCGCATTCTACCAGCCAGTGTGGGACCTGTGTCATTATTTGGGCGGGTGAGGCATCTGCCAAACCAATGCGGCGCCAGCTCGGCAGGAGCCTCGCTCTCCCACTCGCCTCATTAGAATTGCGCCAGACCACAGTGAATTGCGCTAGACTCGAACGGTCCGATCATTGAAGTTTTGGGTTTAACCGATCACAATGGCGTTTGTCTCGCGCAATCGAACCGAGTATCGTCTTCCCTCCAAAACGCCCCCCACCCCAGCCTCAATGACCTTTATCCAAGCGTTTTCAAAGACGGCACAATACGCCGGGCTCGTTCTTGTCCTAGGTGTTTTCAGTCTTGAAGGTTGCCGTCAGCCAGAATCGAGCAAGAAGGCTGAGCCCCCACCTGAGGTATTGGTTCAAGGAACCGCGATGACGATTGAGCCAATCCTGTGGCCAAAGTTGGTGAAGAGCCAAGGAACCTTGATTGCGGACGAAGTTACCACGGTAGGCGCGAAGGTTTCAGGGCGAATTGTTGAAGTGCCAGTGGATCTTGGAGATATCGCGTGTCAGGACGACGTTTTGGTTCAATTAGACCCAAAGGAGTTTCAGCTGCTTGCGGAGCAAGCCGACGCACAGCTACTGCAAGCAAGGTCAGCCGTTGGACTCAAGCCTGGTGACCCGACCGACGGCTTAAATCCTGACAATGCGCCACCTGTTCGCGAAACGCGAGCCGTCTGGGACGAAGCGAAAAAGGCAGTCGATCGGATTCGGCAATTATCCAATCGAGACGCGATCAGCATGGCTGATTTAGACTTGGCGGAATCTGCAGAACGCGTTGCATCGGCTCGGTTTTCATCGGCACAAAACGGCGTGCGGGAAAAAATCGCATTGATTGCGGTTCAGTCTGCTTTGCGTGATCTGGCTCATCAACGTTTATCTGAGACGACCGTGCGAGCCCCGTTCCAAGGTGCAATTGAATCGCGGTTGGTTGCAAGAGGAACGTATGTGCAAGCCGGTCAGCCGCTCATGAGCATTGCCAAAACGACGGTACTTCGATTTCGCGGAAGCGTTCCGGAGCGGTTTGCACAGCAATTGAGAATTGGTCAACAGATTGAACTTACCTTTGATCTAAGCGATCAAGTTCGAACGGTAACGATTTCGAGAATCAGCCCCAGTTTGGACCAAGTGAATCGTTCCTTGGTTTTCGAAGCGAGTGTCGACAACCAAGACGGAACGTTGCGCAGTGGATTGTTTGCCGAAGGAGTGATCCGAATCGATGTCGAAGCCAAAGCGATCGTCATTCCAACTTCTGCACTCATTCGATTCGCAGGTGTTGACAAGGTATGGAAGATTGTCGATGGCAAGTTGAAGGAGCAGGTGGTTGGACTGGGTCGACAAAAGGCCGACATGATTGAAATACGCTCTGGGCTTTCGAGTGGCGACCAATTATTGCTCGAAGGAGATGTTGGAAAGATTGGTCGCTTTGAACCGAAGACGTAAGGGATAAAGGTAAGGCGAGCCGCAATGTGAAAACCACCCATCATAACCCGAGACGTAAGTGAGGGACCTTCGAAATTATCCCTCGCTCACGCTTCGGGTTGGGATATTCCAACCAACCGCTCACCCAAAAACCCCCTCCATTAGCCTAGAAAACAACTGCAAGCGGGTTCGATGCTCGTAAATATCTGGGATTTGTTCCTATAAACAGCCGTAGAGACAAATTCCTTTGCGTAATTAGTGTTTGATCAGGGTACACTTTCGCCATGAACAAATGGACGTCCGGCCAACAATGTTTGACGGCGGCGTTCGGTTCTATCATTTGAAGGAAGAGTTGTTATGGCCGAAGGTAGCATCAAAAAGTTGACGGACAAGGGTTTCGGGTTCATCAACGTCGGCGGCGGCAAAGATTTGTTTTTTCATTCGTCGAGTGTCAAGGGCGCGACGTTTAATGAGTTGCACGAAGGCCAGAAAGTTTCCTATACCGAAGGAAAAGGACCTAAGGGACCTTGCGCTGAAAACGTAAAGCCTGTTTAGTTTTCGGTTGTTCAGTCTTGTTTGAGCAAAGTAGCAAGTTAACTCTTGCTACTTCATAAACGTAAGTTGAATAGAAAAAGAATTATCGGCGACTCCAGTTTGCGCAAATGAAGCGCTGGAGGCCCTGATGGTGATTAGTCTTCCGAATTCGTTGGTGCGCGTTGGGCACGGAGAATGACTCCGGCCGTTCGACACGTCCAATAGATTTCTTCTCCAGTTGGCGTTACAGTGACGTCAAATGGTTCGGGATCGCCTGAGTGAATAATGACTGTTTGATCTGTACCGGGATTGTAGCGTACTACTTTGTTTCTGCCGCCATTAGCCCCCGACACGCCCGGAGTCGGAATCTCAGTCCAGTAAAGTCGCCCTAGAAGATCGATATCCAGGCCGACTGGACTTTCAAGTCCGCTTTCAACCAGCGAAATTTCGCCTAGGTTGTTTCGCATCAAAATCACACCAGCCGTACGGCATGTCCAATAGACAGTCCCATCCAACCCGACCGCAACATCGACGGGTTCTGGTTCGCCTTTCGATAGTTGCAATTGCAAATACGACGAGAACAACTTGATCGCCACGCTGACATCATTCTTCCCGCCCGACGATCCTGGCAGTCCTGGCGTTGGCACTTGGGTGAAGTAGATGGTGTTCGGAAAAATGAGAGGAACATCGATACCAACTGGCGACTTCAAGCCCGTCAATACAACAGAGGTTGCACCTGCCCCAAATTGTGTCCTTCGTACGATGACATTGGCAGACGTACAAGTCCAGTAAACGTTTCCAAACAAGTCGCTCGTTAAGTTGCGTGGGTTCGGGTCACCGGCAGAAACCACAACTGATTTCTTGCGATTTGCATTCAATCGAACGACTCGATTTGCACCGCCACCGACTCCCGGGGTCGGGACTTCGGTGTAGTAGAGATTACCATAAAAGTCGACATGAATTCCGGTAGGTTTTTGTAGCCCTCTTGCCACAACATCCGTTACAAAGGATTGCGCCGCGACTGGCCGCTCTGTCGTCAACACCAGCCAACTCACGGCAAGTAGAGACACAACGCATTGAAATCGATACCACATTTTAAAATTCCCTGTTGATATGTGTTGGCGAAATTTGGTCCTCGCACGGTAGACCAGACACGCTAAGCATTTCCCATCGCGATTGGGAAAACCGGTTGTCATGCATACTTTTGTACATCAATGCCGGTAATGGGAATGTACGAAAACTCACACAACAGAATTTCTTAGAAGTCAGCGTTACTCGATCCGCTGTCCGCCTGTGTTTTCGACGCGATCGCAACACTTCAAAAAGGTCGTTTTTTCGAAATCTTTCCTCAAAACGCACGCAGTTGCGGATAGCTAATAGCATCTGTTAAACTCAGGGATGACAATTGACGGGTGGAAATTCTAATCGCTGGTGCAACTTCAGAGGGGACGCAAATGTCAAACTGGTACTATGAATTCGGCGGCAAGAAGACTGGTCCCGTGCCCGGCGAGACTCTTCATCACTTGGCTGACCACCATGCTATCACGCTCAACACGCATGTGTGGAAGGATGATATGGACGCTCCGGTGCCTGCGTACAAGATCAAGCATCTCTTCGCGGCGACCGTTGGCGACATCAATGCTGCGCATAAATACCTAACCACGGCACTTGACGCTGTCATGGACGAAGACGAAGGACGCCTTTTGAAACACCACCCAAAACTGTTCTTTACGCATTCCTGTTCCGGAATTCTGATTGAATATAAAATTGTGACGATCACTCCAAAGACTCTGCCAGCTGTCGATCCCAATGCGGCTCCAGAAAAAGAAACGGAACCCATTCGACATTTGTACGATGCTCAGGTATTGGTTACCTTTTGCACACGCCCTCTTCATCCTTGCCCGCTACCTGAATTGCGAGAATCAAAACCGGGACGTCGTGTCGAAAAACTTCAATTGGAATGCACCGAATTCGCCAATGGGGACTGGAATTTTTGGGACCGCGTGGAGTCCCTTCTGTAGCCGAACACGTACAACCCTTTCCAATCGTTCCCCCGCCGGAGACTCTCCCATTGCCCCCTTTTTTTTTTCATTAAAACCATCCTTTTTCCGATTGGTTTTCGCAGTCAGTATTCTTTTGTCAACCAAAGGTTTTACTCAGCCTCCTCAATCCTTTGAGTCGCTCGAGGGACAGTTCGTCTCAACACAGCAACTTGTGCTTCGAAAGAACTGCCTCAATTGCCACTCCGCCGACAAGAATGAAGGCGAGCTCGATTTGGAGCAGTTCCGTAGCGTCGCAGATATTCGCAACAGCGTGGTTCCGTGGCAACGCGTCGTCGAGATGTTGGAAGACGGCGAGATGCCTCCCAAAGATGCGAAAGAAAAACTTACTGCGTCGGAGATCTCTTCCCTGATAAGCTGGGTGCAAGCGATTCTCCATGCCGATTCCATTGCAAACGCTGGTGACCCTGGCCCGGTAGTGCTTCGGCGACTCAACAATGCCGAATTCACTTATACCGTCCAAGATCTGACTGGCGTCCAATTGCATCCAGCCCGAGAATTCCCGGCGGATAATGCCGCTGGCGAAGGCTTCACCAACGTCGGTAGCGCTTTGGCAGTCTCTCCTGCGTTGATTCAAAAGTATCTCGACGCAGCAAAGGAGATCTCTGCCCATGCGATGTTGGTTCCGACTGGGATTCAGTTTTCCGAGAACAGCACGCAGCGAGACTGGACCAATGAAAAACTCGCAGCCATACGAGCGTTCTACGCGCGGTTTTCGGATAACGGCGGTGCAACGTCGGTCAATCTGCAAGGCATCCAGTTCGACACCAACAGCGGAGGCAGAGTCCCTTTAGAATCGTACCTCCGTGCTACTTTGATTGAGCGAGAGGCGCTCCTATCCGGAACAACGACCACCGCCAAGATTGCAAAAGCACACTCGTTGAATGAAAAATACTTGACCACGCTTTGGAATGCATTGAATGACCAATCGCAGTCATTAGTGCTGGATGTCGTCAAAGCAAAGTGGCGTTCCTCCAAGCCCGAAGAACTCACCGACTTGATTTCAACGATTGCGAAATGGCAACAATCGCTGTGGCGTTTCTCTACCATTGGGCATATCGGCAAACGGGACGGCCCAACGGCTTGGCAAGTCCCAGTACAGCCTCTTTCCGCAAGGCAGGAAATACGAACCAAACTTCCAAAACCACAAGATGGCAAGGATCTATCCCTGTTTTTGGTTGCTTCCGATCTTTCAGACGGAAACGAGAGTGACTTCGCCGTTTGGGAGAACCCTCGCTTCGTGGCAGCAGGCAAACCAGACCTCCATCTCCGCGATTTGCGCTACGCAATTGCTTCCCTTTCTGCGAATCGAGAAACGATCCTTGCCAACGCCGCCAACAGTTTAGAGGCCGCCTTCGAGTTTAACTCATCGGCTTACAAAGGTTCGATCGATGCGTTAGCGAAAGAATTTTCGGTTAATCGAATGATCCTTGCGGCCTGGTTTCAGTATTTGGGGATTGGGGCCGGTGAAAAGAAAATCGATTCCTATATGACGACGAAGATGGAACGGGCTGAGAACTACGACTTTGTCAAAGGTTGGGTCGGAGCGGACGCGTTGAGTGTGATCGCCAATTCATCCGACCAGTTTGTGCGAGTGCCCGGCGATATGCAGCCGCATAGTGTAGGGGTTCACCCATCTCCCAAAAAGCGCGTGGCGGTTGGATGGAAAAGCCCTATCGCGGGAAGCGTGACGATTTCGAGCCGTGTCCAAAGGGCTCACAATGGTTGCGGCAATGGAGTCACTTGGCATTTGGAGCATAGCCATGAAGGTTCGCGGCGAATACTTGCATCGGGCTCTGCCACCAATGCTGAGGCACAACGGTTTGCTTCCACTGCTGATATTTCCATCCAAAAAGGGGACTTGATCTCATTGATCATAGGCCCACGAAATGGCGAGCACTCTTGCGATTTGACCGCGATCGACCTTTCCATTAGGAGCAACGATGAACAAGCCTTGGAATGGGATCTCGCCAAGGATGTTTCTCCTGACATACTCGCTGGCAATCCTCACTCTGATCGGCGAGGCAATTCAGGAGTATGGCACTTCTACAGCGAGCCAGATGGGTCAGACGAAAAGTCCATCATCCCCGTCGGCTCGCTGCTCGAAAAATGGCAGCTGGCTACGACCAGGATTGAAAAGCAGAAATGGGCGTACGAAGTGCAGTCCCTTTTAACCCGCGGCCTTGGAGCCATTCCAGGTGACTCGCCGGATGCAGTGTTGTACCAACAACTCACTTCCTTGAGCGGTCCGCTCTTCTCCGCGGTCCGCGCTGAACATCTTGCGAATAAGCCTTCCATCATTGACTCCGTCGAATCCAAGTTTGGAGTCGATCCGGCCTTATTCGGCAAACACCCCAATGGACAGCCAACCAATGCATCCAACATGGTGGTTCAAGCGCCTTCTTTGATCGAGGTGATCGTTCCCGCCGACTTGGTTGAGGGATACGAGTTTGTGGCCACAGGTTCGCTGCATGCAGAGACTGGAGTCGAGGGGACTGTTCAATTGCAAGTGCTTTTTGATAAACCCTCGCAATTGCATGGGCTGGCAGCCAGCGGGACTGCGATCAAAGGGGCCAAAGCAACTTGGTCCGACGGCGATAGGCCATTGCAGTACGATTCGCCGATTATCGTCTCGGAGGGCAGTGCGTCGCGTAAACGACTGCTGTCTCAATTTGACGCCTTTCGGCAGTTGTTTCCTGCGGCGTTGTGTTACACCAAAATTGTCCCTGTTGATGAAGTGGTTACGTTGACACTCTTCTATCGCGAAGACGAGCATCTCAAGCGATTGATGTTGAACGCAGAACAAGTTGCGGAGCTTGACCAACTATGGGATGAATTGCATTTTGTGAGCCAAGATGCTCTGGCTTTGGTGGACGCATACGAACAGCTCTGGCAATTTGCAACTCAAGATGCCGACCCCAGTGCGTTCACACCGATGCGTGAAGGGATCATGCAAAGAGCCGAACAATTTAAGTCGCGTATGCTCGCAGCAGAACCGAATCACCTGCAATCCGTATTGGAATTCGCGGAGCAGGCATGGCGTAGACCAGTGTCGCTTTCAGAAAGACGACAGCTAAAGGAGTTGTATCAGCGTCTGCGAGGCGAGGAGATTCCGCATGGTACTGCCATTCGTATGGTCATGGCTAGAGTGCTCGTAGCGCCGGCGTTTTTGTTTCGGGGCGAAGCTGCGGCTCAAGGAAAAACACCCGCGCCTGTTTCGAGTCAGGAGCTTGCGACGCGATTGAGCTATTTCTTGTGGTCCACGACGCCGGATCGTGAGCTGCAAAAAGCCGCCGAAAGCGGAAACCTTCACGACCCCGAAGTCCTGCGCAATCAAGTCCGTCGCATGATGTCCGACGATCGCATGCGACGCTTGGCAATTGAGTTTGGATGCCAATGGCTACACATTCGCGATTTCGACCAGTTTGATGAAAAAAGCGAAAAAGTCTATCCCGAGTTTTCAGGGCTCAAGTCGGATATGTACGAGGAATCGATCCGGTTTTTTGAGAGCATGTTTCGGAATGATGGCTCGATCCTTGACTTGCTCAGTGCCGATCACACGTACTTGAACGGCCGACTAGCCAAGTTTTACGGCCTCGAAAATGTGGAGGGAGACTGGCAAAGAGTTGACGGCACGAGGAAGTCGTCTCGCGGTGGCATTTTGAGCATGGCTGCCACCATGTCCAAGCATTCTGGCGCTTCTCGAACCAGCCCAATTTTGAGAGGCAATTGGGTGTCCGAGTTCTTGCTGGGTGAGAAACTGCCGCGTCCCCCAAAAGACGTCCCCATCTTGCCCGAGGATGTTCCAGCGGATTTAACCGAACGCCAACTCATCGAGCGTCACAGCAACGACCCAGCGTGTGCCAAATGCCATCAGCGAATCGACGGATTTGGATATGCGTTGGAACAATACGACACGATTGGTCGGCTTAGAACCCAAGACGCACACGGGCATCAAATTGATACCACGGCTGTCCTACGAGACGGTACCACCCTGACCGGAGTCGAAAGCTTGCGGCAGTACCTTTCAACGACGCGAAGGAAAGATTTTCTAGAGACATTTTGCCGACGCTTGCTCGGTTATGCGATTGGGCGATCGGTGCAGTTGTCGGATAAGCCGCTGATTGACGAAATGATCAAGCAATTGTCGGAAAAGGACTTCCGCATTTCCGTAGCGATGGAGCTAATCGTATTGAGCCCACAGTTTAGAATGATTCGTGGAGCGGAGCATCGTCCATGATTGTCGATCGCGGCAAAAAAACTTTTGAGGCGAACGGCAGTTTGGAGAATCCCAACCCGAAGCGTAAGCGAGGGACAATTTCGCCGGTCCCTCACTTACGTATCGGGTTAGGATTGGTAGTTTTCACATCGCCGCTTTTTCGTTTAAGCACGTGGGCATCGCCCCGCGTTTTACAGTGTTCGCGGCCCGATGGGCACGCGGTTAAACGAAGAAACTTGTGTACGTACTTACCAGTCAAGTTTTTCGTCCGATATTCCTGCCTTTTCCTACCCAACTGAGAAATCATGACATCAATCCTAACTTCGCGTAGAACCATCCTTCACGGTATCGGAGTATCGATGGCTCTGCCTTGGATGGAGTCGCTCCGTGTCTGGGGTAAGGAAGCCGGGACAACGGCAGCCGACGGCGAAGCGCCAGTTCGAATGGCAGTGCTGTTTTCGGGCAACGGCTTTCACAAGGATCATTGGTGGGCCAAAGGTGCGGGCAAGGAAATGGAGCTTGGCAAAGTGCTTGAGCCACTTCTTCCACATCGCGAGAAACTTCTTTTTATAAAAGGCCTTTACAACGAGGAGGCGCTAAAGGGAAACATCCATAGTTCGCAAACGGGCAATCTATTGAGCGGCGCGCCTCTGGAAGCCGGAGGAGGCATTCGCAGCGGAACCAGCATCGATCAACTGTTGGCACAACACTATGGTCAGACGACCAAGGTTCCGAGTCTTGTGCTGGGTTGCGAAAAGGGGAATCCATCGGTTCACAAAAATTATTCGATGATCTACAGCAGTCACATTTCTTGGAGTTCCCCGACGACCCCGACCCCGCTCGAAGTCTATCCGGCGCTCGCATTCGATCGGCTATTCCGCGATGCGACCAGCAAAGGAGACAAGAGCGTATTGGATGCCGTTCTTGAAGACGCAACTTCATTTCGAAAAACGATCAGCACAAGCGACCAGCAGAAGCTAGATGAGTATTTGAGCTCGGTTCGCGAGGTCGAGCAACGAATTTCCGGCGCAGGAAAGCGAGGGGAATTACAAGGCTGGCGGCCGACGTTGGAGATGCCCAATATCCCACGTCCGGTCGATGGAATTCCGCAAGACGTTGCCGAACACATGCGATTGATGTGCGACATTCTTGTTTTGGGTTTCCAAACGGACACAACTCGATTGTGCACGCTCAAACTGAACAACGATCATTCGTCACTTCGGTTCCCGAATCTTGGCGTTGACTACATGATCCATCATCTGCTTTCCCATCAAGAGTCCGACGACTGGCTCAAGGTCAATCGGTTTTTCCTCGAACAGTTCGCCTACGTCGCCAACAAGCTGGATGCAATCCAAGAAGGGGAACGCACAGCTTTGGACAATTCCATTTTGATGTACTGTAGCAGCATGCTGACGGGTGGTCACGATGCAACAAAGTTGCCTGTGGCAATTCTCGGCAAGGGAGGCGGAAAGCTGGAGACTGGGCGTGTTTTGGATTATGGCGGCAAACCCAATCGGAAAATGTGCAGTTTGTATTTGTCGTTGCTCGACAAGTTTGGGATGCGGCTCGACAAGTTCGGCGACGCAACGGAACGCCTCGCAGAGGTCTAAGCGATGGGTGTGGCGAACGGTAGAGTGGAGTATCCCAACCCGAAGCGTAAGCGAGGGACAGTTTCGCAGGTCCCTCACTTACGTATCGGGTTATGATTGGTAGTTTTCACTCTGCCGCGCACCGAATAACTTAACGTAGCTGGATTCGCGAGAATTCAGTTCGGTTCACGCCCATTCATTTCTTCCTCCTCATGCTACAATTGTGGCGCGGTCGAATCCCCTCCGACCCCACCCACTTATCGCGGAGCTTTTCAAACGATGCTTACCTTCCTAGGAAACGGATACTCCCAAACTTGCAACGGTGTGACTCGCCGTGACTTCTTGCAAGCTGGAACATTGGGAGCCATTGGACTGGGATTACCTCAGTACTTGGCTGCCGCGGAAGCTGGGAAAATCGATCCGAGCAAAAGCAAACGATCCGCCATCATGATCTTTAACCTCGGCGCGCCCAGTCAAATAGATACGTTTGACATGAAGCCGGATGCGCCAGCCGAGATTCGCGGTCCTTTCCAACCTATCGCAACCAATGCACCTGGCATGCAGATTTCGGAGATCCTCCCGCTACACGCCAAGATCGCAGACAAGTTTTCGCTCGTTCGCTCTTGCTTTCATCGCGGGGCTGCCGTTCACGATGCCGGTTGGCAGATCATGCAGACCGGTCGACAATTCGCGGGTGGCGTGAACACACCTCACGTCGGATCGGTTGCGAGTTACATGTTAGGCCGCCGTTCCGATTTGCCGCCGCATGTGGTTTTGCCTGAAACAATGGGGCGTGGAGGGGGCAATCTACCCAATGGACAAGCGGGTGGTTTTTTAGGCAAAGCCCACGATCCGTTCGCCTTGATGGCCGATCCATCTCAAAAGGATTTTAAAGTCCCCGATTTGCTTCCGCCGGACAACATCGGTACTGCACGCATTGATCGTCGTCGACGCATGCGCGATGTTGTCGAAAACACCATCCGCAACTTTGAATCGAGCGAATCTGCCAGGCTGATGGATGACAACTTCCAATCGGCATATCGACTCATGACGAGCCCAGACGCTAGAAACGCATTCGATCTGAATCAAGAGCCGATGGCTGTCCGCGAACGGTACGGAATGCACCGATTTGGTCAATGCTGTCTGCTTGCTCGGCGGTTGGTCGAAGCTGGCGTTCGCTTTGTAACGATCAATACTTTCCTGACGGTATTCGACGAGATCAGTTGGGACATTCATGGCAGCAAGCCGTTCACGTCCATCGAAGGGATGAAAAATGTAGTGGCTCCCATGTACGATCAAGGATATTCCGCGTTGATAGAAGATCTACATCAACGAGGCATGCTCGACGACACCTTGGTTTGCAACTTAGCCGAATTCGGTCGGACGCCGAAAGTGAATCCGGCGGGTGGCCGCGACCACTGGCCGCAGTGCTTTACCGTCTACTTCGCGGGTGGAGGTGTTCAAGGGGGACGCATCGTAGGGGCTAGTGATCCGATTGGGGCTGTACCGGTAGAACGGCCGACGGAACCACCCGAAATTGTGGCGACCATTTTCCATTCGCTTGGCCTAAATATCGAGAGCCACTTGCCTGGACCCGCCGGACGCCCGTTTCCGCTAGTCGACTTCGGTTACCGCGAGATCAAAGAACTGTTTTAATACCGAAGGAAGCGACTTTACCATGGAGGCCATTGTCGAACTGCTGATTGCCTTCATCGTGCAACCAATCTTGATCGCGGTTCGACTTTGCTTTCTTTCACTTGAGTTTTTCTTCGTTGCGGTCACTTCCGGGGTCGGGCACGCGAAAAAGTCTGTTGAAGGTAAGTTTGTTCCGCTAAAGAATGAAGGACCACAGGTAGGGCCAAATGCAGGGCCTGAGGCAGCCACTACCATTCCAAAAGCCAGTCCCTGGTCTCTTTTGCTTGGCTTTTTCGCTCTGATATCAATTGGAGTTTTTTTTTATGCACGCTTGCAAATACAAAAGCAGCGAAAGGACCTGACTAAGCGACAAATAGCGGTGCTAGCTGACAAATGGGTGGCTGAGGGTGGGCAGAAATGGGAACCTCCGAAAAACCGCCAAGTGCTCGTCGAGCGCGATGCTTGGGGAACTCCGATCGAGTTGTTTGTTGACAACTTCCTGTTGGTAAATCTCATTGTGGTTCGCTCTGCGGGAGGAGATTGCCGAACTGGCACGATCGACGACCAACTCGCGATTCGAATAGGTGGGATTGCGAAGGGAAGACTTATGGCGAAAGCCCTAAATCTCGGCGAAGAGAGGTTCCAAGAGTGGCTTCGGAAAACGCTGAACAAGGACAACGAAGGAGTACTTCCGAAGCAAATCGACATTCAATGAAAAACGGTACGCGTCAATTTACCAACAAGTCCGCTAACACAACAAGCATTGCGTCGATTTGCTCATCGCTACCAACGCTGATGCGAAGGCCGTCGCCAAAGCCTGGATAATTCATGTAGCGGACCAAGATACCATTCTTCTTGAGTTGCTCATAAAGTGGCTTCAAAGGCCGATCGTTGCGAGTGCACCATAGAAAGTTAGCGTGCGATTCAATCACGTCGAATCCGAGTTTTTGCAAGGCGGCAAGCATGCGTGTCCGAGTGGCTACGATCCTGGCGACATTTTCCTTCAACCATGCTTGATCGGAAACAGCGGCTGTTGCACCTGCCAAGGAAAGCAGATCTGTGTTGTAGGAATCCTTCACCTTGCGAAGCGTATGCACAATTTCGGGATGAGCTATCAAGTATCCGAATCGCAAACCAGCCAAAGCATACGATTTGCTCAGTGTTCGCGTTACGATTATCTTTGGGTTCTGCTGAATCAATCCAATACAATTTGCAGGTGCGAAGTCCACGTACGCTTCATCCACTACGACTGGGCAGTCCACGCTGTCCGCAAGGCGCAAGATCGATGCGTGGTCCACCATGGTGCCGCTTGGGCTGTTTGGATTGGGTAAGTAAATCAATTTCAGTGACGCATCGGTGGCGAAAAAGCCAGCGGATAAGCCAAAGCTTTTGTCGAACGGCACTTCTTCAAATTGAGCCGACTGCAGTTCGGCTAAAGTTCGGTACAAGATATAACTAGGGTAAGGAAACCTAAGTTTTTGACCGGAGCCAACGAAAGCCCTCGTAAGAATCGTGAGGCAATCATCGCTGCCGTTACCGCAGAGGATCATCTCTGGATCAACGTCGAGTACGTCACCGGCAGCACGTCGAAAGGAGGTTCCAAGCGGGTCCGGATAACGTTCCAGTTTTGAAGTCGCTTGTTGAATCGCTTCAATCACCCGCGGCGATGGTGGATAAGGATTCTCGTTCGTATTAAGCTTGATGGCTTTCCCCGATTGCGGCTGTTCGCCTGGGGTGTACGGGCTCATCGAAGCGATTTCGCTGCGAAAGAATTTCTGGATGGAATCGCTAGTCATCTAGTGGTTTGGGCAGGAGGCTCATAGTCGTCTTTCGCTCCGCGAAAGTACGCTTTGCTAACTCACTTTTGCGGAGCAAAAGGCGACAATGAGCGATTCATTTGTGCGGAAGAGGCCCTCGCACAAGAGTACGACACTTATGGCTGCTCCACTTAAGTCCTGACCCGATTCGCGCTTCCCCCTCGCGAGAGCCACTTCCGCACAAATTCAAAACCTCTCAAAAGAGGTTCTGGATGAGTGAAAGTATTGCAGCGCAACCCTCGATAGGAAAGGGGCTTTTGAAATTAATTGTCGCACATTCGTTTTTCGCTGGTTTGTCGGCATTACAACCAGATCGGGGGGCTAACTGGCACAAAATCGAAACGCGTTTGGTCTATAATCAAATTCCTTAATTCGGAACGACACTTTCTGTTTGCTGTTCCAATGGACATTCCTTTCAATTTCAAAAATCATGCGACCAAGCGAATCCACGAGCCGATACTTCCATCTTGCTGCAGACCAACTTAAGACGCCCGAATGGCTTCGAAAACTGCTCATTACACCCAAACGCGAGGTAACGGTTCAAGTTGCATTTGAACGGGACAACGGCGACGTAGAAACCCTGCTCGGTTACCGTGTTCAGCACGACAACTCGCGAGGTCCGATGAAAGGAGGGCTGCGATATCATCCCGCAGTCGACCTGGATGAAGTCAGGGCGCTGGCATCGCTAATGACTTGGAAGACGGCCGTCGTCGATTTGCCTTACGGTGGCGCGAAGGGTGGGATTGGCGTCGATCCCAAAACCCTCTCCAAAAAAGAACTTGAACGAATGACTCGCGTCTTTGTCGACCAAATCCATGAAATAGTTGGTCCCGACAGCGATATTCCCGCTCCGGACATGGGAACGAATCATGAAGTCATGTCGTGGTTCCGCAATCAATGGGAAAAATACCATGGATTCAATCCCGCGGTCATTACAGGCAAACCGGTAGAAGAGTACGGTGCAAAAGGCCGCGAGGAAGCCACCGGTCGTGGCGTTGGATTGCTCGCGGTCAAATTGCTTAAGCGGATCAACGTCCGTCCCGACCAATGCAGGACGGCAATACAAGGATTTGGAAACGTCGGTTCGCACGCTTCTAAGTTTCTTTTCGAATCTACTTTTCCGATCGTGGCCGTGAGCGACGTAAGTGGTACTTACTTTAACGCCAAGGGGCTTAATATCCCCGAGATGTTTTCTTACTCAATCAAAAATGGTAATCGGCTTCTTGGATATACCGGTGCGGAAAAATTACCAACCGAGGCGTTGTTGGATCTCGACGTCGATTTGCTCATTCCTGCAGCGCTCGACAACGTTATTACAAAAGAAAACGCCCACAAGATTCGAGCCAAGACGATTATCGAAGCGGCCAACGGCCCGGTCGACCCCGACGCTGACGAAATACTCTCGGCCAAGCGGATCATGATTCTGCCCGACATTCTGGCAAATGCGGGCGGAGTTACCGTAAGTTACTTCGAATGGGTTCAGAACCGCCAGCACTACCGTTGGAGCCTCGACCGAGTTCGACAGGAATTGGATCGAACGCTGAGCGACGCGTTTGAAAGCGTCTGGCAACAGTCGGCAACGCATTCGGTATCGCTGAGAACAGCCGCTTTCATGCTGGCTATTGCGAGGGTTCAACGCGCTACGGAACTGTCGGGCGGGTTGGGCTGAGTTCCATTGTCGCCTTTCGCTCCGCGAAAGTGCGCTTCGTTAACGCACTTTTACTGATTAAAAGGCTACCGTGTTTCAAATCAGAATCACTTAATGGCTCCGGATCATCATCTTAAGCGAGCGGCGAAGTAAAAGCTACCATTCACAACCCGAAACGTAAGTGAGGGACCCGCGAAATTGTCCCTCGCTTACACTTCGGGTTGGGATACTCCAATCCGCCGCTCGCCTTAACGCTGGGATGAATCCCAGCACTCCAAATTAAACGACTTTTCTCGGTCGGCCCCGAGGCCTGAGGGTTGACTCCAAATTCAAACGCGCCGCTGTCTTCTGTATCCACGCGGAATCGCCATAAGGGCAACTCCGCTCAATACAATGATTGATCTTGTCGAGCGTTTCTTCCGGCAATTCCAATCTCAGTTGCTCGTTCCAATCCATCGGTAGCGGTACCGGTGGACTCGACAACAAAGGAATTGACGCCTCATCGGGTTTGCCTCGTCGACATGCACTCGACCACCGCCAATCGCCTAACGACTCCACCATTCCCGCTCGACGTGGGTGCGCTTCGACAAAGCGCAATACATCAAGCAGTTGTTTATTGTCTTGGACGGGAAAAGAACGGAATCGTCGTTCGTAAAGTCCACCCGTCCCAGCGCGTCTTGGCTTTGCGTGCCAACGCGCAGAATGAGTTGTCGTCAACCAAGCCATCAGCTTGGACAAATCTCCATCCTTACGCGGCGTCAAAATCAAATGCCAATGCTTGGGTAAAACGCAATAGGCCAGCAAGCGAGGTTCCAATCGCTCCACCGCTTGCGACAAGACCAAATCAAACTCTTGGTAATCCTCCTCGGATCGAAACATGGGTTTGGGTTTTAGGCCGCGACCGATGACGTGATAGATCGTTCCGCCTTGGCTATTGCGAGCGGGCCTACCCATTGGTTGTTTCCCCCATGCTCTAATTCCACTGTGGGTCGATAGGGCTGTCTGAGATTTTATCATCCACCGAGAGGATGTTTTGTCCGATCCGTTTCAATAGATTCTCCCACATGTCAGGATCATCGCTCAGGACCAGATCGGCGTCGATGTCTGCGATCAACCAACTCCCCGTTTCCAACTCTTCCTCAAGCTGTCCGGCTCCCCAGCCAGCGAACCCATCAAAAAGCTTGAGCTTCGCCTGCGGCATCACAAACAACTTCAATAATTTATCTTGGTCGCTCGTCAAGCTCAATCCGTCGATGCATTCCTCGCTGCCAAGTTCAGGCTGGTCATGCAAAGCGATCAACGGACCATCCACAGGCCCACCACAATAAAGCGGACCGTCATGCACACATTCCAGTTCGCACACCATCGATACCACCTTGTCCAAGCGAAAGTCGGTAGGGCGATTCAAAATCAACCCAAACGCGTGGTCCTCGGCATGACGCACCAAATAAATAACCGAACGAAAAAAGTTGGGATCGTCCATAAAGGGCGATGCCAACAAACAGTTTCCTTGCAGCGATTTCGACATCAATAGGTCTCTAGACAAATAACACCGAATGATCTACGAGTCCATCCATTGGGGCGCAATGGGACTCTCTGTCTGTAATCTTACCATCTGTTGATAGATCCCGGACTGCTCTAGCAACTCGGAGTGGGTGCCCCGCTGGGCAATCCTTCCTTCATCCAAAACGAGGATCTGATCTGCATGAATAATAGTACTCAAGCGGTGAGCGATGACAAATGCCGTTCTTTGCTCCAGAAGCAAAGATAGACTGGATTGAATGAGCCGTTCGCTTTCGCTATCGAGATTGCTGGTCGCCTCGTCGAGAATCAGAATTCTCGGGTCCGCCAGCAACGCGCGGGCGATAGCGAGTCTTTGTCGCTGCCCACCACTCAGCTTGAATCCTCGCTCCCCGATTAACGTATCGTAGCCTTTCGGAGATTTGGTGATGAACTCGTCCGCGGCGGCCGCTCTGGCTGCTTGCTCGACCTGCTCCATCGTCGCTCCTCGCCGACCATAAGCAATATTGTCAGCAATCGTGCCATCGAACAAAAAGACGTCCTGCTCGACCACGCCCAGGAGCTGTCTGTAACTGTGCAATTGGACATCTCGCAAATCCATTCCATCGACCAAAATACGGCCTTGCTCGGGGTCAAAAAATCGAGCCACTAAATTGCAAAGGGTCGTTTTGCCTGCTCCACTGCGGCCAACGATCGCAATCGTTTGCCCAGCTTGGGCGTGCAAGCTAATATCCTTGAGAATCCATTGTTCGTTTTCCGGATACCGAAACGACACCGACTCAAAGCGTATGTCGCCTCTGGCCTCCTTTCGGCTGACTCGAATGGCCCCAGGCTTATCCGCGAGTTCCCTTGGAGTTGCCAGCAAATCCAAGATCCGATCGAGGCCAGCAAGATTGTTTTGAAATTGAACCGCACTCCCGGCAAGAGTCGCGATAGGCCCAAGCAGCATCGTCAAATAGACCAAAAACATCATCAAATCCCCCAATGTCAAATGCGATTGAAGGATTTGCCATCCGCCGTAAACCAACAGCGATGTCGAAGCGAGTGGAATCAGCACCTCCCAAACGATTTCGATCAGTCGTGTTCGCCACCAAATCAATAGCTGCTGGCGAACCAACACGTGATTGCCTTTGACGTAGCGTTGGGTCTCGTTCCGTTGCCTCGCGAATGTTCTCACGACACGAATACCGCCGAACGTCTCAGTGGTATTCGAATCGATCTTCTGACGCCGTTGCCGTGCATCTCGGTACAGCGGACGAATTGAATAAATCCAGGTGCGGTGACTGAAGTAAACTGCAGGCAAAAGCAATAGACCGGCTGCCAGCAACCGCCAATCCACGATGATCAGAATGATCAGACTACCGATCAACTGCACGATCGCTTGCCATGGGTTGTAAAGCACACTGAAGATCAACTCCGCGATTCCCCCTGCATCTTCTCGCAACAGGCTGGTAGCACCACCCGATTTGAGTTGTTGAATCTTGTGCAACGGCATG
The DNA here is from genome assembly GCA_031372345.1 of Pirellula sp. Lineage (GTDB taxonomy): Bacteria > Planctomycetota > Planctomycetia > Pirellulales > Pirellulaceae > JBKCUI01. Next base: position 20,805 of record JANMLD010000452.1, read on the forward strand.
TGAAGCATGTGTTCAAAAACGCGGCTTCGTACGGACATCTGTACTTGATTCACGGCTTGAGTGCAGGTCCATCGCCCCCAAAGATAGATCACCGTCCTCACCAAGGTTACCCCTGCCACCAAGACGGCGATCCACACGAGCAACACCATGGGTGACGGTTGACCCAACGTTTCGTTCAACCAAGTGGGAAGCGGTTTGGTTGGAACGGTCAACGCGCAATCGATCGCCAATTTGGTTCCTAGCGGCGGAATGAGGGCGAGTACGGTAGCAACGGTAACCGTTCCAAGCCCGAACAGAATCTTCCCTCGAAAACCCCTCAACAACCCCCAAAACGACTTGAAAAGCGCCCAAAAACTGCGGTGCGAGCGAGAAACCAATGCATCCTTTTCTTTGCCACTCATCGTCGAATGGAATGAATCTTGCTCCCCGCTGGATTTTTCTTTTCGTCTTTTGCGAATCTCCGCTAAGTAATCGCGGTATTCAAATCGGCTAGTTGGCATTGGCTCTATTTTCGGTTTAATGTGGTTGATCGCGCCTCGATCGGTTGGTTCTTCATCGCAATTGCATCACCGATTACACGTCGACATGCTTCTCCAATCGCAATACCGAGTTGACCTCGGGTGCGACCGCGCGAGCACTGGTTCGCTGATGGACGGCTTGCACCCACGCTGCTGCATCTTGTGCGATAGGGAGCCACGTGTTGTAGTGTGTGGGTAACACCATTTTCGGACGAATCAACTCGATGGCCTCGATGCTTTCCTCGGGTCCCATCGTATACAAATCTCCAATGGGGACAATCAAGCAGTCGACGCCGTTGCGAGCGATCAAGCGCAGGTCTGAAAACAAAGCGGTATCGCCGGTGTAGTATAGACGGTAGGGAAACTCGGTATCGGAATGCTTCCCGTCGACAGTTTTGAACTCGATCAGGAATCCGCCGCATGCGCCTCCGTACGACCCATCCGGCAAGCTCGAGGAATGGACAGCTGGTGTGAATTGAATACTTCCGAATGGGAGGTGGACTTTCCCCCCTAAATTCATCCCCATAACGCCCTGTATTCCGTGCTTGGATTCCAACCACGTCGCGATTTCATAGTTGGAAATCACAACAGCTCTGGAACGACGAGCGATTTCGACGGCATCTGCAATGTGATCGTAATGCCCATGGGAAATCAGGATGTGGGTGGGATTAAGGCTCGTTGACTCCACTTTGGCGGCTGGGTTGCCGCCAATAAATGGATCCAACAAAATCTTGGTTGCGCCCGCTTCGATCCACCAAGTAGAGTGCCCGAGCCATGTCACTTCGATTGCCATAAGTCACTTTCACTTGTGTTTTGGTAAATAAGTCCGCATTTGCCCTGACAAAATACACATTCATCCATTAATTTAGCAGGCTTGCAGTTGTGGGCTAGCAGATACGACACCCCCATTTCCAGATGAGGCCAATCCTTTGAGACTGTGCCACTCATCCGCCGAGCCAATTTCGAGGTAAATCGAATTTACCATCGTTAACCAGAGCTCGCCTAGTGGGGTGCTTTTGCTAGAGTTGCTGCGTCGTGAGACGCTGCCAACCGATCTTTGAGCGGTTGCACGACAGTGTTTTTGAGGTCTATCGTAGAGTGATTGCATTGCCATGTCTAAGCCAAAGCGGCCCCGTACTGAAACTCCGTCCGTACTTACCGGAGAACAGCGTATCAATAAACTCTTGGCCGCAGCTGGATTGGGCTCCCGCCGTCAAGTGGACGAACTGATCACCGACGGACGCGTCGAAATCGATGGCAAGACCATAACCCAGGTTGGCGTCAAAGTGGACGCAGATACCGCCAAGATCTCCGTCGACGGCGAACCCCTAAAGCGTCATCGACCGCTCTATTTTGCAGTTCACAAACCAGCCGGTGTGCTGTGCACCAATAGCGACCCAGAGGGCAGGCCTCGAGTCATCGATTTAGTTCCCGGTCAGAATCGACTCTTTCCGGTCGGTCGATTGGATTCGTCGAGTACAGGGCTGATCTTGTTGACCAACGACGGCGAACTCGCTCAACGCTTGGCTCACCCACGCAATAGCGTTCCCAAGAGCTACTACGTTGTTGTTGCCGGTCAAGTCGAGATGGACTCCATGCGTCGTCTGCAACGCGGAATCTATCTGGCCGAAGGATTCGCAAGAGTGGACGGTGCCAAAATTCGCCGCGTTCGAAAAGGTTGTACCGAAATCGAAATCACTTTGAGCGAAGGCAAGAATCGCGAAATTCGCCGCGTGTTGGCGAGGCTCGGCCATAAGGTTATTACTCTGCGACGATTGGCTATCGGGCCTCTCCGATTGGCGAACTTGCCCGAAGGTAGCTATCGTCCTTTGTCTCAGGAAGAAGTCGCACAGTTGTACAACGCGGTCGAAGAAATCAAGCGCGAGAAGAAGATCCAACGCAAGGAAAAAGACAGGCATCGGTCAGCTGAGATGAGCGGCGTCGGAGCGAATATCGACGAAGATCGATTGGAAGTCGTTGCTAAAGCGGACACGGAAGAGCCTGTCAAAACAAAGAGTCAAAAAGTAAAGAAAAAATCCAAACGAGACGACTCGTTGGACACGCTTCCTCCTCTATCGGAAAATCCTTACAGCGAACCAGAAGATCAAGACACCGAAGATGCAGGCTTCCAAGACTCGGTGCTTGTCAAGAACTCAGGCCCATCACTCGAAGGAAATGTGCGACGCGGTAAGGTCCTAAGTTATAGCGACGATGACGAAGGCGAGATGGATGACGCTTCATTCGACGACGATGATTTCGATACGTCAGGCATGGGCTTCGAGAGCTTCGATGACGATGAGGACATGGATGATGACGATTCCGAAGAGGCCGGCGACGGCGAAGAAGCTGAAGTCCGACAAACGCCTCGCAAGAAACCGCAGCAAGCACGTGGGGATCGCAGTCCGAGTCCGAGCAAGCCATCCGCGCGACAGGGTACTGGTGGAGAACGTGCCGCTGGCTTTGCTCGCAAGAAAGGAACCGGCCGACCCACTGGACCGAATAGCGGGCAAAAAGGGCGAGCCAGCAGTTCGAGCAGCAAAACCAACGGTTCATCAAGTCGCAAGGGTGGGCCATCCAATCGACTCGGTGTATCCACAGGCAGACCTGGTTCCAATCGTCCGAGCAAGGGCGCTGCACGATCCGGATCGGGCTTCGGCGGAAAGAAGGCTGGAGCACCACGCGAAGGCTTCGGTGGAGGCGGCGCCGCGTCAACTGGTTCGGAAGGCCCATCGCGTCCAGGCCGTTCCTTTGGGGGCGGAAAGCGTTCTGGCCCTGCCGGTAAGAAAGCAAGCGGCGGCAGATCCTTCGGTGGCCCAAAGGGTAAAAAGAGCGGCGGTAAAGGCCGCCGCTAAAGTGTGGAACGGCGGTCCCCGCCGTGATTGTCGCCTTTCGCTCCGCGAAAGTGCGCCGCGTTAACGCACTTTTGCGGAGCAAAAGGCGACAAATCTTTGCACCTAGCAAATAAGTCACAGCCTTTTCCCGTCGTGATTCGGAACGTCCATTTGTCTCCAGTGCATTGATACTTTTGCACGACGAGAGCCTCGTCGTCCCACATTCAAGTTCTAAAAAAATTCCTCAACCATCCAGCCCCATGTCCTACTTGCAGATCGAAGATAAGCGTTTCGTTGTGATGGGTGTCGCCAATCGAAAGAGCGTTGCCTATTTCATCGGCAAAGCCCTCGAAGGCAACGGCGCTGCCGTTGAGTACGTGGTTCGAAGTCAGAAGCGGAAAGACGAAGTAAGCAAGTTGTTTCCTCACAGTCCAATTTGGATTTGCGATGTCGAAGACGAATTGCAAATAAGCTCACTTGCGAGCGAGCTGGCGGCCAACAATGAACCGATACATGGACTCGTCCACTCCATCGCATTTGCCGACTATAGTGACGGAATGAAGCCATTTCACGAGACGACTCGCAAGCAATTCCTGCAAGCCATGGATATCTCTTGCTTTTCATTCATTGCAGTCAGCAACGCGGTCAAGGAACTACTGGCACCGACCGCATCGATGGTGACCATCGGCATCTCCACCACGCGGATGGCCAGCGAAAGCTATGGATTCATGGCTCCCGTCAAAGCCGCGCTCGATTCCTCACTCGCCTTCTTATCGAAATCGTTCAGTCGTTTTTCCAAGATTCGCTTCAATGCGGTCGGTGCAGGACTTTTGAAGACGAGTGCATCGGCAGGAATACCAGGCTATGTAGACGCTTATCTTTTCGCGGAGAAGGCCATTCCGCGTGGCACTGGCGTCACAACGCAGGAAGTTGCGGACACGGTATTGTTCTTGTTAAGTCCCCGTTCATCTGGGATCACCGCTCAGACATTAGTGGTCGATGCGGGTATGTCTACCAATTATTTTGATAATGAAATCGTCTCACGCGTCGCAGGCGGGCAGTAGGACCAAATGTAGCTGAGCGAGGCCCTCGCTCAGTTCGTAATGATGTAGCTGAGCGAGGCCCTCGCTCTGAACGTTATGATGTGGATGAGCGAGGCCCTCGCTCAGAACGACTTGATGGAGCCAGGGCCTCGCTCTTACACCTGCCTTGCCAATCCACAGCAGGTGGTTCTAAAAGCTGGGATGAATCCCAGCACTCCAAATTCACCCCACGTCGCCCAGTGCGACCACGGCCCCGTGCCGTTGTGTTACTTGTCGTTTTAGTTTTGCGTGCTCAGCCCAATCGAGATTAGGATCTTTTTCCACGATTTCCTGAGCGATTCCTCGGGCTTGAACTAAAATTTCGCTGTCTCGGACTAAATCGGCGATTCGCAAGGGTGGCAAGCCTATTTGCTTGGTACCGAGCAAGTCCCCCGGTCCTCGCATTTGCAAGTCTTGCTCAGCTAATCGAAAGCCGTCGTCGGTTGACGCCAACACGCTAAGCCGAGCATTCTCCTCCGGTGCAACCCCTGGTTTTGCAAAGACGCAGACATAGCCAGGAAAACTCCCCCGCGAAATGCGCCCTCGCAATTGATGGAGCTGGGCTAAGCCCATACGATCCGCATCCAAAATGGTCATGACAGTGGCGTTCGGTACGTCGATCCCAACTTCAACCACCGTTGTCGCAACGAGGACCTGTGTATGCCCTGCTGTAAAAGCGTCCAGTTTCGATTGCTTTTCGTTGCCATCCATACGGCCATGCAGTAAATCAACCCTAAGTCCTGCCAGCGGCCCTTCTTGCAATTGACGGAAGACTTGCTCTGCCCCGACAATCTCTGCTTCGGGATCGGATTCGACGCGTGGCGTGACCACGTAAGCTTGGCGGCCGCTTTGAATCTGCTTCACGACAAACTCCCACCATTTGCCTTGCTGTGCCGTGCTCCCCAAATAAGTATGCACGGTGGCGCGGCCAGGGGGTTTGTCTCGCAAAACCGAAACATCCAGATCGCCAAAAATGGTCATAGCGATGGTGCGTGGAATGGGAGTTGCCGATAGAACCAAGTAATGAGGAACCAACCTGGACTCTCGCAAATTGGCTCGCTGTTGCACTCCAAATTTGTGCTGCTCGTCGATAACAACCAGCCCCAACGCTTCAAACTGAACCTGTTCGCTCAATAGGGACTGAGTGCCAACGACCAGATCGACCGTTCCAATGGCAATGCGTTGCAAAAGCTCGGTACGTTCGCGTTGAGTGATCGACCCGACCAGCAACTCAATCATGACTTGACTGCCAGAGAGTTGCTTGCGAAGCCGAGTGAAGTGCTGTCTAGCCAGAAGTTCCGTCGGCGCCATGAGGGCAGCCTGCTGCTTGCTTGCAACCGCGTTGAGCATGGCGTATTGCGCGATAACCGTCTTGCCGCTCCCAACATCCCCCTGGATCAATCGATTCATGGGCACATCCTGGGCCATGTCGTTGCGGACATCTTCAATCGCTAGCAATTGGTCACGAGTCAGTTCAAACCCGAATCGCTTTAGGATGCGAGCGTGAATCATGGCTGTTGCTAAGATTTTCGGTGCCGGCTTGTCGTGTTGCAATCGATGGCGACGCATGGCCAAGGCTAGTTGGTAGACAAATAACTCTTGGAAAATGAATCGATGTCGCGCTTCATTGGCTTCTTCGACCGTGTTGGGTTGATGAATGGATCGCAATGCTTGTGCAATTCCAAGGAGGGGTGGAGTCTGTGGTTCCGAGTTACTGGCAGGAGCCTTATCACCGACACGGAGAGCGGACTGGGTGGCCAGCGACCGAATGGATTCTGGCAGAGCTTCCTCGATCGAATCGGTGAGACGTTCTAGAACTGCCGCTACGGCGCTGGCGACATGCCGCTGCTGCAGACCATCCGTCAGTGGATAAATTGGAATCGGCTTGGCTTCCGGCAACGGCTGGTCCGCGGCTAAAATCGTCGTTTCAGGGTGCCGCATCTCAAAGGATATTCCGGTCGACTTGGCCATTCCGGTTGCGATGACCCGCATTCCGTGCAGGAACTGCTGCCTTCGAAAGGGCTGGTTGTACCAAACGCACCGAACGTAACCGCCGCCATCGATTGCCAGCAAGATTCCAACGCTGCTGCGTCCTTCGAAGCTAACGCGTTGGTCCATATCCACAATTTGGCCGATGACGCTGGCTCGAACGCCCGGCTCTAGCTCGGTAATGGACTGATACGGTGCGATGTCCTGATAGTTGCGAGGGAACAAAAAAAGCAAGTCAATTGCCTTGCGGACCCCCAATTTGTGAAACAATTCCACACGCTGCGGCCCAATTCCTGGGACAAATTGCAACGGAGTGCCCGCCTCCAATGGCGGAGGAGTCTGGGAAGCCGATTTCTCAGCATTGGGAGGAGGCTGGGCTTGAGAGCCTAGTCGACTCAAAGAAGTTTGTAGTGGATCAATTGAGGACATGTTTTGAAAGCGAGGTTGTCAGGTTGCCATTCCCGCGGATAATGGGGGCTCAAAGTTGACTATTCCAAAAGTTAACTAATCCAAAGGAGTGCTTACCGTCGTGTTTGTTGCCGCATCAACTGATTGTTTCCCTAATCTTCCTTTTCCCGATGTGATCGAGGTCCTTAGCGACCTGGAATTCACTTGTGTGGAAATCGTCTTTGACGACAACGGCACCCAAATGCCCCCCGCCAGAATCGTGGAGGAATACGATGAATGCCTGCGTTTGGTCCGCGATACGCACCGTCTGGATATTTGCAGTTATAACGTCAAGATCGCCGCAGAGGGTGAGGTTCACTACGAACGATTTGCCAAAATCTGCGATCTAGCTAAGGCGACCAAAGTCGTTTCGCTAACCATTCCGAGCGGTGAGCATGGCACCCCGTTCAACCAGGAAGTCGAACATCTGCAAAAATTGGTGGGGATCGCAGCGGACCGGGGGGTCCGAATCGGGCTAAAAAGCCAAATTGGCCGCCTGAGCGAAGATCCCGATACCGTAAAAAACCTTTGCGATTATGTGCCTGGCATCGGTTTGACGCTGGACCCGAGCGTCTATTTGTGCAGCAATAACCGCAACAAAAACTACGAGAAGTTGCTGAAATACGTTTATCACGTGCATCTGCGCGACTCGAAAAAAGACCAATTTCAAGTGCGAGTTGGTCAAGGCGAAATCGAGTACGGTCGCATCATAACACTACTGCAAGCAGTTGGCTACGACCAAGCGTTTAGCGTCGACATGACTCCGATGGAAGGCATGGACATGCGTCAAGAACTTCGAAAGCTTCGGTTATTGCTGGATAGTCTGCTGTAGGGTGAGCGGTAGAATGCCCCCGAGTTTACTCGGGGGATGCTTACCATAACTCTAGACGGTTTGCGCAACACGCATCGGTACTACTTGATACGCACTAGAGCGGAACAGGAAGTCGATCAAATTGCCTTCGTGCGGTTGCAGCCAATTCAAACGGATTGTCGGCATCGGCCCGATATTCAACCGATCGATGTTGGTGGCGTTGGTTAAGTCATCGATCCAAGCTTCATCCGCCGTTAGAGCGGTACCAACCAGAGTCGGCCCAATCGACTTAATCATGTCCTTTTGGCTGCACTGAAAGACCGAAACAAATGGAAACATGTATTCCTTCATCGCAACTCCTCGCTGCGGCGAATCGGCGGTGACTACCATCGGTCGCAGATAAGCCGACCATTCACGTTCGACAAGCCGATTGCCATACGCGGCCGTCATGTCCGTGACCCCGGCTTCAGCAAGATCTTGCTGCACCATAGCGTAGGTCCCTTTCGCCATTTGAGCATTGGTGAACGCGGCAAGCGGAAGCAAGGGGACACACCATTTCCTAGGGGGGGAGGGGAGTTGTTTTTCGGTTTTCAATATGATTCAATTTCGGCACGAACTTACGGTTTTGATCATTCATTTTTACGGAGGTTACTCCCATGGCCAGACTCGCGCGTGCGGAAGTGTTCGATCCTAGCGAACCTATCTTCAATACCCTTGCCATGATAATTGGTACTTCATTGATGTTGAGGATTGAGTGTGAGAGCGATCCAACCGAACTCATTCGATGGCGGATTCCGGTGGAAAGAGCCCAAACAGTTGCTCCGCCTGCCGAATCTTGATGCGACGCTCGTGGTTGAGATCAAGGGCTTGGATCGCTCAATGTGAAAGGTCGCACCCTGCAGCGACTGGTGCATTTGGCAATATTCGCACCGCCCACTAGCCCGAGCGGTAATGAATTCACGAGTCTCATCTGCCACTGGCGATCCACTTTACGGTTTGCGGCCAAGTAGATGCAGAGCTTCAGCACGCACCAGCGAAAGACGCTCGCTCAGTTCAGCCAACGCCGCTAGTTCCGTTCGCTGTAGGTCGGTGAGTAATCCCTCGTTATTCCGATCCATCAATTGCTGCAGATGCCGATCGGCCTGCTCTGGCAGTCGGAGTGTGGCAACGTTTTCGACCCATTGCAGGGGTGCATCGATTGTTGTGGCCATTAGCGTCCTCGATTCTTAAAGTCCTAATCCCAGATAGTCCGATTTTACCTGGAAAAGCGAGTCGCGGGTAGTTCAATTGGCCCCGACGTACTCGATTCTGGGAGTGGCGCGACATTGGCGGCGACAGGATTGAGGTCGATGTATGCAGCCACAGTCAACAGCGTGTCCCACCGGTGCGAGTTAGTTTGGGTGCCCTTCTTGGGTCGTGAGCCAAGTTCTAAAGTCGCGAACGCGACGGCAGTTAATAGCCTGGGGTGAAGCGAGTCATCGAGCGGAACCCCAGGTTGATTAGCCGGGCTAGGCGTGAGTCGCAACGCGGCGGCACTTTGAATCGTCATCGTATTCAAGACCGTGCCGTCGCTTCGCGACTCAGGACATCATTGGGTTATGTCAACCTGGGGTTCCATTCGCTTCGCGTACTCCACCCCAGGCTATTGGATGCCGTCGCGTTGCGACTAAAATCGATCGACGCACCGGTCACCCCAACCGGACCATCACTGAGGTCAGACCGGTCAGACCCTGAGCCCACACGTAAACAATCAGTTTGCATTGGTCAAAACAGCTTCCGCCCATGGTTCGAAGATAGTGTTGACCGATTCGGCAGTGCTCCATCCCAGCAAATACTTTAGTTTGCTGCCTGAGACTCGCAATCGGGGCAAGTGAAACGAACCGTCTTCCTGAAGTAGTAGGTATGCAGTTGTCGTGTCCAATACTCGATTATCCGCAACCATGCAGACCATGGTCGCGGACGGATTCGCAGCTGTCGCTTGGTCTACTCGGATAACGATATCGGCCTCTTCCACGGTCACTGTTCCTGTTAATCGCGGTAGACCGTCAACAAATGTTTTTTCCTGCGTTGCAAGAAGATCCAATCTGGACTCGTACGATGCGATGACTAAGTCGAGGGACGTGCCACACTTTTGAAGCAGGATTCGCCAAAGTTCAGTGGACTTTACCCCAGGCGGCAGGCGAGCATCGCGTAATGCCTCGAGCATACGGCGACGAAGCGTCGGACCACCTGTGTCTAACAACGCATTCGCTACGACAAAACCCAGTGAGTATACAACTTCGGGATCCCGCTCACGTATTAGGGCTTCATTATCGCATAGCAATTTAAAGGTCACGCGGCCACGCGAGTCCGTTCCCGCAGCCCATCGATTCATCCGCTGACGCTCTGTCAAACTATAATCGCTGTCGTCTTCGAATTGTGCGGCGGTCGCGACCCCTTCGTGAAACATCCGCATCGCGTTGAAATGATCGGTTGCCCTACCATTGCTAAGTTGCTCGATAAAGACGTGGGCCGTTTCATGGCGCAATGTTTGCAGAAAATCTTGATTGCTAGTCGAAAGCGCCAACGGGACCCGAATCTTTGTCCAATTCGTTTGGCCCGTTGCATGGCTGCTAACGACGCTCGCCACATCGACCACGATGCGAGCCGAAGGTGCAGGCGGATGCTGAAAGAATGCTCTTGCCTGCTCGTGTACTTGGTCGATGCCCAAAGCCAGTTGAGCGACAGCCTCACGCTGGGACTCCCTAAAAATCAATTCGTAATGCTCCGATTCGAACTTAGCGAAAGTATCCATAGCAGACGAATTCCCATGGGCCTGGGATTCACTTCTCGCGGGACTACCCGCGGCTTGCTCTTCGGGTGCTCTTGAGCCGTTGTTTTCATTTGAGGCCATAAAACCAATGGCAGCTATCCACACGAGCACCGCAAAGGCTCGGCCAATGTTCGTTAGCCATCCGGCGAACTTCCAGGCTGACATTCGATCCATCCCGCGACTTACAAAACCATCTTGCCATTGATAAGCGATGGCTGAACTCGACCAAGCAACAGTTGCCAAGAATGCATGTCCGCCAATTTGCTTCCATGGCAGAATTTGAATGCCTTCGTTCATGACTGGTGAAAGCAAGGTCGGTGTGTCAAACCAAGCAGCCATTGGGCTGCTCGTCGTCCGGAACCAGACCAACGTTAACAGAGCTAGTCCAGCCACCAGCGGAAACCATTGCCTCGCAAAAGAAAACAACACCGCCGCCCCGACGACCGTCATTTCCAAAAGGACGCTAAGGCCTGCCTGCGCAATCAACTCCGCTCCAGCAATAGGTTTTGAAAGGGAATCCATTGAAACCCATGCATAAAACAGCCCCAACAAAAACGAAACAGTCCTCTCAAATAGCACGATCAAAAAAGCTGCTGACACCTTGTGAAGAAAGACGGCAAGACGAGAAATCGGCAACGCATCCAAGAAGCACTGAGTTTGTTGTTCACGCTCTCGGCCCAGCACTGTAATGCCAATGAGTATCCCGAAAAACAAGGAAGGAATGATCTCGTCCGCAACGCTTTTTTCGGTATCGGTTGGCATATCTAGAAAACCGGTCCCAAGATTGTAGAGCATATCCATGCCGTATACTAAACCGACCAAAAGAACACAAAGCCTCAACTCCGACAACTCCTTTCGCAGCAGGGTGAAGTTCATGGTTTTGAATCCGGATCCGCGCGAAGTGATTCAGTCCATCTTTTGGCAAACAAGGCTAGATCCCAGTCTGTTGAAGCTCTCAAAAGATAACGTACGTTGTACCATGCGTCGTGAACCATCGCACGGAAATCGTGAGGTGCCTCATAAGCCAGCACAGAACCCAAAAACCGCCGTTGCGCCTCGTCATTCACTTTTCCGACTTCAAGTATCCCTACAGCCGCCACCGTTGATTCTATGCTGTCATCCTTCAATCGGTCCTTGAACTTCTTCCAATGACGCAAATCGTATTCCGTGATTGTGATATCTCGAAGCGATTCAGAGTGCAAACGCAACGCGATCAAATCTTGCGGTGTGGTTACCTTGTCTCGAATGGGCCACCAAGTCGCAAAACCGTGAAGAACCCAGCCACGCGTGTCGGACTCCAATCGTAAATGTTGATGGGCTGCGAGAATTTTTTGCAGCAATCTAGCCCTGAGTGCTTCACTTTCTGGATGCGTGGAAATCATGTTGAGACGGATCAGATAACCTTGTCGTGAATTAAGCTCACCGTCTTCGAGTTCTTGATCGTCCATGTCTCGTCGATGAACCATGAAAAGCGGTGGCAAGGTCTTGCAGCCTAGATAGTCAGCCGCACCAGCAAGCAGTTCCGCAGCGGCCGCCGCATGCAACCGCAGCGCTTCCGTTTCTTCGCTAGTCTGTTCCTTTACGGCGGCTGCCGCCGATACATTGCCGACCCCCAACACAACATCGATCGCGCCAGGAAGTTGTAGAGACTCGGATTTTTCCTTTCTTTCCGCAGCCGATCCAGCCAGCACCATCCCAAGGACACACAATGCAGTCAGTGCCATCTTTTCCCTTGCGGACATTTTCTCCGACAGCATTGTGGCAAGGCTGGCGTCCCGTACCAAACCTAACGCAAACCCGAAGCCAGTAAGGACAATGATTAAAACGCCGGTCATCCATAGCGCTTCGACTGGGATCTCAAAGCGTTCATACGCAAAGCGGTCGCTGACGAGTTCGAAGGGTCCAAATCGAGTGATCATAACACCTGCTTCCTGCTGAGCCCACAACAACAATGCGATAATAGCCACGCCAATCGCGATACGATATCTACCAAGGAACGCATGAGTGAAAATGGCAGACCAACAGAACCAAGCCCATCCCAGCGTCTTTATCCAAAGCAACAACGCAAAACGAATCGTCATCGCCTCAGCTTCGTCGGCCGACCAAAAAGCCACCCCCAGCAACGTGCCTGCGGCCACCAAGACGAAGACCAATCCAAGACCATATTTTACGGCTATCATCATCCAGCGAGGCATCGGCAAACCCTCAAGAAACACTTGGGTGCGTTGCCGGAATTCGGCTGCGATAAGTGCATTCCCGATTACAAGACACGCGAGGGGGATAAAGTAAAAAAGAAGTTGATCCAAAAGTGCGAAGTTGCTTCCTCCGTATTGAACCAACACATCCATTTTTTGCAAAACAACGAAGCCTGTTGTTAGTAATATAAGCACAAACAAAATCATGGCCCCGTGCTGCCGCCATTCTTTCTCAATCAAACCGAATATCACAGTTCGACTCTCCGCACACCTACACAGGCGATGAAAATATCCTCCAGTGAAAGCCGCTGTGCGTCCATGCCGGTCGGTAGTTTCAACTGCTCCCATTCTTCGGATTTTGCCCGATACGTTTGGAGTGTTCTGCCATTGATCGACCTCTCATTCCAGAATTCGAAAGAGCTAGGCAAATCAATTCTCTCCCCTTGGAATGCGATGCGTCGGACCTCCGATTGCAACAGATTAAGCGGGCCCTCGAATCGCATTCGACCTGCGTGAACGATTCCAATGCGATCCGCACAGCGTTCCACCTCGTCAATGAGGTGAGATGAAAAAAACGTCGTGCGATGATGTTGGCGTGCTTGTGCGACAATGATTTCCATGAATTCGCGGCGTGCGACGGGATCCAGTCCCGCTGTCGGTTCATCGAGTATTAACAAGTCAGGCTTAGGTGCGATTGCCAGCGACAGTGCCAACTTCGCTTTCATGCCACCGGAAAGTTGCGAGACGCGTCGCGTTTCAGGAATTTCAAAGACCTCAAGCAATCGCTTAAACTCTGCTTTTTCCCAAGTTGGATAGAACGAACCAACGAACTTGCCGAGCATTTTGCACGACATCCAAGGATAAAAATTTTGTTCCTGCGAAACATATCCAATATGTCGCTTCAACATAACACTGGTTCTGCGCGTGCTTTCGCCCATCAGCCTGATTACACCAGCTTCTGCAGCAATGATGCCCATCAGCATTCGAATGGTGGTCGTTTTGCCTGCACCATTCACACCAAGAAATCCATAAATCTCACCGGCACGTACCGATAGATCTAATCCGTCCACCGCTGCCACACTTCCAAAGTGCCGCTTCAATCCCCTAACTTCAAGGACATGTTGCACTTGGGTTTCGACCATCCGTTGATATCCTCACCAGGTAACGGGAAAGAAATTCTTGATGGGGAGCAGCATGATTCGTGAGAACTCAGATCAACGCTGAATTCTCACGAACAGCAGTTAGGCGAGAGGCAGATTGGAGTACCCCAACCCGCAGTGTAAGCGAGGGACAATTTCGCGGGTCCTTCACTTACGTTTCGGGTTGTGATTGGTGGTTTTTACATCGCCACTCGTCTTACAGCAACTACACTGTTTGAGCAACACGCATCGGCACGACTTGATAGGCCCTTGACCGGAACAGGAAGTCGATCAAGTTGCCTTCGTGCGGCTGCAACCAGTTCAAGCGACTTGTCGGCATTGGACCAATGTTCAAACGATCGATGTTCGTTGCGTTGGTCAAGTCATCGATCCAAGCTTCATCCGCCGTTAAAGCGGTACCAACCAGAGTCGGCCCAATCGACTTGATCATGTCCTTTTGGCTGCACTGAACCACCGAAACGAACGGGAACATGTATTCCTTCATGGCAACGCCGCGCTGTGGCGAATCGGCGGTGACTACCATCGGTCGCAGATAAGCCGACCGTTCACGTTCGACAAGCCGTTCGCCATACGAGGACGTCATGTCTGTAACTCCGGCCTCCGCAAGATCTTGCTGTACCATGGCGTAAGTCCCTTTTGCCATTTGAGGATTGGTGAACGCAGCTAAGGCCGCCTTCGGGTCACTAGGCGGTAGGATTTCGACACCACCGATTTTAGCGGCAATTGCCTCGCCAATGGCTTTGGTATTGCGCGAAGCCCAGATTCCAGAGCAGTTGATGCAACTGCGGCCAGAGTTGCTCAGGACGCTTTCGACCATCAGGTCGAGATAGTCTTCCCATTGATCAATCACATCGTCTCCGATTAGGATCTTGGAAAATCCGGGGCCGTGAGCTTGGACTTTGGGGTTCCCAGCATATTGGTCGACCGTTTGCGCACTGCCGAAAATCATGCTGCGAGAACACTTGTTCAGAATAGTCGAGCCTACATCGTGTCCGCCTGGGTACAAACAAAATGCTTCCGCTGGAATACCCGCTTCTATATAAGCACTGATCATTCGATACGGAGTCCATGGCTCCTGCGAGCCCGGCTTCAAAACCAATCCAACCTGGAGCGGAACAGCCGGTAGCCAAAGAGTGTGAACTCCAGGCGAGTTGTTTGGTAGCACAGCCCCGAGAACCGGCGTCTGGCATTGGAAGCTTACGGTCACATTGCGTCCCTCTTCTCCGTACCCTCTCGAGAAGATTTCAAGATCGAGCCCACGGGTCAACGCGTCCAAAATGGTGTCAATGTTGCTTAGAACAAAGCAGTTCTTTTGCATGTTGTTTCGGCACATATGTTCAGGAAGCCCCGTGCTTGCCGATTGCTGATGGATAAAATCATCAACAGACTGCTGACCGTCACCGAGTGGTAGAGTCTCATGTTCAAAAAGGTAAGCAGCCTTCTTACATCGAGCGATCAATTCCGGAGTGGGGATGGAGCGAAGGGCCTTTCGTGCATTCGCTGCTTTCCTCATGTCCATCTCGACCATGCCGCCGTTGACTTGGCCAATTCTCGCGATGGGCTCACCTGTGTCGAAGTGAAAAACTTCTTGAAAATCAAGCGACTTGTATTGCTTGCCCCAGCGGATCGGATTGATGGTCAACACGGCAGATTAAACTCCATAAAAATGTTCGGATATCACAGGCCCATCGTCGAACGAAGTCAATTCGGCGATGTGGTGCGAAGACTAGTAAACGCCTACGGTCGTTGACGACGCAAAGGCACGATAAGGTCTGACGCCACTGACGCCGTCCCACGGATATTTCTTATAAGGCATTTCACGCTCGCCCTCGTCCCGCTCAAGGAAGCCGGGCACGAAGAACTCTTTGGTCATCGTGTAAAGCTTGACACGCCCAGTCTCACCATACCCAACCACTTTTGTGTGATCGTCAAAATCGACAACTTCAACGACGGCTCGCGGTTGTGGCGCATAGTAGGCGATCGTGTATCCGTCATCGATGGTCACAGGCCGCGAACAAGCCAAGCCCATTAGCGTGTTTCCGTACGTCGGCGTCATGTAAACGCCACTTTCTTCGGCAGGGCCTCCGAGCAACTCTTCCACACAGAAACGAGTCCACTGCGGTGTGAACTCGGTTCCTCCGGAGAAAATTCCAGTTATACCAATCTCCTGGATACTCGTGCCTTTTTCGGCCAATCCTGCTGCGAGAGACTCAAGTAACTTCGGCGTCGTAAACATGCATTTAATATCGTGATTCGCAGTCAAGACGGTGATAGCTTGATCGATGCAGTGGCGTTTGTATTCCTCTAAGTGCTCCATCCAACCCTTTTTGATGAGCTTCACCACCCACCGCGGATCCAAGTCAATGCAAAAGCAAATCCCGCCTCGATACTGGCAAAGGTGCTCAATGGCCAATCGCAGTCGTCTCGGACCTGAGGGACCAAGCATCAGCCAGTTGGATCCCTTCGGAAAATATTCATCCGGCAGGGTGTGGCTGAAGAGTTCGTAGTCGATCCTGAAGTCATCGATCACCATTCGGCTCTTGGGAATTCCTGTCGTCCCACCTGTTTCAAAAACATAAGTTGGCTTGCCCAACAGACCATTCGGTATCCATCGGTTGATCGGACCGCCTCGAAGCCATTCGTCCTCAAACTCTGGAAACTTCTTTAGGTCATCGAAGACTTTGACGTCTTTCATCGGATCAAACTTGAACTCAGCCTTTTTCGCAAGCCAAAACGGAGAGCCTGTCGATTCGTGAAAATGCCACTGCACGGTTTCGTATGTGTGTTGGTCCAGAAGTTGTTTTGCGTTGGACGATTGCTCGTTAGTAGCCAACCAAGCGGGTGTAGAGACGGTCATATAATGGTAGGTATGGAAAGAGACGTGGAGCTGTCGAGCATCTGCTCGACGCTGGGAAACTGGAATTCGGTCTGCCATTGTAACCGAATTTCAAGTCCGGCAAAACGCATGCTTCTCAAGACGAAGAAGCCCCTTTGACAAGATTGCTATGCCAATTGCCGATACAATCGCTAAGCTGTGCAGTGACACCCCGATAGGAATGATCGGCGCTGGAGACAACGCAAACGGTGTGTTTTCCCAAAGAGCTTGACTGCTCAGCAAGTCTCCGTTTTAACTCAATGTCAGCATCCCTGAAATTAGACGTCCCTCTCTCAACCTCCAGCTGTCCAAATGTCCAAAGTGTCGGAACACTTAGCCCGCTTGCCATCGCAAGATAGTCATACTTGTCCCCGCTTCCGTACTTGTCCTTAAAAGTTGAAGCACAAACCCACATCGGCAACGGGAACCGCACTTTCATGACAGACTCCGGATGACCGGCTTCGCATTTTTCGTTAGCGCTTGTGAGATGTTCGCGAAAAACAGCTCCTCTGTTAGGATCGTTTAGCAAGATGTCGGTGTTCAGTCTTGGCGGTGAGACAGCCACCAGCGCGTTCAAACTCGCGTTGTTTTTGAGGCCCCACAATAGGCACTTGAGGGCACCTAGACTGTGCCCCAGCAACGAAACCCCTTGAATGCCCTTGCGACCTAGAAACTGCACCCAAGCATCCAAATCAAGTTGGCCCGCCGAAATGCTCTCAACTTGAGATCCGACGCGCATCGGCGTCGGTCCAGAATTGAAACTCAAGATATCATGCCCACGCGTGTTGACGAGCAGTACTGCCGTGTCTTGAGTTGCCAGCCTTTGGCGAAGATCGAGCAACAGGCTTGAACTATAGAAATTGCTATTCACGCCGTGAACTAGAATCCATGCGTTTTGAAAGCGTGTTGGTTCGGACAAGAAACCATGCAGCCTAACTCCGTCGCTTGTAGTGGTGTGAACTAAAGTTCCAAGCATGAGAGCAATCCAATAGCAACCAATAAAAAAAGCCACCGAATGCATCGGTGGCCTTCTGATGTCTCATTTTAATGACCGATTAAGGACCAGGAACGACAGGGCTCACTACCGGAGCATTGTTGTTGTTATCTGCAGCAATAATACCCAAGGCTGTCAAACCGCCGATGGCAGCTAGGCCGCCTAGCCCAATCTTACCACCGCCAAATAATCCGCCGCCACCACCACCGCCGCCGCCGAAACCGCCACCAAATCCACCGCCGCACCCACACGTCGATGCCGATCCGCATTGATCGACTGGAACCGCACATGGATCAACGGGTGATTGAACAACCGTTTCCACAACTGTCTGAACCGGCTGTTCGCAAACTGCCACTTCGCAGCACTGAACGACTTCAACGTTCATTTGGCCGCATGCGTCGTGAATACTGGAGACAAATCGACTTCCGTCTGCACCAATCAATGCAGAAGCACTGTCAACAAGTTGGAACGAAGTTGCAGCGAAACCAGAGTTGCCCGCAGCTACGAAACCATAAACACCGGGACGAAGTCCATCAATGCTAAATTTACCTTGCTTGTCCGAAATGGCCTTAGCGACTTCTTCACCGTTCTTGAGTACGTAAACAACCATATCGCTCATGTCCGCGGACGGAACAAGCGATCCAAGCTGGCCAGTTAGCTTTCCATTGGAATCCAACTTGACGAACTGGGACTTGCTGAATGAACGCGAATCACCGAGTGGATCCTTGGACACTAGCGGTTGCTCAGCTCGTACCGCATAGGTTGGAAGCGTCTGCGATCGCAGGATTTCCTTGACTTTCATCCCAGCCGGACGAACCACTCGCACTTCAACGCTGCTGCTGAGGTGGGTGTTTTCCGCATCCAAGACTTGAAGTGAAAAGGCAGCGATCGACTCGTTGGTGCGAGTCACCAGCGAATAGGAGCCGGTTTTGACGTTTTCGAATTTGAACGAGCCCGCAGCGTCAGCAAGTGCGGAATACGCAACTTCACCGTCGCGTACTAACGAAACCGGTAGCCCTGCTAGCGGAGCCTTGTCATTGCCCACTAATTGAACCAAGCTCCCGTCTATCGAACCTTCCTTGTTGAGGCTAACCCATTGCTTGTTGAACAACTGATTTAGTACCGAACCATTCGATACGCCTACTGCGGGAATGCTCTCGTCTGCCATTAGGCAAGGGGCAACTCCAAAGGTCAAACCAGTTGATAATACCAAAGCAAAAGCCTTCGCGAAGACTTTTGATTGCGTTCTAATTCTCATGTTGTCTATCCTGTTTTCAAGAGTTTTAGCTCTTCCAAAAAAATTCCCAATTAATTGATATCCTAAACCATTCGCTAGCACAAGCGTTTTTTTTCTAAAAGTCGGAAAATTCCTAAAAATCTGAAAACCTTGCCTGACTGGAAAAGCTTAACCTATTTTGCGTCCGGCGGAGCAGCATTTTTGTTCATTCTTCCATCACGGTTTTGAAAGATTTCCGAAACACGTCCTGATTTGTCACCAGGTCGAGTATTCGTCCTAAAATCCATAACACCAGACTTCATAGCGGTTCCTAACGGCGACACTTCGTTGACCCCAGAACCTCGTAGCCAGCCCATGAGCTTGTCCAAGTTGATTCGGCTAATCCCCAGCGACTTCGCTTCGGATTCGAGCGCGCTTCGATCTTTGGCTGTAGCTGTGTCAACCGACGTCATTTCTCCACGTACTTTGAAGTCTTCGCCCATTACCATCCAACGGGTTTCAACGCTCAATTTACCCGAGGTTTTTCCACCTGGCGGCAAATCCACCGTAACCCTACCTCCATTTTGTTCAATCAGTGCTTTAACGGTTTCGCGATCGTCTTTGCCATCTCCATCAATGTCCATTTTTCCAACCAAGGCAAACTCAACTTTACGTCCTGGCTGCCAGGCTGGTGAGTAAATGGAGTCCCCTCTCAAAATTGTGGTTGGGGCTCGGTCCGATAACACCTTGCATCTGGCAAGGTGTTCGGCACCCGCGATAATCTCAACGACTTCAATTTTTGCTTTCGGCCTAGCATCCGCTACTCGACTAACGTCCGAATCAACCACTCCGAAACTAACGCCAGGTCGCAAACCGTCGGCCCTGCCGAGATTGATATAAACGACGTCACCTCCGTGTGAGACTTCGGTAATCTTGCCCTGTACGTATTGGAAATCTTCCCCCTGGATTTCATCCAGTTTTCGGACGAGGGCATCTAAACGCCCCTTTAGTTTTTCGACTTCGAGCTGCGATTGTTCCAATTTAGCCGCGATCTCTTGCTTTTGTTTTGCAGCGATTTGCAACGCATTTCGCTTTTCCAATTCGATTTTGTCGATTTCATCCCGTTGCGATTTTACGTCTTCGGTGTATTTCGCGAGATCTTTGTTACGGAGGTTTGACTGGTCCAGAGAATTCTGTTTTTCCGCTTCGCGGGCCTTGGTTTCCTGAAGAAGCTTGGAATCGAACTCATCCTTGAGAGTTAACTCACGCCTTTGTGACGATTCCACTTGTTGGTTGCGTGCGCGTAATTCCGACATCAACGTCGAAACTAGCTTGGTGTAATTCCGATCCGTCGCCCCCGGTCCGAGAAGTGCCATGTTGTTCGTGTAGGTTTTGACCGCACTGTTGAGTTGCTCATCTGCGGTAATTGAAGTTAACAATTGGTTAAAACCAGCTTCGTTGACCGGCACACCGACTCCCAGCATGCTCTCTAGTAACTGGCGACGACTATTCTCTTCTCGCAGGGCAGTTTGGGCCTTTTGCTCCCGCTCAATCGCAAAATCCACTGTTTTGGTGTTCGTCCCAGACTGAAAAATCACAAAGGCCATCGCGCCCAAACAGGCGAGGCTGACAATCGACATGACGGTGACGTAGGCTTGCCAAACATAAACGTTGCGATCGCGAGCCATAAAAAACCTCAAAAACCCTGAAGAGATGGAACGATTAGAGTGGGGAAAGCCACATTGCAGTCCAAATGGTTCGGACCGCTGAACAACCCAACGAACCGATTTCTGCCTTATCCGCCTCTAGCATCCTAAATCCTACCAGTACTGCCGTCAAACATTCTCCCGAGGCTCGGTTCAAATTCTAGAAAACAAGTTCCGTTCGGACGATTCTTTTTCCCACCAGGACTCATAAACCCACCCGAAAGAGGTGGTTAGCAAAATTCTTGGCAGCGAATCCGCCCTCGCTTCATTCCTGGCTCCTGCCGAACCAACGCCAAGCTCAGCAGGAGCCTCGCTCTCCCATTGAAACCCTTGGCAGTTAGTTTTTACTCTGCCGCTCGTCTTACGACCCCAACTTCATCGACTATCGCCAACGCGGGGGCATTTCACCACCACTGTTCGGCTAAATCGGATTTCTTGTTCGCAACTTCCATCCGCTTGAACTATTATTTGACGCAGAACTGTTCCCGTTTTCAACGAGCGCCATTCATGCAACTCCAATCGAAGCCTTGTCATTTCTTTGCCGTTCTTTTGTTGAGTATGTTAGTTTCGGTATTGAGTCCGCACTCGCACGCTCAAGCTCAAGTCAACAAGGGGGATTTGGCGTCCGCAGGCTTAGTGGTTCATTGGGAATCGAATATTGGCGGAGCTCCGCTGGCCAACGGTTCTCAGAGCTTTGTGCTTTGGTCTCATACCACGGAAAAACGGGAGTTCGTAACGGTCCGTAGCGGCGGTCGCATTGAACGCATCCGCGGAGAAGAAGTCGATCTTAAAAAGCTGGAAGAAGCGGTCATTCAAGGTGAAAAACTGTTGAAGACGCCGCGACTCGGTCTCGAGGGAGCTAAGAAAAAAGCCGAAAAATTAGTCGCTACCTACAAGACGCTCGGCCGAAAAGTGGAAGTCGAAACGTACAGCCAACAACTTATCTACGCGGTAAGCTTGACCACCAACGGCATTGTTTCGACGATGGACGCCGAAACGGGAGCGGTGATTTGGAAAACCGAAGCTGGCAAGTCAACTCTTCCTATGTTTGGTCCCGGAGTATCCGACGACTATGTTGCGGTCACCAACGGAAACACGCTGTACGTTTACGAACTGGTTACGGGTAACATCGTAACCACGCGAAAACTGATGTTCACGCCGACTGCCAGCCCAATCGTCTTACTCGGCAAAGCCATTGTGCCTTCGGTAGACGGCCGACTGGTGGCTTATGACATCAAAAGTGAAGTTATTCCACCCGGTATCCTGCGAACGGGGACTGAGAATCGACTCGGTTTGACCATCTCCGCCGATCATCAGTTTCTATCATGGCCCACAGGAAATCGACTCGTAATGGCGAGAATGGAAAGATCGCCAATCCTTTGGGCAGCAGCCAATGTTGGCGAACCCATCCTTTCCTTGCCTATCGCAACTCAGAATGGATTCTTAGCCGCCTCGATTTATGGCACCGTATTTCATGCATCAACCAATCGCGATGAACCGCTATTTTGGAAGTCACGTTTGGCTGTTCAAGTTACTCAATCACCTCTTGCAAATAAAGATATGGCCTTTCTCGTAAGCGACGAGGGCTTGCTTTTCGCACTGAACCTAGCCGATGGTTCTGACGCTTGGGGACACCAACACGGCAACGTTGCCCATATGATCGCAGTCGGAAAACAAAACATCTATGTGATGGACTCTCGAAAAGCTTTGGTTGCCATCGATCTGGCAAAGGGTTTCGAATCGGGGCGTACCAATTTGATTTTGCCCGACATTATTCCCAACGCAATCAACGACCGACTTTTGTTCGTTACGAAACAGGGCCAAGTGACTTGCCTTCGCGAGATCGATGCAAATGCTCCGACGTTTACGACGGTGTTTACAGGCGACATTTCCACGGCACCGATCCAAACAACAAAACCTGAACCAACGCCAACAAAACTCATCGAGGAAGATACCAACGTATTCGGTGGCGCCAGCGAACCGATGAGCGATTCTCCAAACCCGTTTGGTGGTACAGATCCGTTCTGAGCCCAGCGGCAGTGATGCTTTGCTAATTTTAAACGGCGGTTCGCCTGATCACTTCTAAGGCGAGCGGCGATGAAAAAACTACCAATCACAACCCGAAACGTAAGTGAGGGACTGGCGAAATTGTCCCTCGCTTACACTTCGGGTTGGGATACTCCAATCTGCCGATCGCCTAAATATACGGTCCCGTTACGGAATGGGGATTCGATCGAACCGATTCGACCGTGCCTTCCGCAATGATCTTACCACCGTTGGGGCCAGCGCCAGGCCCTAATTCGATCAGGTGGTCCGCCGAAGAAATCATCTGATGATTATGCTCGATCACCAAAACACTGTTTCCGTAGTTTAATAACACATCGATGCACCGGAGCAGCCTGTCGACATCGCTGAAGTGCAAGCCAGTGGTTGGCTCGTCAAGCACAATCAACTTGCCTTGCGAATGGCCAGCCTCGGCGCCGCGATCACGTAGTTCGAGTTGGCTTGCAAGCTTGAGCCGCATCGACTCGCCTGCGGATAACGTGGAAAGACTTTGCCCAAGTGGCAAGTAGCCGAGTCCGATCTCAATCAACGGCTTCAATCTGTCCTGGACCTTGGCGCTCCCACGAAAAAAAGCGTGGGCTCGCTCGACACTCATGTCCAATACTTCTGAGATACTCAAGTCGCGATAACGAACCGCCAAAACTTCGCTGCGAAATCGCTTTCCATCGCAATCTTGACAAAGCATCTGAACATCGGCCATGAACTGCATATCGATCGTCGTGAATCCGAGCCCCTCACACGTTGGACACCTACCTAAGTCGCTGTTGAAACTGAAATGTCCTGCTCCAAATTTTCGTATCTTTGCATCCGGCGTCTCGGCAAAAACTAGCCGAATGAAGTCCATGGCTTTCGAATAGGTGACTGGGCTACTTCGATTCGATCGCTGTATTGGACTCTGATCGATCGCCAAACATCCTGAGATTCGCTCCATTCCGATCAGACTAGTAAACGGTAGGCCGGGCGCTAAGGCCCGCTCGTTCCCTGCATCAATGGCGGGGCAAAGCGTATCCAAAATCAAAGTGCTCTTGCCCGAACCGCTCGGCCCCATCATGACCGTCAGGCATTTCAAAGGGATTCGGAGCTCCTTCACGTTGAGGTTGCGACCGGTCGCATCTCGGATCCCTATCCAATCAGGCCCGATCGGTCTTGAACTGCGTTTGGTGGTCCTCTTACCGCTCAAGTACTCACCGGTCTCGCAATCGCTGCGCAGCAACTCTGCGGGGGTTCCTTGAAAGGTGACACATCCGCCTAGGTCACCCGCTTGCGGGCCAATTTCTAGGATCTGATCCGCAATTCGCATGAGATGCGGCTCATGCTCTACCAAGATCACGGTGTTGCCTCGATCCCGAAGCCCCATAATGGCTGTCGCCATGCGTTCGGTATCCTGAGCGTGCAAACCCACAGTCGGTTCATCAAAAACGTACAGCATGTCAACCAAGCTGGAACCCAATAGCGTGGTCATCATGACCCGCTGCGATTCTCCTCCGCTTAACGTGTGCAATGGCCTAGCCAAACTTAAATAACCCAATCCGACAGATTTCAAATAGTCCAGTCTGGCAAGAACCTGACGCTGAGGCTCGGTCGCGACGTAAGCAGAGCGTTTTTCCGCCGCCAGCGTCCATGGAATGGACTCCGCTTTGGACACGCTACTTTCGCTGGAAAGCACATGGCTCAGATCGTCGATCGTCAGTTCGCACAGTTGCGAAAAACTCGTGTCGCAAAGTTTGTAGGCCAACGCCCCTGGGTTGAGGCGCTGCCCAGAGCACTGCGTACAAAGAGAATAGGTGCGCCATCGAGCCAGGAAGGCTCGCACGTGCATCTTGTACTTCTTGCGTTCCAGCCAAGCAAAAAATCCGTTCAGACCACCAAACTTCCGCTCGGGAACCCCTTCTTGGATGAATCGCCACTGCTTCGGCTTGAGTTTCGATACCGGCACGTCAAGGGGAATGCCGTATTCCGTAGCCAATGCACGCAGTTCATCAAGTTCATGTGCATACGCCGGCGTTCGCCAAGCAGCTATTGCTCCCTCATTCAAACTGAGGGACTTATCTGGAACAACCTTGTGCATGTCGATTGCAACGACTTCTCCAAACCCTTCGCAATTTGGACATGCACCAACTGGACTATTGAAATTAAACAATCGCGGCTCGCTGATCGGGTAGTCGATCTTGCAATGCTCACATCGAAGGGAATTCGAAAACCGATGCACGGAGTACACCACCCCATCGACGCTGAGCTTTTCGACGGAGACAGGTCCACCGTCCAAATCCAAGTTTCTCGATGGATTCACTAGGACGATGGCGCAGCCACTTCCCGAATCATTGATATGATCGAAAGCAGTTGCCAATGATTGAGTTAGACGGTCAACATCCTGGCCGGGTCCAATCTTCAATCGATCGACGACGACCAGCGCAACACCACTCGCCTCAAAGTGACTCGCGACCTGTTGCCGATCCTCGTCTGCTAAATGGACGACATAGCCATTGGCAATCAAGCGAACGAAACCGGAAGTCTGAAGGTCAAACAGAAGTTCCGACAATGCGTTTTTGGTTTGCCAGCCAATCTCGAAACAAAGAATCGCTCGGCTCTCCTCGAACGGAGCAAAAAAATCGATCACCGTTTTCGGGCTGTGGGATTCGACGCGCCTATTGCACTGATAGCAGTTTAGCTGGGCTTTATTGGCAAATACAATCCGCATGTATTCCAAAATTTCACTGGCTGTACCAACCGTGCTTCGATTGTTTCGCGAGCGAAGTTCGCGGGTAATCGCGATCGACGGCGGTAAATTGGTGAGTGAATCGAACGATGGCTTGTCGATGCGTTGCAAAAATTGACGCGTATAAGCGGAGAAGCTCTCGATGTAGCGCCGCTGCCCTTCGGCGTACAAGGTATTAAAGGCCAGGGAAGTCTTACCGCTGCCGCTGACCCCACAAATAACCGTTAATTTCCCGATCGCCAAATCGAGATCGATTCCTTTCAAATTGTGTTGCCGGGCTCCGCGCAAGCAGATGGTTCGAACAGGCTCAACCACCAATCTGACTCCTTATCAATTGTTCATCCATCTGCAAAATTTCACATGAAAATACAAGTCGTTTAACCGCGTGGGCCTCGCCCCGCGATTCCCTGGCGGCATGGCCGAATGGGCACGCGGCTAAACTAAAGCGAGACCTCGCGGAACAGGACTAATTTGGTGGCGTTGGCCGAGAAGTGTCATGAAAACAGCCAAATCTCGCCCAAGATTACGAAATCGCAGCCGAACTGGTAATCGCCTAGGCGAATCCCAAGCCCAAGTTTACCAAGCCTAGACGGGTCATTGACATCCCAAATTTCATTTGCTCCGAAACGCTGCGGCAAATCGTTGTTACAATGCTTGTCCGGTTGGTCTCGACCATCCACAGGTAACATTGGTTGCCCTTCCCCGCCAAGAAAGTTTCCCATGAGTAGTTCCGTTTCTCAGCCTGATTCCAATTCTTCCGAAAAAAGAAAGACCACCGATTCCGCTTCGGGCAAAGGTCACGGTCCAACTAAAATTCGCATCTACAGTCACTCTGCGCTGCTGTACTGGTGGCCGGTTTGGGTGGTTGGCTACATCATGGCCGCGTTGACTTACTACCAAGGCGAAGAGGTAAAGATCGGCCAGGGATTAACTCACATCCATGCCAGCAGCAATTTGGGACTGATTTTTTTCGTGGTGTTGTTTCTTGTAATCCTTGTGACCAACTACTCGGTGCGTGGGCTAGCGTCAGGCATCGTAATACTTGGATTGGTGCTTACGTTCGTATTGCTTCTTTATTTTGACGTATGGGAATCCGTGTTCGGATGGTTTCTCAGCCATAAAATCTATCTGAACGTCGGTGCATACCTGTGGATATCGACGGTCATGTTCGCGATGTGGGTTATTGTGGTGTTCGGGCTGGACCGATTTAGTTATTGGGAAATCGATCCAGGGCAATTGACTCGAGACTCGCTCATGGGCTCAGGCTCAAAAAGCTATACAACGCAGGGTATGACGCTCGAAAAGCACCAGGATGACCTTTTTCGGCATTGGCTGCTAGGCCTGGGCTCGGGTGACTTGCAAGTCATGACATCCGGCGCAACCCGGGAGCAACTCGACATCCAAAACGTGCTCTTTGTCGGACACAAAATTGTAGCCATGCAACGCCTGATCGCAGAAGTCCCCGAAGAGTAGACGGTGAATAAAAGCTCGCAGGCAAAAACATCGCCGCACCTGCCACCATCGACAATATGAATAGTGTCACACCAGGAATACAGAAATGCAGATACTGAGTTCCTACGGCACGGTGCGGAGACGTTAACTCGAATAAACGAACCGTTCGTCCTGGCTGTTCCTGACGCAATCCATGATCGAGTGTTAGCTCGGTCGGAATGATTTTTTGCGAGGCGATTCGACTGGGTTGTTCCGACAACACGGACCGCGAGTCGCGGAGCGACGTCGCCCACGTAGGTCAGTCGCTCCGCCGACTGACGTCCTGGCTGTTCCTGACGCAATCCATGATCGAGTGTTAGCTC
>JANMLD010000470.1:0-2985 GCA_031372345.1 Pirellula sp.
GCATGGTCTCAGATCAGCATGGTTAAAAATTCACATAGCGCAAATCATTTAATCACTTTAATCGTCAAACGGGCAAAATAGATTGAAGGGACAATCGCTACAGACGGACCGGTACAAACAAGACGTTACACCGAAGCTATCGCGTGATGAATGCGATTGTCGCACCATGGAAGGTGCGACTGCGACTGAGCAAGGACGCACGCGCTGAAACCGACGGCGGAATGAACTCTGAACCGCGGCTGAATGCGATTGGCGAAGCGGTTTAGTTCAACGCTACCCATCACCTAGCCCCCGTAAGTGATGTCTCTAAAGTTCCAAACGCACCGTCGGGGGCTTAGGTGCATGGGATTGTTAGACCTTCGAGTCCAGCAACTGGTTGACAAGCTCGTTACGTACCAACAGCCGACTGCCAATTGGAACATCTTCCTTCGCTGTGTTGAGGATGCAGACGGTGACGCGCCATCGACGATCGATGGGAACCGTTGGATCAGGGATATTAAAATGCGATTGATTGAACTGCGCTATTGCTTCGACCTCGCTTCCATCTGGACGTCGGATGGTAACGGTCTCCTCTGACGGATTCCAACCGCTACGTGGTATGGGAAAGTCTGGAGCAACGACAATACCAAGTCGGTCGATCATGAATCTCTCTTCAACGGTGAGCAGCTCAGACAGGTTCATTTTTATAGGGTCTAACTTATTATTATCCCGGTCTGGGACGGTTATCACTGAATTTTTGGGAGTTATCACTGATTTGTCAATTCTATTATCACTGATTCGGTCCAATTATCACTGTTTTCCATTTTTGTCGTCTATCAGTGATAATTAATTATCCCTGATGGTTTAGCCGCGCCTTGGATCGGCGAATATACCCCTCCTCCGAGTGTCGATGAATAGATGGGGCCGGTTTTGAAGTGCCCGTGATCGAAGCGTTAGGGCCTCGATCAAATAAATAAGAGTCGCATCCCATTTTTTTGGGCTGAGGATATTGACGATCGGATTCGCCTTGAGTTATAAAACCACTCCAAGGAAAAGTTTCAACGGACGGAGTCCTGACAGGCAACAGCTTTTGACTTGGAATTCTCGGGATGAGCAATTTGGAAGGTGCTTCGAGGCAAGATACTGACGAGAAATACTCTCGCATGTGGTTCGCCGCCTTAGCGAAGTTTCACCATGTTAAGGAACCCTCGATCTGGCAGTTTGACGACAAGGACGTAATTGAGTTCTTGCGTTCCAAGGTCTCTGAAGGCATGCCAACTTGGAAACGACTTAAAATCGTACAGGGATTGATTTGGTACCGCAATTCTGTTCGGAAGTCGTCCACACCTCGACTTGAGCGAATTCGCACCAAGTTGCGAGAGATGATCGCCAAAGAGAAGGAGCGTTGCTGTTTCTGTTTCAGCATGTGCTAAAACGGGATTTCGGCCAAATTGATGCGTTGCGATCAACCAAGGGACTTCGAATTCCGACGGTGATGAGCAAACCGGAAGTCATCCGCGTATTGTCCTTTTTGACAGGAATCTATTTGCTGATTGGGCAACTGCTCTACGGCTGCGGCATGAGGATCAGCGAGTGTTTGCGTCTGCGCGTGAAAGATATAGATTTCGATCAGTTGTTAATCGAAATTCATAATTCCAAAGGGAACAAGAGTCGATTTGTACCGCTTCCGAGGCAATTGGTTGAGCCGCTTAGGCGACTCGTGGAATCGCGTCGAGTATTGCATGAACGGGATTTGGCCAATGGTGTGGCGTCGGTCTGGTTGCCACATGCGTTAGATCGCAAGTATCCGTCCGCGCACCAAGAGTTCAAGTGGCAGTTCTTGTTTGCGTCGGCGAAAGTGTTGGCGCTTCGAGTGTTGTAGCTCGAGTTAGAAAGAAACGAGTTGTTCAAACTCAGGCAACGGCAACCATGGAATTGCGGGCGGTTAGTTGCAGCGGTCTACGTGTTCAATTAGTCGATCGCGAATTCAAGGCATTGACGCGGGAAGCGAACGATCGAATTCAAGTCATTGCACAGCGGGCTTCTGGTGAAGTCGCCGCGCTCACAGAAATTGATAAAACGAAAGAAAGCGTCCCTGTCGCAAAGCCGAAATGGCGAATTCAAATTGGGAATTTGCTTTTGGTTTTGATGGCGAGAATCGGCTTTATTGAATAGAGTTGCGGATGTGTGCGATGCAGGGCTCTAGCTATGACAAGCACAGACAAGCATGCGACTCCACACGCACGGGGTTACTCCTTTGCGACCCATATGCTTGAAAACGGCTCTGATATCAGAACGGTACAGGAGTTTCTCGGACATAAAGATGTAAAGACCACTATGATCTACACCCATGTCATGAATCGTCCGGGGTTGGTCGTTCAGAGTCCGTTGGATCGACTCATGTCCTAAGCGTTCTCGTACGGACCATCAGGAATAGTTAGTTATCCCTGGCTCTTTTGTCGCGGCTTGGACATGTGGGAAGGAGTAAAGAGTAAGGAGTAAGGCGTGCGGGGTGAGTTGCGAAACCGTTGTGTCCTTGAGTCCGATGTGATTCAAGCGCTGAGGAGAACCATGCGGGTCAACGGTTTTTGTTTAATTCAGACAAAGCGTACGTCTGCGACGTCAGCGCCTTTATGGTGGATCTCGGACTCAAAACTCTGGAAGATTTTGAGGGTATTGGGGCTGCCGAGGTCGAAGCTCATTTGACCGATCTGGCGGTTGATGGCGATGTTGCACCCTCAACTCAGAATCGGGCGTATTTCGCTTTACAGTATTTGTTTGAGCATGTGCTCAAACGCGATTTCGGCAAAATCAATGCTCTTCGATCAACCAAGGCTCCACGGATTCCGACTGTCATGAGCAAGTCGGAAGTCATTCGGGTTTTGTCATTCTTGACCGGCATTTATATGCTAATTGGCCAATTGCTATACGGTTGCGGGATGCGGACTGATATTCGAACGATTTAGGAGTTGCGTGGGGCGAACTTTTCCTGGTTTACGATTGTCG
>JANMLD010000487.1:0-50475 GCA_031372345.1 Pirellula sp.
CGACAATCAGCATCGCTTCTTGAAGCAAGCGAGCCAACACAGTCGTTCCGATTTGATCACCCGGACAACCGCCAGCCGCCAACGCCACCAAAACCTTAAATCGAATGTCGGGACGGTTCGTGACTCTCTAGTTCACTTCGATATGGGCGATATCCAAGCATCTTGATTTTCCAAGGACCGTCGACTTTGTAGTCGATCCCTCGCCAAGTAAATCGGTTGAGGAATAGGCATTTCAATAGCGCCCAGGTATAAATCCACTGGGTTAGCCAGCCTACCCACAAGATGGTAAACCAGTTCGATTTATTCGGCCAGGAAACGTCTTCACCGCGATCTGACGCGATTGCGCACACGGCGTTTTCCATCCAAGGGAGAAGGCACGTTTGGCCAACATGAAAAGCAAAAAGGGCCAAAAACACGAGGCTTGCGCCGATCGGATTCCCTTGTAACAATAGTGCGAGACCGCTTAGCAGTCCCCACACTATCACCACGGCGGAACTAATCCCATGTCCGACTACCAGCAACCAAAACGGATGGTAAAGCCTCGCCGAAAGCAATTGCCGTTTCACCCAACTTTGGAAGGAAGCAAGTGTGCAATTCTCGCGGTTGATCATCATCAGCGTTGGGACGAAGACGACCTTCTGGCCAATCGTCGCCAGTTGCGTTCGCACCAAGGTATCGTCTCCATAAGCATGCCGCCACCGTTCTAAAATTCCTGATCGACGTATGGAATCCAGTTTGATTGCTAGTGTTCCGCCCCAAGCGATTTCATACCAGTACATTTGGACGATTGCAGCAGCGTTCCATAGATACCTTGTCAAAGAGCCTTGACTGCAGTGGGCGGGCATGTACCAGCGGTTTCCGGTTGCTGCCCCAACGTGCGTTGGGACCAGGGCCGTGGCCAACTCGCGCAGCCAAGTTCGGTGCGGTATCGTGTCAGCATCCAAAAGGGCCATGAACTCTGTTGTCTCCGGTAGGCCTTCCACTGCTTGGATAAGGCTAGAGCACTTGAGGGTGCATGTCGTCAGTGGCTTCGTCAAGATTTCGAGTCGAAATCGTTCAAAGGAACTCTCCGCCAGCGCCTTGCGGAGAATTGGCATGGCTGGATCATCCGCATGATCGACGATAAAGCAAACGTCATAATCTGGGTAGTCCTGTGCCAGTAATCCATCCAGGCATCGCGACAGAAACGGATCGCCTCCTCGCAAACACAAAACGACCGCGGCTGGTGGACATGACGCATTCTCCAGCAACGGCCGCCGCCATTTTCGCAAGCAATTTACAAATCCGGCCACCAAGAAGAATTGAATGAGTGTTGACGCGACCAAGATACCGAAAAATGCAACGTGCATCGTGCTCATGGTTCGTATGTCTAGTTGGTATTGCCGAGGAGTCTAGAAAGCCCGCGCTCGATTGTCTTGTTCCTGGATATCAAACGAAAATGCGCTCGACATAGGAAATAGCTGTTCAATAGCATGTTCGTGTTTCGAGCCTACCGGGTTCGAGATCAGGTTCTTGAACTCGGTCACGTTGAGTCGCAAAACAGAATCAGCATCCTCATGCACTCCTGCCGTGCAAACCAAAGTATTATCTGGCATTAGTCCTAGCATCCATTGCCCGCCGCCTGGGCCGACTAAGTCGATAGCCAACCGACTCTTGATCGCACCGTAGCTTATGTCATCTGCCACTTGAAACTCGCGAAAGTAATCCGCCGCTTGCCAATCAACGACAGGTGCCTCAATGCGTCGTTTGCCCCAACGATCCTGTTCACCGTACCGAATGTAAGTGTGCAGCATCGGCTCATCGAGGGCTGGACAAGGCATGTCGCCCGCAAATCGCTTCAAATTGGTGCAGTCGAAGGTGGGATCGGTGCTTTCGTAATTGTTGTACATGGCCAATCCCGGCAACGAGGCGGCCTCTAATTCGTTGTACGTCGCGGGGTCAATCGGTTCGTACCCTACCCACTCGACTCCAGTTGAATTAAAGAAGCTGTAGCCAGCTTCGATCAACTGTCGGGCTGTCAGACAGACATCTGGAGCTAAATTGAAGGTGTGGCCATGGGCTTCCGGATTCAAATACAGATGCGTCATTACCTTCGAGACCCAATCCACGGGGATAACGTTGCGGCGTTCATCACCTAGTAGCGGCATTCGCAGTCTTGTCATTCGCACTCCGTCGGGACCGACAGGTTGACGGGGCGTCAGTAGCGCCATCAGGCGAAGGTAGAGATAGATTCCATGGTAGGTATTCGTGTATCCCGTTTGTGAGTCACCCGAGATGACCGCAGGTCGATAGACCGTTAGTTCATCAATATAATCTGCTTCTCGAACCAATACTTCGGCGCGCAGCTTACTTTGTTCATAGTCATTTCGGAAAGTCTGGCCGCAATCGACTTCGGTCTCAAGGATGTTGCCTTGACGTAAACCACAAACATAGGCGGTGGATACGTAGTGCAACTTTCGCAGCCCCGTCGCATGACAGAGCTCCAACATGTGCTGTGTGCCGTCGAAGTTGGTGTGCCATGGCTCGCCGGTACCATCTGCATGAAAAGTCAAGGAGGCGGCGCTGTGCATCATCGATTCGCAGTGCCTAGCCACCCAGCGCTTGTCGTTGCCGCTGAGTCCGAGGCAGGGACGACGTATGTCTCCCTCAAGCAAAACAGGCCGCGGCAGAGTCTTACCGGACTGGCGTTCCCAATACTGGAGGATGCCTTCCACTCGATCCGATGCAGAGTCTTTTTTTGATCCACGGACCAGGAGTGCAAGCCGTTGGCCGCTTCCCAAAAGGTCTCTCATTAAGTAGCGACCAAGCAGTCCGGTCGAACCCGTTAACAACAGATATCCACTCACTTTTCACCTTTTTCACAAAACGACAATGCATATTGCACTGCTGGCTTCTAAAAACCTGGGCGGGGTTTAATTAAGCCGGACTATTTTTAGACCGCGGGCATTTGCCGCAATCGAAAAGTACTGCGTTTCCTTACGCGACTAGCTCCCACAGCACAGATAACAAGTGCCATGCACGGAACGCCTCCAGATGGTAATCGGACAGACCCCAATTTGGACAGTTCAAAATGGTTTTTTTGGGTTTAAGAAAACAATCATTTCCTTGGATGGCAAAGTGTACTGATTGAGAAAGCTTGGTATGCTTAGATCGCTCTTTGGCATCCACGATGAGAATCGCCATGCCCCACTACATCCTGTTAGACTTCCCCATCTTATGAGCACCTCCGAGATCCCATGGTTCTTCTCCACGATCTTTCCTTGGCCCTTTGTCTTGGTCGGAAGCGGAATGGTTTGGGATGCAACTCGTGCATTGATAGGTGCTCTTCAGAGTCATCGCTGGCCAACGAGCGAGGGCAAGGTGGTGACGTCGCGAGTCACGAAAAGGGAAGCTGACGAAGAATCGTTAGAGTCCTACAGTGCCGACATCGAGTACCAATATACGATGAACGGCGAGACAAAGTTGAGCGGCATGATTGGACTTGCCGACATAAATGACGGTCGCAAAGCCAAAGCGGAAGCCCTCGTACTGCGCTACGCAGAAGACAGTCTAGTGCGAGTCTATTGCTCGCCATACGATCCAGACGTTGCCGTGCTGAAGCCGGGTCTCTGCTGGCACCATTTCTCCAAGCTACTGGTTTGTTCTTCTTCACCGCCGGAGTCACTATGTTGTGGGGCTTTGGTTGGTGGAGTTGGCTCGCCGGGAGCAACCGAGGATAAGGTCGATATTCACTCAATCCACGAAAAAACCCCGCATTTCCCAGGTAATATCAAGGAAAAAGCAGGGGTTTGCTTTAGGGTGATAGAGGGGGCTCGAACCCCCGACCTGCGGAACCACAATCCGCCGCTCTAACCAACTGAGCTACTACCACCGTGCTGAAAAAAAGTTTAGTGGCTTGCAGCTCTTCCGTCAACTCTCTCGCCGTGGCCTCAAGCTGATTTTGAGGGACAAACCAAGCGAATCTCTGCCTGGTATTGTATTGCTTTCCATCGAGCAGAAAACTACCGAACTCCTCGTTCGGCGGCCTTCACGACCAGTTGGTTGACGACTCGTTTAACCCCCGAGGTTCCTGTCGCGACGGAGGAAGCGGCGATCTTTTGGTGGGCCTGGGTTACCGTACCGGTTAGGGTCGCTAGCCCTTTGTCAACCGTGACGGTTACTTTGCATGGAGAACGAATTCCTCGCATCGCCAGCTTGTTGATCACCGACTGTGTCAGCTTAATATCTGCACTGCTTTGTGACATGGTACCCACTCATTTTGCAAAAGAACCTAAAAGTAACCTTCTCACGATACCGCACCGCAATCCGAAATCCGAGTAATTCCAAAGATTCAGATGAAATAGATTCGCCAACGCTCTCCAGCCTTGGCCTTGTTCGGCGACGGCAACCCTGCGTTTCGTTCGATCGCATTCGATGTTATCCTTTGCTCCTTAATAGCCAAAATGCGAACACAGCTTCAATTTCAGAGGAATAACATCGTGGAAGACTCGGACGATTCGGACAGCCCAGAAAGCCAAACCACGGCTTCTCCTGCCGGCCAGCCCTCGAAACCGGCACCGGAATGGAAACCGCTATCTGCGAAACAGCGCCGGGTCCTGGGTACCTTGATGGAAAAATCCAAAACCACGCCAGACGCCTACCCGATGACCTTTGCCGGACTGTGCACCGGTTGCAACCAAAAGTCGAACCGGGCTCCCATCTCAAACTATAGCAGCGAGCAAGTTGAAACCATCGTCGATGAGCTTCGCGCCATCGGGGCTCTGACTATCGTCCAAGGGCTTGGTCGCAACACCAAAGTCAGGCACTATGCCTACAACTGGTTGGCAATCAGCAAAGTCGAAGCTGCCGTCATGACGGAACTCCTACTCCGAGGCGAACAGACCTTGGGCGAACTCCGAACCAGAGCGGCTCGAATGGAGCCGATCCATGATCTACAACACATGACCGAATTGTTCAATGAGCTTAAACGCCGCAATCTCGTTGTCGAATTGAGCCCGCCAGGCCGAGGGCAGATCGTGTCCCACAACCTCTATCCCGAGTGGGAGCTCGAGCAAGTGCGGAAGTCGGTTGCAGCTGGCATATCCGCCAGTGGCGACGCCGAGGAGCCTGCGCCTACATCGAATCGTCCGGCGCAGGGAAACACGGTTCCAAGCGAAAATTCAAATCTTCGGATGAAAGAGATGGAATCGCAAATCGAAACACTCAAGGATTCGGTCAACGATTTGCAAGCACGGCTCAGCCGACTTGAACGCGAGCTTGGAGTCAGCTAGGAAAGTTCGCTTGACATCGTTTCCAATAAAAAGCTACCAATAAATTTTGGAAGTTGCAGCTCATAGGAAATGATCGATGCGAGTCTTAGCCATCAATGCCCCTGCAGCTCTGGCACGCGATCTGCAACAGCGAGCGAACGCACCCGAAGGAATGGAGCTATTGATCGCCGACGCCAGGAATCCACTTGCCTGTGGGCTTGGTCACGATCAGTTTGTGGCTTTTTCAAGTCGACGGAAAGTAGATTTGGGAGCCATTTCTGCACTGCGAAAAACCATTCGCAGTTTCCAACCCGACATTGTCCATTCGTTCTTGCCACGAGCTCTTTCACAAGCAGTTCTCGCAACCATTGGAATGAAGCAACGGCCGATCCTTGTTTCGTTTTACGGTATTACGCGTGTTCCATCTTGGCGAGAGCCGGCAGACTGGATCACGTACCTTTCTCCCAGAGTTTCAGTTCACGCTTGCGAGTCCATGGCGGTAAAAGACGCGTTGATGAAAGGTGGAGTGAACGAAAGCAAGTGCGAAGTCATCTACAACTGCGTTGAAAAGGTGGCGTCCTCGCTATCTAGGGAAGCGTTGCGAGCGAAGTTCGGGATCAGTGCGGATGCTTTTGTCGTTGGGACGGTCGCAACGATTCGCCCCGTCAAAGGCATCGATATCTTGCTTCGCGCCTTAATCGAATGCTCCGACATTCCAAATTTGGTAGCTATTATCGCTGGACCGATGGACGATCCCGCGGCCGCAGCGCTGGCCAACGACCCACGCTTGCAAGGCCGAATCCGGATGCTTGGCTATACGAACAATGCCGCCACGCTCATGAAAGGAATGGACTTGTTTGTCATGCCGTCCCGAAAGGAAGGACTGTGCCGCGCACTTTTGGAGGCGATGGGACAGGGAGTTTGCCCGATCGTCAGCAACGCTGGCGGCATGAAGGAAGTGGTTCGGAACGAACTCGACGGAATCGTTTTCCCGAGCGAGGATTCGGTTGCGTTGGCAGCCGCCATTCGACATCTGCACGCTGCTCCATCGCAGATTTCTCGATTAGGGGAATCCGCACTGAAACGGGTCGAATCGATGTGCTCTCCCCAGGTTGTTGGAGAAAGGGTTTTTAAGATGTACCAGCGACTGGCTGCTTGATTGCTATCAATCTTTTCGCTCTTGCATTATCTTGTTTTGATTGATACCACCTGCACATGAGCTCTTACGTGTCTTTCCACTCACCACCGTATCCATTGCGATCGAGCACAACGTTTCAATCGTCGGGTGCCGCACGGACAAACAGCAAAACCTTATTAATAATGACTTTTCTCCTGCTCCTGTTTACCTTTTTCGGATGCAATCGAAGCAACCCGTATCTGACTGCAGCTCCATCGGGGTTTTTTGTTTCCAACTCGGCCCCCGGTTTGGCCAGCCCGCAACTTCCAGCACAGCTCGCAGAACTTGAACGCAGAGCGAAACTCTTGGACGATAACAATCGGCAACTAACTACCCAATTAGCGCAATCTCAGCAGCAGATGCAGTTGTTCAAAGAACGTGCCGACCTGGTGCAACGGCAACTTCAGGATGTCAATAATCAACTGCAGCAGTCTCGAGTCGCCTCGGCCCAATCCAATCAACAATTTCGCGGATTAGCGGACCGAGCGCAGGTAGAGCAATCGCTTCAAGATCGTCGAGGTGGCGCTAGGTTAACGGCCAACACCAGCAGCAAAATTGGGAGCGAACAGCTTCGGGAATTGGGGTATGCTGTCGAAAACGATGGCGGCGTCATCCGTCTCCGCGTTCCAGCCGATCAGCTCTTCCAGCCTGGGACGGCGCAGCTGACTCCATCCGCTTCGGGCATCCTGGATCGCATCTCGGAAACATTGAAACGAAGCTACACACGGCAGCGAATTGCCATTGAGGGGCACACGGACAATTCGCCCCTTTATGGCGGGACGTTTTCAACAAATCATCAGCTGGCAGCTGCTCAAAGCAA
Organism: Pirellula sp.; assembly: GCA_031372345.1. Classification (GTDB taxonomy): domain Bacteria; phylum Planctomycetota; class Planctomycetia; order Pirellulales; family Pirellulaceae; genus JBKCUI01. Next base: position 7,247 of record JANMLD010000487.1, read on the forward strand.
CGCAGTGTTGGAGCACTTCACTCGCCGCAATCAAATGCCCATCAGCCAACTCTTTACGTTAAACCATGGCGATAACTATCCGATTGCGGACAATCAAAGCCCAGCAAATCGCGCGACCAACCGACGCATTGAGTTCGTAATCTATCCAGAAACCTTCTGAATTCGGTTGTTTTTAGGCGTTTGGGCGAACGGCGGAGTTGCCTTTGCCGGGAGGGCGAGGCCACTCCTGCAAAGATGTTTGCATCGACTTTGTCCAACAATTCATTACTCGGGAGGGTGAGGCTCCTGCCGAACCGATGCACCGCCAACTCGGCAGGAGCCTCGCTCTCCCACATGGCGCAAAACCACATGGGGTTGGTCCCCCAATTTGGTCGAAGTCCAGCTATCTGGTCGTTTTATAGGAAAGTCACCGAAAAATGAGTATTTGTAGAGGCATTTGGTTGCTCTAGATGTTGAAACCCTGTCTCGGAAACAAGACAATAGGATTGAGGGCTATGAAGATTCATTCCAGCCCTTCGAAGTTGGTTTTCGTCCATCGCGTTCCCCTCGAGTTGGCCAATGTTGAAGCGACCAAGTACAGCCAGTGAAATCGATCCGACGTTAGCCTCGGCTGCCGAGTTTGGCAACCGCGACGAAAACGCGTCCATCGACGACTCGTCAGCTATGAGTGCATGCGACGATGGAGATTTGTTGGACGAGGAGGATTCCGAAGAAGACGAATCCGAAGAATCCGACGAAGACGACGATGAAACGGTCGCCAACTGGTTTGATTCGGAAACGAAGTCGTTCTTGGCAAGTATGCTTGTGCACCTTGTGATCATTGTGGGACTTGCTTCGTACACGGTCGCAACGCAGCCCGAGATTCTTGCACTCTTTATCCAATCGCAACCTATTGAGGAGGAACTGCCGCCGCTAGATATCTTCAATGACATTGCCTATTCTGAGGCACCATCGGAAGAGATCGGTGCCAATTCAATCGGTTTAACGGACATGGCGCTTTCGACGGCACCGACCCTGGCCGATATTTCTGAAGTACCGACCATGGAGGTGGACATGACGATGCCAAATGCCTCTGTGCATGTTTCCATTGACATCAAGGAAGCGGTTGGTTTGACGGAGTCGACGAAAGCCGTTCGCGGGATGACGGGGGTCGGCGAAACCGGCACTCAGGGAGCCGTCGACCGAATTACTTTTGAATTGCTGCAGTCCATTGAGCAACGGCCGACATTGGTTGTATGGCTATTCGATAGTTCGATCTCGATGGTAAAACGAAGGCAAGAGATTCGTGATCGATTCGACCGGATCTATGAACAGTTAGGTATTGTTCAAGAGGAAAAGAGGAAACGAGGCGGTTTCAGCGAATCGGATTCCTTGATTACTTCGATCGTGTCCTTTGGAAACGATGTGCAATTCATGACCAAGAAACCCACAACCGATCTCTCTGAAATTCGCTCGGCCATCGACAACATTGCGATTGACGAGTCAGGGGTTGAAATGGTCTTCCACGCCATCAAGATGGTAGCAGATCGCTTCAAGTCGATGCGAACATCGCGTGGACCGAACGACCCTGAGCGCAACGTCGTTTTGATCACTATTACTGACGAGCGTGGCGATGACATGCAAATGGCGGACGAAGCCATTGCATTGTGCAAGAAGTTCGCGATCCAGTCTCATGTCCTAGGGGTGCCTGCGCCTTTCGGACGGGAATTCACCTACATCAAATTCGTGGACCCGGACCCGAAGTTTGATCAAACTCCAGACTGGCGTCAAGTGGATCAAGGACCCGAGACGTTGCTGCCAGAACGAGTGCAGTTGGGCTATCAGGACAACTACTTTGAAGAGCCCGTCATCGATTCAGGTTTCGGCCCATATGCCCTAGCCCGCATGTGCTACGAGACCGGAGGGATCTATTTCTCAATTCACCCGAATCGTCAAGTTGGAAAGAGAATCGACCCGGGCAAGATCGAAGCGTTTGCTTCTCGTTTGAGTTATTTCTTTTCACCAGAGGTGATGGATTTGTACCGTCCCGATTACTTGAGTGAGTCGGAATACATGGCAAAGGTCAAGAAGAGTCCATTGCGGACGACATTGATACATGCCGCACAGATTGCACGCGTCGGAACATTGGACAAACCTAAACAAGAGTTCATCAAACGCGAAGAAGCGATTTTCATTCGCGATCTCACCCTGGCTCAGCAGGAGTCGGCTCGACTTGCACCAGAACTGGTGACATTATGCACGGTCCTTGCCGAGGGCGAAAAATCGCGAAGCAAAGAGACATCGCTTCGATGGCTAGCCAGCTTTGATTTGTCTTATGGAACGTCTATCGCTGCCAAGGTACGTGCGGAGGCATACAATGCGATGCTCGCCAAAGCCAAGCGTGGCATGAACTTTGAGAAGCCAGAGAGCAACACCTGGAACTTGAAGCCTACGGACAAGATCAGTGTCGATAGCAAGCTGGAGAAGGAAGCTAAGCAAGCGACGGAACTGTTGCGCGGAGTAGCGGAAAAGCATAAAGGAACTCCGTGGGCACTTTTAGCAGAGCGGGAATTGTCGCATCCATTGGGATGGGAATGGAATGAATCCTTTACCGACCTCAACCCACCGCCAAAGCCTGGGCGTCCTCCGCGAACCACACCTCCCCCTAGGCCGGCTCAGGATGACAAAGCCAAAATGCTAACACCCCCGCCACCCAAACGGCCAGTCACCAAAATCTAGTTTTGTCGCCTTTCGCTCCGCGAAAGTGCGCCTCGAAAACGGACTTTTGCGGAGCAAAAGGCGACAATTGGCTGCACTGAACATCAGGTGAAACCCTCTTAGCCGCCACCGACTTTGGCGTTCTCAGCTACAATAGGGCCGTCAATGACACCAAGTCATTGGTTGATTTGCCTGGAATTGCGTTAAGGAGCGTTGCCGTGTTTCGTTTGGAAGTAATTGATTACATCGATCAAACCAATCAATCGCTTGTGGCGAGAGTCCCCGAAGCTGGGACCGCCGCAATTCAGTTTGGAGCCCAATTGATCGTGCAACAGTCTCAGGAAGCTATCTTCTTCCGCGATGGCCGCGCGATGGATAGCTTTGGACCAGGTCGAACAACGCTGACCACAGCCAACCTACCGATCATCGGTCGCATCTTGACGGCCCCGTTTGAAAAATCTCCCTTTCAAGCCTGTGTCTATTTCATCGGCAAACAGACTTTCATCGATCAACGTTGGGGAACCAGGAATCCCATCACGCTTCGGGATCCGCAATTCGGAATCGTTCGACTACGCGGGTATGGCAAGTTTGCCTATCGAGTTGCGGACGGTGCTTTGTTGCTCAATACGCTTGTCGGGACACAGGGGAAATTCACGACCGATGAGATTGTCAATTATTTGCGTGATGTGATTGTGGCAGGCATGACCGATTTGCTGGCAACTTCTGGAATTGGGTTGTTGGATATGCCAGCCCGCATGGACGACATCAGCAACGCGGCTCGCGTGAAACTTGGCGATCAGTTTTCGAAATACGGGCTTGAACTGACCGAGTTCTTTATCAGTAATATTTCGCCCCCCGAAGAAGTGCAAAAGGCTATCGATGCCAGATCCAGCATGGCAGTCCTGGGGGATTTGCGTTCCTACACCATGTACGCGACCGGAAATGCGATCCAAGCAGCTGGAAACGCGGGGAGTTCGCCGCTGGGGTTTGGGCTTGGAATGATGCTGCCGCAGATTTTACAACAACAGCCAGGGGTACCCGCATTAGCAGCCAATGTGTCGCAAAACGCCGGGATGGGAGTTGCATCCCGGGCGACCGCTGCACCGCCATATCTCGATTTTTCCGCCGCGAAGCCCGCCAGTCCAGAGGATTTGCTGACTCAATTGCAACGAATGGCTCAACAGTTTGGCTGGACGCTTGAAGAAACGGACCAAAACATCTATTCCGCGATCATTCCACTTGCGTCTGCACGGCGCCAAAAAGTCTATCTCGAGTTGGATCGAAAAGACTCAGATGGAAATCGTGTGCTGGGGGTTTGGAGCACATGCGGAATGATAAATCCTGCAGCAGCCATGACTGTCCTTCGCAACAATGATACTGTCGTTCATGGGGCCTTTGCGATTCGACGCATGCCAGAAGGCGAGGTTCTTGTCTTGCGTTCCAATCTTTTGGCGGACCTTACCGACGTAGGCGAAATGGCAAAGATTGTGTCCGCAATCGCATGGCAGGCCGATCAAGTTGAGCAACAACTATCCGGCGCCGTCGACCAGCACTAACAAAAGCCCAATGTGTGTTTAACCCCGAGCCAACAACGGGCACGGCTGCTTTCGATTTCAGTCAATTCGTTCCATTCCAATAACTTCATTCCAGTTGTTTCATCCGAGGTATTCATGTTCAATCGTCGATTTCTACTCGCCTGTTTCCTATTCGGATTGTACTGTCCAGCATGTAACCATTCTGCCTTGGCCGAAGAACTATCCGGACAATGGAATCAATGGCGAGGCCCCAATCGCGACGGCATCTCCACTGAAAAGGGTCTCTTAGAATCCTGGCCAGAGCAAGGTCCAGGTGTCGCATATAGCATCAAAGGGCTTGGCAAGGGGATGGCCAGCGTTGCGATCGCAAATGGCAAGGTTCTCACGATGGGCAATAAAGATGGCAACACGAAAGTGATTTGCCTGAATCAGAGCACTGGCGAGGTCGAATGGAGCACTCCGTTCACTCCTGCGAAAGGAGATCCAAATTGCACTCCGACGGTCGACTTGGCCAGTGGGCTTGTTTATGCCTTGTCCAACGACGGGATCTTGGTCTGTTGCAAGCTGGATGGCGGCGCAGAGCTTTGGAAAACAAGCTTCACCAAAGACTTCGGGGGCAAGATCGAATCCGGTTGGGGCTATAGCGAATCGCCACTGGTGGACGGTGATTTGCTCATTTGCACTCCAGGGGCTTCGGATGCAATGCTTGTCGCGCTCAACAAGAAGTCGGGTGATGTTGTATGGAAAGGCAAAGCACCGGAAGGCAAGTTACAAGGAAACGATGGTGCAGGCTATGCTTCGGCGATCCTTTCCGACGCGGCTGGTGTCAAGCAGTACGTTCAGTTGATCGGTCATGGAATCGTTGGTTACGATGCTGCAACAGGCTCGCTTCTGTGGAACTACGATCGTGTGGCCAACCGCACGGCCAATATTCCAACGCCAATTGCTAAAGACAATTTCATTTTTTGCTCGACGGGCTACGACGATGGCGGAACTGCCCTGTTAGAAATCTCGAAAGTTGGCAAATCGCTTTCGGCCAAAGAGGTCTATTACAAGACCAATAAGGAGCTCCAAAATCATCATGGTGGGATGATCATGATCGGGGATTACGTCTACATGGGACATGGCCACAACAACGGCTTCCCAGCCTGCATCGAGTGGAAGACCGGCAAAAACCTATGGGAAAAAGCTCGCGGCGCGGGCACCGGTTCTGCCGCGATTGTTGTCGCCGAAGGCAAACTGTACTTCCGCTATCAGGATAGCACGATGGCACTGGTCAATACCACCCCGGACAAATACGACTTGATCAGTAAATTCAAATTACCGACGCACAATGGCGAGAGCTGGCCGCATCCAGTGATCGCAGGGGCCAAGCTTTACATCCGAGACCAAGACGAACTGGTTTGTTTCAAAATAGGCAAGTAATAACCACATGGCTCTACAGGTCGTCTTGTTTGTCGACTGGCTAAATGCGAAGCGTGTCGCGCGTCCTAGAGCGTTAGCGATGGGTGCAGAGCACTCCTGTAACTTTGCCCGATTTAGGAATGGGGTGCCTTACCAGGACGATTGCTGAATTCACATGAATGTGCTACTTTAGGAATACGGTATGAAAGATTCCAGGATGTTTCATTGGTGAGTGTGCGATTAGCATTGCATTTCATGAACCAGAGATAACAGAGTGAACGACGCAAAAAATATCTTTTTGGTGGATGACAATTTAGCGGTTCTGACCTCGATGGAGGCATTGCTGAAGCATGAGGGATATTCCGTTCAGTCTTTTTCCAATGGTGCGGATTTTTTTCGGAAAACGGACTTGAACCAAGTGGGTTGCGTTATTTCTGATTTACAGATGCCAGAAATGAACGGTGCAGAGCTCCAAAAGCGACTGCGAAAGTACGATAGCTCACTGGCGTTGATCATCATCTCGGGACATGCGGATGTTTCCTCCACGGTTCAGCTAATGGAAAAAGGTGCCGTCACCCTTATTCAAAAGCCTCTTGAAACAAACCGATTGCTAACAGCCATAGAAAAGGCTTTGCTCCAAAGTCAAGAACAGCATGAGGCTCTTGCTCTTTATCGTGATGCAGTGGAACGGCTAGCGCATGTGGATGAAGAGGAAATGCAAGTCATGCAATGTGCCATCAAGGGAATGCCCGTTAAGGCCATCAGCGATGCGCTGACGATGAGCAATAGAACGGTTGACCGTCGTCGCCTCTCCGCATTAACCAAAGCGAGGGCCACGAGCATCACCGAGTTTGCAATGCTCCTAGCTAGACTTCAGCGTTAAGACACAGTTTCGCCATCTAGAACGCGCCGAACAGCCAACGCCAGTGACGTGACCGTGAACGGTTTGTGCAGAAAACTTGCCTGGGAGTACTCCAAAATATCGTTACAGAGATTCTCTTCGCCGTAGCCGGACAAGAGAAGAACTTTCATCTCGCGAATCAGTGGTCGGAGTTTCTCAAGCATGATTCTGGCACCCATAACTGGCATAACGACATCGGTGACGATAATGTCAAACTTGCCGGGGTGGTTCAAGGCAATGTCGATAGCGTCCGCGCCATTCTCAGCTTCGAACACCGTGTAACCACAGGTTTCTAGGATATGTCGACTGAGCGAACGAACCGAGGCCTCATCTTCCACGAGAAGGATTGTCTCGCTGCCCATCTTCAACTTGAGGTCTTTGAATGCAATGTCTTGTTCAATGTTCGCGCTCACTGCTGGAATATAGACCCAAAACGTCGTTCCGTGACCAACTTCCGTTTTAAACGCAATGTGACCACCACACTGATTGACAATGCCATACACCGATGCCAGTCCTAGCCCGGTACCTTTTCCCTGTTGTTTGGTTGTGAAAAAAGGTTCGAAAATGCGGTCGCGATGGGCCACGGGAATACCGCATCCATTGTCGCTGACTTGAATACATCGATACGTCCCGGCCGCCAGATTCGGGAATTGCGAATCGGAGACCTCAACGTTGGTTGTTTCAATCGTGATACATCCTTGTTCAGAAATCGCATCGCGAGCATTCACCACGAGGTTGACTAGAATACGATCAATTTGCCCGGGATCCATCCTGACCGGACCGACATTTGGGCCCAGATTCAACCTCAACTCAAAGTTTTCCCCAATGAGTCGCTTCAGCATTTGTTCTATTTTCCGAACAGAATCATTCAGATCAAACAACTTTGGCTCAATGAGTTGTTTGCGACAAAAGGTGAGCAAATGCCGCGTCAACTCGGCGGATCGTTCGCCTGCCTGATGAATCTCGGAAAGAAAATCGTGCCAGGGATGATCTGGGCCAGCAGTTTTGAGAAGGATATCCGAATAGTTAAGAATGACGGTCAGTAGATTATTGAAATCATGTGCGACGCCACCCGCAAGCTGCCCCACGGCCTCCATTTTCTGCGCATGGCGCATATGCTCTTCCACTTGTTTTGCATGTGTCACATCGCGAAAAACAAGCACGGCGCCGGTCAATTGGCCACGATCATCCAGGATGGGCGCCACACAATCATCGATCGGAAATTCATGGCCATCGCGATGTAATAGAATTGTATGATTGGCAAGCCCTACCACAACCCCTTCCAACAATACCCTATCGACCGGGTTTGCAATCGGCAATCGTGTGTCTTCATTGCAGATATTGAAAACCTTGGTAAGTGAAACCCCTTGAGCGTCCGCCATTCGCCAACCGGAAAGCCTTTCGGCCACCGAGTTCATGAATGTCACGCACCCCATTTTGTCGGTTGCAATGACGCCATCCCCGATGCTTGCAAGCGTCGTGGCGTATCGCCGTTCGCTCTCTCGAAGTCTCTGTTCTGCTCCATGTTTGTACAGGGCCATTTCAATGACCGTCCTCAACTCGCGTTCATCAAACGGCTTCAGAATGTATCCAAATGGCTCAGTCACCCGTGCTCGGTCGACGGTCGCCTCGTCCGCATGGGCTGTCAAATACACTACTGGCAGGCCGACTTGAGTCCGAATCCTCTCCGCAGCCTCAATCCCGTCCATAGTGCTTCGAAGTCGGATATCCATGAGCGTGAGGTCAGGACGTTTCTCTTGGGCAATCGCTACCGCGTCTTCACCCTTGGCAGCCACACCAACCACTTCATAGCCCAGCCGAGTAAGGCGAGTTCGCAAATCGAGCGCAACGACAGCTTCGTCTTCGACGACAAGAATTCTTGCTGCTGTCATGAGTTGCTTTCCTGGTTGGAATCACGAATTGGAAAAGTGATGCAAAATTGGGTGCCATTTCCGCGGAATATCTTAACAGATCCAGCCAATTGGTGGGCGAGGTCATGTACCAGTTGGAGCCCAAGAGTTGACAATTGTTTCAGATCGATCGACTCAGAAATGCCAACTCCGTTGTCGGACACGACAAGATGGAGATGCCCTTCTCCAAGATTCAGGAACTCAATCTGGATTTGTCCAGAGCCACCGTCCGGAAATGCGTACTTTAGCGAATTGCTGACCAGTTCATTGATAATAAGCCCAAGTGGAATTGCCTGTTCCAGATCTAGCGAAGTATTCGAAACATTCAGCACCAGGCCAATCTGTGCGGAATCGACACCATAAGAACGAAACAAGTGGCGGCACAAAGAATGCAAGTATTCGGTCAAGTCGATCCGGCCCAAGTTGCCCGAGTAGAGTGTTTCGTGGACGAGTGCCATCGATCGAACACGATTTTGGCTATCTCGCAGTCCATCGAAAACAGCCGAGTCTTTCACTTTGTCAGCTTGAAGGTTGAGCAGGCTGCTCACAATTTGAAGATTGTTTTTGACGCGGTGATGGATCTCCTTCAGCATGGCTTCTTTCTCTCGCAGCGCGGTTCGCACACGTTCGCCGGCCAATCGCGACTCGCTGATATCCTGAATGAAGCCATCGACGAATTGAAGAGTGCCATCTTCCGTATAGACTCCTGTTGCACGTTCTTGAACCCATCGCACTTCTCCGGCTCTGTCCACAATGCGATAAATGTTGGAACAGGGGACACGCCTCTCCAATGCCAACTGGCATTTGCTCCACAGCCAATCCCGATCCTCGGAGTGGATGAGATCGGAATAGGCAACTAGCTTGTTCTGCTCCAGTTCGTCACGCAGGTACCCGGTCACAGCTTCGCAACCGGAACTGACGTAGATCATGGTCCATTGGGTGTCGTTCTGACATCGGTAGGCCATCCCAGGCAGATTGCCTACCAACCTTTCCAATTGTACTTTGCTCTCCTGCAGCGAATTGAGTAATTGATGGCGCTCAACTGCGAGCACGGCCAGTTGGGCCGACCGTTCTACCGATGCAAGCTCCAAATGGGTTGGACTTCGTGGCTCCGAATAGTACATGGCAAAAGTTCCAAGAACCTGACCCCCAGATGAGATCAATGGCACGGACCAACAGGCCTTTAGCCCATTTTGCTCCGCCAATTCAGCGTATTCTTTCCAATGCGGATCCGTTCTGATCTCCGCGGTGATGACCCTTTTTTTCAAAAAGGCAGCTCTCCCACAGGAACCAGCTAATGGACCGATCGGGAACATGTCAATGGTTTGGCAGTACGATTCAGGCAAACTGGGCGCTGCAGCATGGTGCAGATGCAAGCCATCTTTTTCAAGCAACAGGATAGAGCACATCATGCCAGGGTTCAACCGTTCGCTGCTCAATGCGACCTCGTTCAAGACTCGATCAATAGGCGTACCACTCGTGAGCAACTCAAGAAGCATTCGTTCATTGGTCGAACGCGTCTCTCGCTCTTTGCGTTCCGTGATGTCTCGGCAATTGACGACTAACCCAGCTAGGGCTGGTTCGTCGAGCAAATTGATACCTACCGCTTCTAGAATTCTCCAACTGCCGTTCTTATGCTGGACCTTGATCTCCGTTCGAAATTCAGCCCTCGGCTTCCCAATAATAGTTTCGGCTTCGCGGTACTTCGACTTCTGGTCAGCGGGGAAGACGAAACTCATATTGTGCTGACCGATCATTTCTTCTGGCTCGTAACCCAAGACCACGCGTGAAGCTGGATTCACGAATTGAATGATGCCAGCGGTATCAAAATTGATTATCAGGTCGTGAGAGCGCTCTACGATTGCTTGGAATCGCTGCTGAGAAACTCGAACCTGCTCTTCAAGCCTTCTGCGTTCGGTCACGTCGTTTGCCAAAACCACTTCCGCGAGCCGATCGTCGTATTGAATCGGATGCGAGGTAATCTCAACCTCGATCGTTTGCCCGCTCTTGGTTCGATGGCGCCATATTCCCGCTCGATCCAATTCGTTTGCAACCTTAGACACGTTTTCTATTAATTTCGCAACGTCTTCCATTGGCCGAATGTCCGCGATCGTCAGGGCTAGGAATTCGTCTGGACTATATCCATAATGGTGTATGGCCGCGCTGTTGACCGCCAGGAAGCGCAAGGTCTTGAGATCATACACCCACATCGGGTGCGGATTGCTCTTGAACATTTCCCGATAACGCAATTCGCTGGCCTTAAGCTCGTCCTCTGCCCACTTGCGTTCCGTGATATCGGAGACGACTCCATCGAGTCGGATTGGAACACCCACCTTGTCGAGTATATGTCGCCCGCAGTCATAAACCCACCGTACCGATCCATCCGGACGCACGACTCGATACTCTTGTTCAAAGGCTCCGGTGGTTTGGAGAGCAGCGAAAGCTTCTTCCACCTTCGGTCGATCTTCCGGATGGATGGACGTCTGCCAATGCAGCGGATCGCGAACGAATTCCGCTGCCGACAAACCATAAATCGCTTTGCAGTGATCGCTAATGAAGAGAATAGCGTCGGCTCTAATATTCGCAGAATAGACGACCACTTGTATTGACGTGAGAATTCCATCGATTCGATCGCGACTCTCGCGTACCGACAATTCAGCACGTTTACGAGCGGTGACATCGGTAAAGGTCACGACGAGTCCCATGACGACCGACCCATCAATCACGGGAGTTACGCGACCTTCCAAGTCAGCCAGTTCCGGACCGTCAAAACTGTATTGAATTTCGAATTGCCCCAGACTTCGCCCTTGCCAGACCTCTGCCAAACACTTTTCAATGACTTCCCTGTCACGCGGACGCACTAGTTCGGGTAGTGGCGTACCGATAATCTCCATAGGTTGGACTTCAGGAGCCATTCGATTAATGAATTCGACCCTATTTTCACGATCGAGCAACAACACTAAGTCTGGTGAGTTCTCAAGGATGGCACGCTGTCGAGACATGGTAGAACGAAGCCGCAATTGGCTACCTATCCAGTCGGACATCAACATTAACAAGTCAGTGTCGAGCGTGCTGTACGGAACGGTTCGAGGCTTGCTGCTTTCAAAATGAAGCAAACCGCTACGCGTGGCGGAATAGCTGATATCGGTTTCAAAAACCGACGTTGCAGCAGGGATTGGCTCGGAAGGAGATGAAACTGGCGTTGAGACTGTCCATTCCTGAAGTGGCTTATAGGCTTGACCATCCAAACGCAGGACTGTCCCTTTCTCAGCTCGAAAATGGGAACAACCCAGTTCAAGTATCCCCTGTAACTGCTCCCCAAACGATAAATCGTTCGAAGTTGTAGTGTCAAGCAATTTCCGAATCGCAATCTCAAAACAATGCTGCTGCGTGATATCCCTTTGTGAGCCCCAGATGCGAACAAGATGCCCGTTCTCGACGGTACCGAGACAGTCGTTGGAAAACACGACGGGATTGCCTTGCCGATCGAATTCCTCGGAAACGGCATTGACGATTCGATAACCATTCCGAACCATCGAATGCAAAAAGGAATTGTTGGCTTCATTGTCGAGTGTCTGATACAAATCGATGGCTCGCAATCCGATTAGTTGCTCGCCTCGTTCAAAGCCGTACATGCGAGCTTGCGCGTCATTCGCAATCGCGATAAACCCATCGACAGCCATGCGCCTCACCTGTTCCTCGATCGGCAAGTCAATGGGAATCGGACGGTCAAATTCATAGAGATAGGTGCCCGTGCTGCTGTTTTCGATGAAACCGCGATGGCGTTCTTCGCTCCTTCGGATCGTGTCTTCCGCCTTCTTTCGGTTGGTGATGTCGAGCGTGACCGCCAGTTGGCCAACAATCTCTCCGTCTCCATCTCGGTAGGGTACGGCATGTGTCTCAAGCCAGCGGCGGCTCCCTTTTAGGCTTGTGATCGGAAATTCACCGTGTCCACTACCGCCGGCCAGTACGTTCGCATGCAGTCCTCGAAAGACATCGCGATACTCTTCGTCGATGAGTACCTCCAAGACGGCACCCCGCACTTGATCGATCGAATCCGCCTCGACCATCGCCAAGCCCGCGGGGTTCATTTCCATAAGACGGCCATCCGCAGAAACGATTTTGACGCATTCCGGCTCCAGCTCTAGTATGGTCCTCAGCCTCGCCTCACTCATTTTGAGTGAAAAATCGGCCTCCTTCTTTTCCGTGATGTCTCGTTGGATACCAAGGAAGCCAATGCGTTCACCCCGTTTATTGGTGATCGGCGAAATCAGCAGCCCGTTCCAAAAGGCCGTCCCGTCCTTGCGATAGTTCAGTATGGCACCATCGAAGTGACCGCAACCATTCAGAACTTGATTCAGTTCCTTAACGGTCGTGGGATCTGTTTTTTCACCCTGAAGAATCATGCAATCGCGGCCAAGCAACTCCTGTTGTGAATATTGAGTGAGCCGAGTGAAGCCCTCATTGACATAGGTAATGCGACGGTTTTGATCGGTCAAAAGAAAGCCTAACGAGGCTTCTCGTAGTCCATCTTCCAGAATGCGGTTGATGTTGACGGCTCTCAACTGAGCGGCATGCAAGGCAGCGATCAGCCATGCAAGCGTTGACGTCGTGGCCATATAAAGCCACAGCATCAGGATCTGTTGCGAAACCTCAGAACGATAGAACGGACCAGACTGGATCGAAGTACCATACGCGGCACCGATGGACAACAATAGTACCGACAACGATGCCCCCAAAATCCCGAACCTCAACGTTGCCCATGCAATCAAAGGAAACGGCAAAAAGGCCAAGGCCCAGGCTGGCTCCAAAGTGTGGCGATTCCAAACAAACACACCCAACGCAACCAAAACAAAGAGCAAAATCCAGCACGCAAATTCAACAGCCCGCTGTTGCAACACCTCCAGCTCAATCCGTTCCGCAATCAACAGTATCGGTACCGCAACGATCACCCCCATGGAATCTCCAGCCCACCAGCAAAACCATGCCTTGAAATAGCCTTCCGAGAGACTGTCGAATTGCACTAGACTGACAACGCCATTGGTAGCCGAAACAAGCATGCCAACATGGGCAGCCAACACCAGGAGCCCTATGTCTACGGGCCGATCCATCTTTGAATGAAATTTTAGCCTATGTAAAAGCACGGTCGTAAGCAGCGGGCCAGCCGTATTCCCCAGCATGATCCCAAGTGACGTCGACAACGAACTTCCGACGGACAAGTTTACTAATAGAGATCCCAGGCTCACCGCCGGCCAATATCGATAGCCCGCACGAAAGAGGAATGCCACCGCGATTCCCGTCGGCAGCCACATAAGCGTCACATTCGTACCCACGGCGGGCATTAATAAACCAACGTATCCGGTGAGGAAGTACGCTAGTGTAAGGCTAAGAAATAGGAGCCAGTATTTTGACATGAACTTGGTTTCGCTGAAGAATCCATGGCTTCGGTGGTAATTGCGTTATGAAAAACACCAGAAGCTTAAAGGAAATTTTGATCCAAAGCGATCCTCCAATTGCATGGTTTCGCAGAGGCATTGTAGATGACCTTGGTTTCGATAGGCGGCCAAACGGATGAGGTTTTCCACGCGGATCAAGGAATTTAACGTTTTCTACAAAAAATGGCGTGTATCCAACATTTTACCGTTCCCAAAAATGGACAATGGACGATTCAGGCCACCAAGTCACATCAAACCCATCGCGAGGCTTTCATCGCATGTCAACTCCTACCGCTCCCTGTCCATCGCTAAGGCGTTTGGCATGGTTTGGGATCGTTCTATTTATCGTTTGCCCCAAGGTCGGTTGGGCACAATCGCGATTGGACTCAACGACGAGCAACGCGATTGCACGAACCGATCGCGTGGTGGTTCTTACGTTTGACGATTCGGCCAAAACGCACTTTACAACGGTTCGACCAATCCTTCTCAAATACGGATTTAACGCGACCTTTTTTATCACGGAAGGCTGGGACTTTGCGACCAACAAGAAGGACTACATGACCTGGGAGGAGATCGCGCAGCTACATCGTGACGGATTCGAAATCGGCAATCACACTCGCGATCACATGGGGGTGACCGACAAGACCAAGGACCGACTGGAAGAGCAATTGCAAGCCATCGATGATCATTGCAAAGAGCATGGAATCCCTAAACCGATTTCGTTCGCTTGGCCGGGAAACTCCACGACCCAGGCGGCATTCCCAATCCTTGAAAAACACGGCATTCGTTTCGCTCGTCGCGGGGGCGCTCCGGAACGCTCCTACGAATCTGGGCAAGGATTTGCCTTCGAGCCCGGCAAAGACCATCCGCTCCTGCTACCGTCGGCCGGTGACGCCAAACCCAAATGGGAATTGGCTGACTTCATCGAAGCAGCGAAGCAAGCGCAAGGTAACCGCATCGCCATCCTTCAGTTTCACGGCGTTCCCGATACGGCTCACGCCTGGGTGAGTACGGCAACGGACAAGTTCGATGCCTACATGCACTATCTTGCGGTAGAGAAGTATCGTGTGGTCGCGTTGCGTGACCTCCTCGATATCCTGCCACCATCCGATCCACCTCAAGACCCAATGGCGATCATTCAAACCAGACTTAGTGAACTAGTGAAGTAATCGCAAACACGAGTGCATTGGTATGCCGTCGGCAGTACAATTCGCACTTCACCCTACCTCGAGAGATCGTCCGATTTAGGAACCTGCACATTCATTGGTCTGGAGGGCGACGCTCCCGCGGAGTAATGAAGCAAAAGCTCGGCAGGAGCCTCGCCCTCCCAAATTGCAAGCAAATACAAGACCTTACACCGGACGATCTCCGTGGGGAAGTTTAAGGGTCCTGACCTTCTGTTTTAGAGTTCGCTATAATGTTGGTCATCAACGTTTAATGAGTTGACGCCGATCCATCCTAGCCGGTCCCCCTGGTAGAGTTGACTTATGCGATATCACAATAACGGACAAGTATTCTGGGGTGCTACCCTACTCTACCTCTGCTTTGCACTTCAAATGGATGCTGCGACAGCAGAAAACAATCCAACTGGCAGCACCATAGCGACGCGCCCCAATATCCTGGTCATTTATGCTGACGACCAGTCCAGCCCAATGTCCATTTGTGCCAAGTCAATTCCGAAAGAGCGGCTACCAAACGGCGCAGATCGGTAAGTGGCATACCGGCGTCGACTCGGGATACGGTCGCGACTGGGACTATCAAGTTGTCTGGAATCGGCCTGCACATCCCGAAAACGCCGGCAACTACTATTACAACCAGACACTGACGACGAACGGCAAAGACGGAACTTCCTCTGAGTACTCTGCTTCGCGATGAAAAATACAAGTACATTCGAACGTTCGTCGAAAACGAGGTCGAAGAAATCTACGACTTGGATGCGGATCCGGAAGAATTAGTCAACTTGGCAACGATGGTGACCAACCGTTCACTCCTCGTCCGATTGCGCACCACAGCCCTGGAAGAACTGCGAAAGACAGACGCGAAATGCGTCGATCGATTGCCGAAAACGCGAGCCGAACGCGATTCCGCCGCGATGCTGAAACCCAAAAGTTATGTAAGTCATCTAGCCGAAACAAAAGGGCCTCACATCTATTGGATCGATGTCGAAGATCGAGTGGGCAAGGTCGACGTATTTCAGGCGAGCCATCATGGTTTGGATCAAAGCTCGCTCTCCCGCTGGAAGACTCGGCGGGTTACAACGGAGGCCGAAGCAGATTGATGGTCGCTTGACGGATGTCCGATTGACGCATCAGGGACTCCCCCACCAACATGGCTTGGATGTTGGCCAAGTGGATCTTTTCAACGTCGGTCGCAGTGAAAATGCCGCTCTCCGCAACCACCGTCACATCCAACGGAATCGCTTTTCGCATTTCAATCACGTGGTCCAACTCGACGGCAAAGGTATGCAAGTCGCGATTGTTCACGCCCACTAACTTGGTCCCCGTCGCGAGCACGCGCTCTAAATGTTGTGGATGGTAAAGCTCGATCAGCGCGGTCATTCCCAACCGCTGCACCAAGTCGTAGAGTCGTTGCAGTTCGTCCCCCTCAAGACACTCGGCAATCAATAGCACCGCGTCGGCACCGGCGACCCTGGCTTCATAAACTTGATATTCGTCTAGTATGAAATCCTTTCGCAGGACCGGTATTCCCACCGCATTTCGAATAGCGGTCAAATAGTCCAAGCGGCCTTGAAAAAAGGGCTCGTCCGTTAAAACGCTAATCGCTGCAGCACCGCCCGCCTCGTAGGCTAAGGCGATCTCGGTGGGATGGAATTGAGGGCGAATTATGCCTTTGGAAGGGCTCGCACGCTTGACCTCCGCGATTAAGCGGACGTAGTCATGGCCCTGCAATGCCGGCAAGAAATCCCGGACTTCAGGGCCTTGCATAGCCCCGTCCACCAGAGACTGCAGATCGCGTCGCGTTTTTGCAAACGCAATCTCCTCTCGCTTGCTAGCGACGATTCGGTCTAAAACGGTTGTCATACTAGGCATCGTTACACAAGGTCGGAATCGAATATGCGGACTTGTTTCCAGTTGGGTTTCTGCTCCGCAATGAATTCAAGGTGCCGAGGAGCAACTTGATACTGGTCATGCGAATCACGGCTGTCGAACACGACATTGAGCGTAACGTGATAGCCGCGATCATTGACTGGCCTTGCTAGCTCCTGGTTCAACGTGCCTACCGAAAAGTAGAGAACACCAGGATGATCATCGAGGTACTTTTTGCAAGCATTGACTAACTCCAAAATCTTGGCTTCGGTATCATCCTGGAGCGTGAAATACACCATGTGCGAAAGTTGGGGCATTCGTTTTTGCTTCTATGTGGGTTGAGTGCGTAAAATTGCAGGCGTTTAGAGAAGAATAGAAGTTATTGGAGTCGGGGAGTTCTGGCAAGCCGAGCAGCACAGGAAGAATGCATGCACTCCAATTAAAAGGAATTTTCGTTGCAGACGGAAAAACCCGCAAGTCTTAACACCCCTTGAGCCGAAAACAACATTGTTCGACGAGTCAATCGTCTCCGCCACGATAAGGGTTTATACCGATGTCCTGCAAGCGTTTCCAACGAATTACTAGTCTATTATTACTTGCTACGGTTGGCGCGCAGACCGGCTGTGTCAATCTTGCCAATATCGCGCTGGGGCCAGTCGGCGTTCCGATTCCGATCAGTCCATTGTTGCAAGACAACGAGGAAATCCAATTCCACGTTCACGAGCGATATGCTCGGGTGCCAATCATGGGGCCCTTGACCGCAGGCGGTCCGGTTGCCGCGATCGATCCACCCAGCGACGACGAAGTCATTCATGCCCTCGAAAAGGCTCGGCCTGTTCGAGGCGGTGTACCATTGCTTTATGAAAAGCAACGCAACCGAGTCCGCATCGTCAAGGAAAAGATTGCGGACTACATCGATGACCCGCGGTTCATCCCGCTCATCGGATTCGCTCAATTGCATCATGCTCACTACAAATGCACGGTGTATTTCGAAGAACGAACCATCAACGGTTGGCCGGTTCCTTACACGCTGGATGACAAAGAAAGCGTGGAAGTTATCTACATCGACCATAACCACTTCCATATGGTTGGCGATCCTGACACCGGTGCATCGAGCCCATACTAAAGCCACAACCCGGAACAGTTGCGTCAAGTAGTGTCGCCTTTCGCTCTGCGAAAGTGCGATTACGAGATGCACTTTCGCAGAGCGAAAGGCGACAATATAAAGGGAGGGTGACTTAGATAAACAAAAAGGGCGTATCGCAAATGCGATACGCCCTTTTTTTATGGTTCAAATTGGGAGCCAGCCGAGATCTTACCGACGACCGCCGCCGCCACCACCGCCGCTTCGGCCACGACCGCCGCCGCCTCCACCGCTGCGACCACCACCGCCACCGCCACCACTTCGGCCACGGAAGCCGCCGCCACCACCTCCGCCGCCGCCGCTCGGACGTCCTCGTCCGCCGCCGCCGCCCGAAGAGGCTCTTTCAGGTCGATCGCCACCGCGTTCTTCAAACGGTCGGTCTGGATCAATGTCCCCCTCTTCGCCGGGTTCTCCACCCTCTCCACCTTCGGCGCTCGCAAATTCATCTTCGATGCCGAGTTCTTCCAACGCACGTCGTCGTGAAAGCTTGACCCGATCGTGGTCGTCGATGTCGATAACGATGACTTTCATCGTGTCGCCAACTTTGCAAACGGCGTCGACGCTCGGAACGTAACCGCTAGAGAGTTCGCTGATGTGACAAAGGCCGTCCTTTCCAGGAAGGATTTCAACAAACGCACCGAAGTCACGGACGCTCGAAACGGTACCGTCATAGATCTTGCCGATCTGAACGGTAGCGGTGCAAGCCTCAACGCGAGCCAAAGCGGTTCGGGCCGAATCCGCGTCTCCGCTGGAGACGGTGACGTTGCCTTCATCATCCACGTCGATATTCGCTCCGGTATCTTCTTGGATGGAACGAATGTTCTTCCCTCCAGGACCGATCAAAGCGCCAATCTTCTCTGGATCGATCTTGGTTCGAAGGAGCCGTGGAGCATAGCGACTGATTTCGCTGCGTGGTCGAGGCATGCAGGTCAGCATTTTGCGAAGGATTTCCATCCTGGCTTCCTTAGCTTGCTTCAACGAAGCGCGAATGATTTCTTCGCTGATGCCGTCGATCTTGAGGTCGAGTTGAATGCCAGTGATTCCGTTTTGAGTTCCCGAAATCTTGAAGTCCATGTCGCCATGGTGGTCTTCGTCACCGAGAATGTCGGTCAAAAGGACGTAGGAATCCTTTTCGCGGACCAATCCGATGCTGATACCAGCCACTGGATTGGTGATTGGAACTCCCGCGGCCATCAGGGCCAAGCAACCACCGCAAACGCTGGCCATCGAAGATGAACCGTTGCTTTCGAGGATGTCGCTGATCAAGCGAATGGTGTACGGGAAATCGTCTGGATCTGGCAAAACGGGCTCAAGCGATCGTTCGGCGAGCATACCGTGACCGATTTCGCGTCGACCTGGAGCGCGAATAGGACGGCATTC
The DNA here is from genome assembly GCA_031372345.1 of Pirellula sp. GTDB lineage: Bacteria > Planctomycetota > Planctomycetia > Pirellulales > Pirellulaceae > JBKCUI01. Next base: position 26,700 of record JANMLD010000487.1, read on the forward strand.
CCCGACGGAGAACGATGGGAAATTGTAGTCCAGCATGAATTTCTTGCTGTACTCTTCGACAAGCCCGTCCACGCGCTGTTCATCGCGAGGGGTACCGAGAGTCACGGTCACGAATGCTTGTGTTTCACCGCGTTGGAACAGAGCTGTTCCGTGGGTGCGAGGCAGCAAATCCGACTCGCAGTGAATCGGTCGCAGGCTCATGCTGTCGCGGCCATCCGCACGTCTTCCAGCCAAAATCAAATCGCGAACAACTCGGTTTTCAAGTGTGTGCCATGCGCGATACAATGTATCCTTGGTGATCGCTCCGTCCGCATGCGGATCAGGGATCAATTCGGCTAAGGCTGATTCGCGAAGTGTGTTGCAGGCATCGTTGCGAGCTTGCTTTCCTTCGACTTGCTTAGCATCCTTAAATCGATCGTAGTAAGACGACTTCAATCGACCTACGATTTCGGTGTCGTCTGGAATTAGGAAATTGGCTTTGGTCGGTTGGATCTTTTCAAAAAGTTCCCGTTGCAGACCGATGATTTCCTTGCAAATACCGTGAGCAAATTTGATGGCATCGAGCATTTCGCTTTCGGGAATTTCCTGAGCAAACCCTTCGACCATCACGACTTCACGCTCATTGGCCGAAACGATCATATCTAGATCGCTGTCTTCCAACTGTGCATGTGTCGGGAATGCGACGAAGTTTCCATCGACACGACCGACGCGAGTTGCGGCGATCGGGCCGGTAAATGGAAGGGCGCTAATGAACAATGCACAGGCGCCACCGTTCATGGCCAATACGTCTCCGTCGTTCTGAACGTCGCTGCTCAAAACAATCGATTGAACTTGAACGTCGTCGCGGAATCCTTCTGGAAACAGCGGGCGAATCGGACGGTCGATCAGGCGGCTGGTCAGCGTTTCCTTGGTCGTCGGCCGAGTTTCGCGTTTCAGGAAACCGCCTGGGAATTTGCCAGCGGCCGCATAGCGTTCGCGATAGTCGCAGGTCAACGGAAAGAAGTCTGTACCTGGCCTCGATGGACCGGTTGAGACTGCATTGAGGACAACGGTATCGCCGTACTGGCAAATCACGCAGGAGGTGGCTTGTTTCGCAAGCTGGCCGGTTTCAAAGGCCAAAACGGAATCGCCGATTTTTTTTTCTACTCGAATTTTCACTACAATAATTCCTTCAAAAAACTACATTCAAATCAACAGTTCTGGGCCGTAGGGCAGATCCTGCCTGTGGTCGTTTGGTAGAAGAAGGGCGACCCATTCCAATCAAGACGACCGGCGATCCGCTCGCCGAGAACTTGTAAGAGAACGACAAAAAAGAGATGACAAAAGAGACCACCCATTGGCCTCACCGACTTTCAACACGCTTCCCCGTGGCGAACAAAACACGACAGGGTTATTTATGTGGGCTTAACCACATCCAACAACTATCTTGAGCGATGCGCACGCTACCAAGAAATTCAAAACGCAACCAACAAATGCCAAGGGCTGGTTCAAGCGAACCAGCCCAAGATTTCAATCAACTACTTGCGGATATTCAACTTGCCAATCAAATCCAAATACCGCTGTGGGTCATGCTTGCGAACGTAATCCAGAAGCGATCGTCGCTTGCTGACCATCCGAAGCAAACCGCGCCTGCTAGAATAATCGCGGACAGCACCACGCATGTGCTCCGTCATTCCATTGATTCGTTCCGTCAACATCGCAATCTGCACATCGGGCGATCCATTGTCGCCATCATGCGTGCGGAATTGTCCGATAATTTCTTGTTTTCGTTCTTTTGTAACGGTCATGTAAAGAGAAACTCACATCTGCTTAAAACAACGACCTCAGGATGTCCCAGAGGCCTAGATTTTTTGGTTGGGATGACGAATGTTACCGCCTTTTTCAAGTATTGCAACGGCAATTCATCCCAAGGCTCGGTTAGAATGGAATAAGGTACACCAGGTCGCGCTCGCCAACCGCGTTCCAGATGCTACCCATTTTCCAACGGATTTACACCCGCTGCTCCCTAAACACCAGAATCTGTTGGTAATCGCACCGCATGTCCTTTCTCAACACATTCCGAATCGCCATGCGTGCCCTGGCGAAAAACAAGCTAAGAGCGGGACTTACCATTTTAGGCGTTGTTATCGGAATCGCTGCCGTGACCGCCATGGTCTCGATCGGTACCTCCGCCAGTGAATTGGTACAGGGCGAGTTCAAAAACCTTGGCACGAATGTCATCGTACTGCAACAAGGAAACCGTCGCGGTGGACGCGCAGCCCAACTCCCTTCCATCACCGCCGCCGACGTAAACGCTGTCGGCCGAGAATGCGCAAGCGTCTTAGCAGCCACCCCTATAGTGGGGGCCGTGGGCCAAGTAATCTCCGGGAATAACAACTGTCGACCACGGGATTTGTTAGGGGTCGGGGCAGATTTTTTGCTCGTTCGAAATTGGCAAATGCGGCTGGGAGCTTTTTTTTCAGACGGGGACATCAATAACGCCAACAAGGTCTGCGTGGTTGGCCACACCGTTGTTAAGAAACTTTTCCAGACCTCAAATCCGATCGGCCAAAGCGTTCGCATCAAAAACATTCCGTTCGAGATCGTCGGTGTATTGGCCAGCAAGGGCGCCAACATCGTGGGTGACGACCAAGACGACGTCGTCCTCATGCCCTACACCACCGTTCGAAAACGACTGCAAGGGAGCAATTTCAACAATGTGGATGTTGCCCTCATTTCCGCTCGCAGCACGGAACTGATGGGCCAGGCGCAGCAAGAGATCGAAGCGTTAATGATGGACCGACACCGAATCGGCATGGGACAACAACCTGACTTCCAAGTCGCGAACACGACCGAGATTGCGGGTGTTTTCAGCCTCGTGACTGGCACCCTGACGGCCATGCTTGCATCCATTGCCGGAATTTCGCTCGTGGTTGGGGGAGTCGGCATCATGAACATCATGCTCGTTTCGGTAACCGAACGCACCCGAGAAATCGGAATCCGAATGGCGGTTGGGGCTAGACCACGGGACATTCTCTTGCAATTCCTGGTCGAGTCGATGGTGTTGTCGGTAATAGGTGGCGCGATCGGAGTCCTGCTCGGTGTGTTAGGATCGGTCTCATTAACGATGGGAATCAATGCCATCTCATCCGGAAAGGATTGGCCTATTGTGGTTAGCCAGACGGCTGCGATCGGCAGTCTGGTTTTTTCCGCGGCTGTTGGAATCGGTTTTGGATTTTACCCAGCTTGGCGTGCCAGTCGACTCGACCCGATTGACGCCCTTAGGTACGAGTAAGGTTTGACAAATCCCCCTTTCCAGTTCACATTGGATATGGCGAGTTAGTGCTTCTCATTCTAGTTTTGTAGGCGAGTGTGAACGACGAAGAAGAATTGATTCAGTCCGCACTTGCCGGCGAAAACGCCGCTTTTGAAGTCTTGGTAACGCGTTATCAAGACCGTTTGTACACGGCCATGATCAGCGTGGTCGGGAGCACTGACGAAGCGGAAGATGTCGTTCAAGAAGCATTTATCCAGGCCTACATCAAACTCGATACGTTCCAACAAAACAGCCGTTTTTTTACTTGGCTGTACCGCATTGCATTCAACTTTGCATTGGCCAAACGTCGACGCCGTCGCGGCCACCTGTCCTTAGAAGAGAGCCGGGAGGTTTCCGGTTCCGAACCCAAGTCGAAAACGGAAGCCCCCGATTCTCGAATGTCTCGGTCCGAGGAAGTGGATTTGGTACACCAAGCCCTCGCGATCTTGTCCGAGGACCATCGATCCATCCTCGTCCTGCGCGAGATGGAGGACTTGGCTTACGAAGAAATTGCCGAAGTTCTTCAAATCTCAATCGGGACCGTGCGGTCCAGGTTGAACCGAGCCCGTTTTGCCTTGAAACAGCAACTGGAGAAATTTCCTCAATGGAATCCAGAATCGTAATAAGTCACCCTCCCTCGGCAACGCTGTGAAGCATTTTTTCCCTGTGTTTCGCTACCAATGGCTTCATGCCTGTAGCCGCCAATTGTTGCCTCCGCCGGGGCGAGCCCGAACGGAAGGCCTTAGGTCAAACTGCGTGCCATTTCATTGATCAAAATGCTTCACAGCATTGCTCCCAAAGGGAGGGTCGGCCATCGGCCGGGGAGGGTGAACTGACTTGTGCGATTGCGATTGGCACTTCACCCTCGCTTCGCTCGATCCTCCCAGCAGCGGAAGGGTCCGGTTTAAGATCTTGTATTTGCTTGCAATTTGGGAGGGCGAGGCTCCTGCCGAGCTATTGCGTCATGGCTCCGCAGGAGCGTCGCCCTCCCGACCAATGAATTTGCAGGTTCCTAAATCGGACACCCTCCATGGGAGAGTTCAGGTTTTTCACTACGAAGTTGCTACTGGGTGAACACTATAGGTCGCTTCCTCGCTTGCCTTCGTGTTCGCAATGACTTGAGGCAGCAGTGACCCAACGAGCATTCCGAAAACACTGGCCGCCAGACCGGCTAGCTGGCTTGGAAACTCGATCACCCAATCCGGGAGCAACAAGGCCAAGTCTTTTCCCCAATCCGGGAACAAAGTCAAAGTCAGCCACATGCTTACGCCGAGTACGATACTCGCTAATGCACCTTGCGATGTGGCACGTCGCCAATAGAGACCAAATGCCAATGGTACAAACGCACCGACCAGCGTGACTTGATACGCCGAGGAAACCATGTCGTAGATCGGCTTGCCATCCACCGCGATCGCATACGACAGAACCGTTGCCGCAAACACGAAAATGCTGACCCGCATGGCTCGCAATAAATGGCGGTCGTCCAAGCTCGGCCACAAATGCCGAAGGATGTTTTCGACAAAACTCGTTGAAGGTGCTAAAAGGGTCGCGGACGAAGTCGACTTGATCGCCGAGACCAGAGCTCCAAAGAACAGTACCTGGGCGAAAAATGGCATATGATTTAATATCAAGGTCGGCAAAACTCGTTGCGGATTATCGCCTTTTAGAAGTTCCGTTGCCGTGTCCGGCATGATGATCAACGAAGAGGCTACGACAAACATGGGGACGAAAGCAAAAACCAAATAGGATAGTCCTCCGATGACCGCACCATTCCGTGCCGTGTTCGCATCTTTGGCCGACATCACTCGCTGGAAAACATCTTGTTGCGGAATCGACCCGATCATCATCGTGATAGCTGACGCGACAAACAATAACCAATTCTTGATCGTGGGTTCAGGTAGAATCGTAAACAAATCTCGATCGCTTGCCAAAGCAAATACGTTGCTTGCCCCACCCGCTTGCTCCGCCGATACCCAAGCAATGTACGACAATCCGATCACCAAGACGATCATCTGAATGAAGTCGGTATAGACCACCGCTAGCATGCCACCCATGATGACGTAAATGAGCACAAGCACCGTCCCAATCACCATTCCGACTGGAGCGGTAATGGCGCCACCCGATAGAATCGAGAACACCAATCCGAGGGCCGTGATCTGAGCGGCAACCCAACCTAAATAACTGAGGATGATCAGAGTTGAGCATAGAATTTCAACGACGATTCCATACCGATTGCGAAAGTAATCCCCAATCGACAGAAGGTTCATCCGGTACAGCCTCTGTGCAAAGAATAGCCCCACCAAAACTAAGCACATGGATGCGCCGAAAGGGTCTTCCACAACTTCCTTGAGACCGCCATTCACGAATTTAGCAGGGATCCCCAAAACGGTCTCCGCCCCGAACCAAGTTGCAAAACTGGTCGTGATGACCATTATCAGTGGCAGCCGATGCCCAGCCACCGCGAAGTCGGCCGTATTCTTGATCTTAGAACCGGCCCACGCTCCGATCGCTAACGTACCGAGCAAGTATAGGATGACGAGAACAAGAAGTTCGATGTTCATTCAACTCGATTCCAGTAAGTGTCCATTTGCTTATGGCTAGGCCTGATCGTTTAAAAGCCAATGGGAGAGCGAGTGAAAATCAATGGGAGAGCGAGGCTCCGGCCGAGCTGGCGCCGCAATGATTCGGCAGGAGCCTCACCCTCCCAAATTACAGTCCGCCGCCCGTGCTGCAGCAGGCACCTTCCAGTGCCTGCCGCTTCCTGTCGCTTCCTGTCGCTTTCTGTCGCTTCCTGCTACGGCACAAGGAATGTGCCTGCTACAATTTATCCGCGTTCACTCAGGAAATGGAGAGGAATGAGCGTTCCGTCCTTGTCTCGGCAGTCCATTTCCAAGTGTTCAGGGAAAAGCGTATCGCTCCCCAGAATCTGGACGCTGACCCCCGCCGATTCCTCCAATTGGATCATCTCTCGACGCTTGCGATTGTTCAAGTAGCCGGCGACATTTTCGTTGACCCGCACCACGACTCTGGCTGCGTTGGGCATCTGGCAAGCCATCATCAGCAAGCGTTCCACTTCAATCGACATGCTCTCCGCCGTCTTGACCAAACTGCGACCGCGGCAGCATGGGCAATCCTCGTAGACGCTTCGTTTGAAACTCGGCCGAATGCGTTGGCGAGTCATTTCGACCAAGCCGAATGGGCTCGTCCGTAGGATCTTGGTCCTGGCTCGGTCGCGGCTCATGGCATCGCGTAGTGTCTTCTCCACCTTGCGGCGATGAGAATCTTTCCGCATGTCGATGAAGTCATTGACGATGACCCCACCCAAATCGCGCAGCCGCAATTGCCGTGCAATTTCTTTGGCTGCGTTCATATTGAGATGGTAAGCGTTGTCTTCCGCGTTCTTGTCCCCGCCACGAAAATTTCCGCTGTTGACGTCGATCGCGACCAGGGCTTCGGTTTGATCGATGACGATTGACCCGCCCCCTTTGAGCGGAACAACGCGTTGATGGATGCGCCCGATTTCCTGTTCAAGTTTGTACTTGTAGAAGAGTGGTTCGCGCCCTTCGTACATGTGCAGTCGATCCGCAACACGAGGCATCACCAACTCCACGAACTCCTTGGCCCGAGCAAACGCTTCGGGGTGATCGATGATCACTGAATCGATGTCGTCCGTGAAGGTATCGCGAATGGTTCGAATGAGAATATCGCTCTCTTCGTAGACGTCGCAAGGTGCAGGCGTCGTCTGAACGCGTTTGACAATGACTTTCCAAAGGCGCAACAAGTACGCAACGTCACGAGAAAGTTCTTTCCGAGAACGTTCGCAACCGGCGGTTCGAACAATAAAACCAACACCTTTGGGCAACTTCATATCGAGCATCATCGATCGAAGCTTGCGTCGTTCGTCTTCGTCTTCGATCTTTCGGCTCACACCCACTCGTCCCAGCGCGGGCATCAGGACTAGGTAGCGACCGGGGATACTGATGTAGGTCGAGAGTGTTGGCCCCTTGGTGCCGATACCTTCCTTGATAACCTGGACAAGAACTTCGTCGCCGCGACGGAAGATTTCTTGAATGGGGGGCTTGAAGCGTGGCCGTCCACTGCGAAGTTTGTTGCTGCGACGTGGTCGGCCCCGGCTATTGCCGCGCGGACCGCTTCCACCCTCATCGGAATCATCGTCGTCGTCGTTTTCGTCCACTTCTTCCGAATCGTCAATTTCATCGTCGTCTTGGTCGGCCCCATGCTCATCGTCTACGCCTGGGTAGTGGCCGTCCATGATCTCATCGGGGTCGTATCCAGCTTGGCGAAAATACTGAGCTTCGACATCGCTGATATGGAGAAAGCCATTGCGACCCACTCCAAAGTCAACGAAGGCGGCTTGGATGCTGGCTTCGATATTGACGATCTTGCCTTTGTAAATATTGCCAACCCAATTGTTTTGGCTGGTCCGTTCCGTATAGAGTTCTTCGAGAACTCCGTCTTCCAGCAATGCAATTCTGCATTCCTCGGATTGGGAGACATTGATGAGCATTTCCTTCTTCATCGGACTTGATTGTTCCTTTCGATTGTCGTCATCCTGCGCGGTTGGACTGCGTTCTGACTCAGCGAACGAGCACCGGTTTGGATAGCGATGGTTGTCGTTTATGCTTGTAGTACTATTTCGGGCACGAGCCCGGCTAGTTGATTCATTAGGAAAGCATCGACTTCGCGAGCCGTCGAAAGACGGAGCGCTCGCCAAGCCATGGCTTCGCATTGGCCGATAGTGACCGAACGAATTGCTTTCTTAAGGATTGGGATTGCGGCTGGGGCTAAGCTCAAAGTGCGAATCCCCATTCCGACCAGCATGAGTGCGTAAGCGGGATTATTGCTCATCTCGCCACAAACGCTGGTCGACTTCTTTTTTTCCGATGCGATCTGCTGAGTCCTCTGGATCAACCGGAGGACGGCCGGATCGCACGCTTGATAGAGGTCAGCAACTGAGTCATTGCTGCGATCTACGGCAAGCGTGTATTGCGTCAAGTCATTGGTTCCGATGCTCACAAAATCGATTTCGTCGATAAACCGATCGAGCATAAGAACTGCAGCAGGAACTTCGACCATCATCCCGACTTGAACTGCACATTGAATGTGTTTGCCTTCCGACGCTAGATCCTCTGACACGGAGCGGAGCAGGAAGCGAGCGCTTCGCAGCTCATCAAGTGTAGTGATCATTGGAAACATAATGCGAACATCCCCCAAGCAAGCGGCGCGCAGAATTGCACGCACTTGAATGCGAAAGAGCGCTGGGTTTCGAAGGCTCAAACGAATGCTACGCAGACCGAGAAACGGATTGTTTTCGGGTTCTGTTGGCATCGTCATGCCCATCTTGTCCGCACCAAGGTCGAGTGTGCGAATGACGACGGGACGATTCTGCATATCGCGCACTACTTGCGCGTATGCTTGATAGTGCTCCTCTTCCGTGGGCTCTTGGTCGTGCCCTAGATAAAGGAACTCTGTTCGATAGAGGCCAACGCCGTCGGCACCTCGAGCGACACACGAGAGTGCTTCGTTCGGGAACTCGACATTTGCCATCAACTCGATGCGGACACCATCGCTGGTGCACGCTGGTAAGTCGCGAATCTCTTCCAACTGCGTAGCGATCGATTGTCGAAATCGCCGACGCTGCATGTAGTGATCGCGAGTTGCTTCATCAGGCGAAACGATGATGCGGCCCAAATGGCCGTCCACGATGACTTCATCGCCGCTTCGAATGTTATGTAGAAAATTGCCGACGCCAACTACGGCTGGGATCTCCATGCCGCGCGCGACAATCGCTGTGTGTCCGCCAGGTCCACCAGCCTCCGTGCAAATACCGAGAACTTTCTCGCGATCGAAAGCGGCCGTTTCGCCAGGCGTCAAGTCGTGGCTGACGACAATCGCTTCATGCGGTAATTGCTTGAGAGTTGCCGTAGGTTGACCTGTCAGCCCCTCTAAAAGCAGCCTCTCCACATCGCGAATGTCAGCAGCCCGTTCGGAGAGGAACGTGCTAGGAGCTTTGCGAAAGAACGATGCGTACTTGGTAAAGACTTCACTGACGGCGTACTCCGCCGAATAGGTCTTGGTGCGGATCAGGCTTTCCAATTCCGACTGCAATTGAGGGTCGTGCAGGATTTGCTGTTGGGCGGAGAAAATATTGCCGAGGCGCTCACCGAGTTGGGCGGTCGTCGATTGTCGACTCGTTTCCAGTTTGTCGTAGGCTTGCTTTACGGCATCGACGAGCCGCTCCCATTCGCGTTCGTCTTCACCGACGGCGACCAAGCAACGTGTAATGCGGTAACCCTCGCGATCAAACACGAGAGCTCGTCCAATCGCGACACCGGGGGAAACCGCGATGCCTTGCAATTCCAGCATGCTGAAATGATCTATCTGGTTTATTGGCTGCCTAACGCAACCGAATGTACGAATCAATTGACTCAGAAATCCACGAGATTTTTGAGCACTTAGGTCGATTGTTCGACGTTTAGGTCATCGAATTGTTGATCGAACATCAATCGAATGACACGAATGGCTTCATCCGCATCTGGTCCTTGAGCTCGAAGCACTAACTCAGATCCTTGGGTCGCGCCGAGGGTCAGAAGGCTCAAAATGCTACGGCAGTCGGCTATTTGTCCAGCACGCTCGAGCTCGATCTGGCATTGGAAGCCAGCCGCAACGCGGACGAGTTTGTCTGCAGGGCGCATGTGCAACCCCTCTGGATTGATGACCGTGACCGTGCAATGTTGAATAGCCGATGACATACGTTTTCGAAGCGAACGCTTGGTAAGTTAGCTGCCGAACTGATTTCCATCAGCTTCGTCAAGCAATTGGGATATGTCTTCTATGGTTTTGGATTGACGCAATAGACGGCAAAACATGTCATCTCGCAGTTGTCGCGAAATGTTTTCCAATGCCCTCAGATGATCACCAGGGCGATCTGGAGGAGACACCAACAAAAAGAAAAGCGATGCAACTTGGCCATCGAGTGATTCAAAGTCCAAGCCAGTCGGGCTCACGCCGACGGTTCCAATCAGTTTTTCTACGCTGGCGTGCTTGGTATGCGGGACCGCAACGCCACGACCGATGCCTGTGCTGCCAAGCTCCTCGCGTTTCATAATGGCTTTAATGATGTCCGCTTGGTCCGCTGCCTTGATGTCACCCGCGTTGACCAGCGACTGAACCAATTCAGTGATTACGCCTTCTTTCGTCGTCGCAGTCAGTTCTGCGCAAATTGCTTTCCGGGATATAAATACGGAGAACTTCATTACTTGAGGACCCTTGCAACTAACCAGCGACTCCAATGGCGTTTCGAAGGAAACAGCGGTTTGGAATCGAATCGTGGAATGGAAAAAATACAAGACAAAAAACGGCAAACCCCAAAGCCTAGACTTCGTTGTTGCCGATGTGTTTTACCGGAGTAGCCTTGTGATCGGTTACTTTTTCTTTGTGTTTTCGAATTTGCTGCTCAACTTTACCGATCGTCAGGTCCAGTGCAGCCAGGATCGACGCGGCTTGGGCCGTAGCCACGAAATCGGGCGAATGTTCTGCGGAAACGTTGATTTCGACCGTTGGCTTGTCCAGGTGCTCGAGATCCACGGTCACTTCGATCGCATTGATACGATCGAATAATCGCCGCACTTTCCCAGCCTTTTCAATGATGATTGCTTGGTCTTCGGGCTTTAGGTGGCCATGGCGAGCTGAAACGTTGACTTGCACGGAGGATCTCCACAAGGAGTATGAGAAGTTGAAATGCAAACTACAAAACCTATCCGTTTGGACGGAAGTTGGAATGGTAGATCCAGCGGGATTGTAACCCTTTCCAAGAATGCCCACAAATCCTAGTTGGCGAGGTTTAGCACCAATCTTGGCAAGTTTGGTCAGGAATAGGCGTGTTTTTACAACCGTGGGCGACGTCGCTCCGCGACTCGCGGTCCGTGCTCTTGCCGACTCGAAGCCCCGTTGCCTCTCTAAAAATGCATGAACTCGAGCCGGCTGAGGTAGGGCCCTTTGTGGCCAAGAATGAAGATAAACATCGAATCGGCGCTCAGTGTCGAGGACATCCGTCGCGGAGCGACGGATCCACGTGGGCGACGTCGCTCCGCGACTCGCGGTCCGTGCTCTTGCCGACCCTAAGCCCCGTTGCCTCTTAAAAACGCATGAACTCGAGCCGGCTAGGGAAGGGCCCTTTGTGGCCAAGAATGAAGATAAACATCGAATCGGGGCTCAGTGTCGAGGACATCCGTCGGCGGAGCGACGGATCTACGAATGCTTTTCAAAATTCAGCACCAGCCGAATCTGTTCGTAGGGAACGCTCTGCTCCAAATGCTCAAAAATCGGCTTTAGCTTTTCCCGACCGACAATGTCCGCTGCCGCGACAATTCGCTGCTGCAATTCCGTCGGCAACCAACAATCAATCGACGAAATCGCCTCGTCCTGCATCAAATCTAACAAATGCGATACGACCGTCCCAACGGTGATCTCAGCCTTTTCCGCAATTTCTTCCAATGGTTGCCCCGCGCGAAGCAAAGGGTAAGTGATCGCTTTGGTCCCTGTTCCGCTCGGACGAACTGTCCGCGGTTTGCCGGCTGATGGACCAGCTAGCCCTCCCTTCCAATCGACATCCAACTCCGCCGAGGTGTTTTCGCAATGCTCGAGAATGGCTTCCAAAAACGTTTGACCGTAGGCTTCCAGCTTGACATTTCCGATCCCAGAAACATTCAGCATTCCCTCCAAACTGGAGGGCCTCTGAGCGCTCATCTCCAACAACACATTGTCCGAAAATATGATGAACGGCGGAACGTTTTGTTCGCTGGCCAACTTGCGGCGAACACCCTTGAGCTTTTCGAACAAGGGCTTGTCTGCGTGCGCAAAGGCATCGCTAGGTGTCGCTTGCTTTCGCTCCTTGACAGCGGTTGCTGCCACCGTACGGATTAGTCTGGGTTGCGCATCCCCGAACAAGATCGCTTTGGAATTCGCGTTGAGTTTCAGGATCGGATACTCGGTCCCCTCCAGTTCGAGTGAGCCTTGGCCGATCAGTTGATAAACCCAGTCCCGCAATTGAGCCTTCGAAACATCCTTCAGCAAACCATACGTACTTAGTTTGTCATGGCCGCGTTGCAGCACGATTTGCGTTTTGGCCCCGAGCAAAATTTCGACGACGTAATTCACACCAAACCGCTCTTGAACTCGAAAGACGCAAGACAATATTTTTTGTGCCACGACTTTTGCATCGGGAACATCATCGGTATCACCTAAGCAAATGTCGCACGCCTCGCACGAATCATTGGCGTACGATTGCCCGAAGTACTCGACCAACGCCCGATGGCGACAGACCGGAGTTCGGCAATAGCGAGACATTTCCTCAATCTGATTTCGCGATGCAATAATAATCTCTTCGCGTGCCCCGGCTTCGATAAGACTCGCTTCGGTGATCTTCTTAAGGGTGATGGCGTCGCCCGCACTATGGAACAGTACGCATTCCGCCGGCAGCCCATCGCGTCCAGCTCGGCCCGTCTCCTGCTGGTAGTGTTCAATCGACTTGGGGATCGAAGCGTGAACCACAAATCGAACGTTGGATCGGTCAATCCCCATCCCAAATGCGACGGTAGCAACTGCCACATCCACCGCTTCGGTGAGAAACGCTTCTTGAGCCAATTTGCGTTCCTCATGCGACATGCCAGCGTGGTAGCCTACTGCAGAAAACCCCTTGCGTTGAAGATATTCCGTCACCGACTCAACGTCCTTGCGACGCAAACAATAGACAATGCCACCCGATCCTCGATGGCGTTCGCATACTTCTCGAATCTGATCCTGTAAATCCAGTTGCGGCAAAACACGATACGTTAAATTTGGCCGGTCAAAGGAGCTGACCAAGACCCGCGGTCCTTTGAGCCCCAACTGGTCGACTATATCCATTCGCACTTTTTCAGTGGCCGTCGCCGTGAATCCGTGCATCGCGGCTTTGGGAAACGATGTCCTTAAACTGCTCAACTGCCGATACTCCGGACGGAAGTCATGACCCCATTGGGAAACGCAGTGTGCTTCGTCGATGGCGATGGTGTGAACGTCATTTCCATCGAGAAATCGCACGAAGTCTTGATTGGCAAGCCGTTCGGGCGAAACGAACAGCATTCGCACTTGGCCGCTTCGAAGCTGCTGAGCCGCTTCCCGCTTCTCTGCCGCATTAAGCGTACTGTCGATGCGAATGGCGTTCACGCCGACCTGCTTGAGCGAATCGACTTGGTCCTTCATCAACGCGATGAGGGGAGAGACAACGATCGTCATCCCGCCACGAAAAATGGCCGGTGCCTGGTAGCAAAGAGATTTGCCACCTCCGGTCGGCATAACCACCAACGTGTCGCGGCCCTCCAGAATGGACGAGATCGCAGCGTGTTGCGATGGTCGAAGGCTATCAAACCCCCATATTTCTCGAAGGATGGAAAAAAACCCATCTGGAATGACGGGGCTTGATGGCTTGATGGAGGTGTGCGTACTTGCTGATGACATGTTTTTTCAAGCAATGTGGCGAACGGTAGAGTACCAGTGCCGCGACTGAGTTCTAGCGAATTTGGCTGCGGCAAGCATCATATCGATTCTGGATGGCTGTGTCGCTCCGCGACTCAGCGGACGGTCCAGCAAAATTTCGCCAGAATTAGAAAGTGTTATAAAGCGGTTGCCCTTGACGAATGTCACCTATCGGCTTTATTTTATGGGATTCTTGGAAAAGGGTATGAAATATCCCTTGGCGGCCTGATGTTTGCACATCGCGACAATCCAAGCAAAAATGCCGATGTAGCTTCAATTGGTAGAGCACCGCATTCGTAATGCGGGGGTTGCGGGTTCGACTCCCACCATCGGCTTCCAAAATACTGGGTCCGAAGACTAGTAAACGCCAGTCGAAAAAATTAATTGGGGATTTTAGAGCATATGGTTCAAATGGCGACGGTAGATATTCGAGAAATCGTTCTTTCCAATCACACGTTCGGTCCACAGGACATTGATCGGTTGGTTCGAACGATCGAAGACGATCTGACTCAGTGCGCTTTGCTGCGCGATGCTGTCCATGAGCTTCAGCAAACTCCAAATCCATCTCCAGCAACGCTAACACGCTTAGGCGTTTGCATGTATCTGATCGGCAAGTTTGAGGATGCGGAAGCGACCCTCAAGCAAGCCGACGGCGGAGCGTTAGCCCAATATTACCTCGGGAAAAGTTGTTTTCAGCTCGAAGAATACGAACGAGCATTGGCTTATTACGACGCCGCCGAACGGGCTGGCTACACTCCCGAATGGTGTCAACTATCCCGCGCCGAAGTTTTGAGGTACACGGGTCGCAAGGACGAAGCGCTCAAACTGCTCGACAATATTTTTGGCTCCGTTGAGCAACACGCGGAATACCCTTTTCAGCGTGCCGCCACGTTGGCTTCGATCGGTGGCAATTTGACCGAGGTGATCGCTCTTTACCAAAGAGCGCTGCAAGTCAATCCGCGGCACGCCGGAGCGCTTTTTGGATTGGCATTGGAAAACGATCGTGTTGGCAACGATCAGCAGGCCTTTGAGTTGTATCAGCGTGGCGCAGGAGTCATTCCGTCCCACATTGGAACGCTGCTCAATTTGGGCATCATGTACGAAGATCGAAACGATTATGCCCGCGCCCAAGCTTGCTATCGCCGCATTCTGGAGACCCAGCCGGACCATAAGTTAGCGATCCTGTACTTAAAGGACGCGGCCGCCGGCGGAAACATCCTTTACGACGAAGATTCGCAGAAGAAGAACGAGCGACTGGCTCAGTTGCTAAATGTGCCCGTAACCGATTTCGAACTGTCGGTTCGATCCCGAAATTGCTTGCAAAAGATGGGTATTCGGACGCTTGGCGATTTGACTCGCGTCTCGGAGCAGACGCTGCTATCGAGCAAGAACTTCGGCGAAACATCGCTGGTTGAAATCCGCGAGATGCTCACCGCACGCGGTTTGGGTTTAGGTCAGTTTTCTCACGAAAAACGGGAAGCGGACCCACCGTTGGATGTCAGCGGCATGACGCCAGACCAGCAGATGCTGCTAGATCGTCCAATTTCGGAATTGAATCTTTCGGTTCGTGCGAGGAAATGCATGGTTCGATTGCAGCTCAATACGATTGGCGAGCTCATTCGCAAAACGGGTGACGACTTATTGGAGTGCAAGAACTTTGGCGTGACGAGTTTGACGGAAGTCCGCGAAAAGCTGGAGATAATGAATCTCAAGTTGCGCGGCGATTGATTATTGCCGATGGTTCGCTTCCACTGGCTTCATGCCAGTGGGGCGACAATTGGCAGCTACTTGCAACCCGTGAGGGGCTAGGCTCTCCACCGGTTTCATACCGGTGGAAGCTGCGTTTCTCGCATCCAATCGTTGCTCCCACCGAGTAAACTCGGTGGAGAGCTCAAACCGAATGATCATGCCTGTAGCCGCCAATTGCTGCCTCCGTCGGGGCGGGCCCGAACGGAAGGCGTAATGTCAAATAGCGAGCCATTTCATTGATCAAAATGCTTCACAGCGTTGACGAGGGAGGGTGACTTGCTAGGCTTGCGTTGCAGGCGCTTCGACTCTTCGCAAGGGTATCGATGTAAAACTTGCCCCTTTCGTGTGAACTTTGCTTTTCGGTCGTGCGTAGCCAATGCCAGACCACCTAGGCGTTATCCATGACCTGATCGTCAAAGATACGTTGTTGGACGCAGGAAACGCGATATACTCCCACCCTGGCCTGAGGCTTACATATCGGTTTGCCACAGAGTTCATTCCCTTTCACGATACTTCAGTTGACTTAATATGGCTAAACCAAGTGCTAGCTCCACAGTAATGATCGAGGCTGAGGGGTTGTCCAAGTTTTATGGTCCATTCGCTGCAGCCCGCGATGTGTCGTTCAAGGTGAGCAAAGGTGAACTGGTCGCCTTTCTGGGACCCAACGGTGCCGGGAAAAGCACAACCATGAAGATGCTGACCGGGTACCTCGCTCCCAGTGAAGGAATCGCACGAATCGCCGGGCACGATATGTTTTCCGATCGCATCGCCGGTTCCATTCGGCTTGGGTATTTACCCGAGAACGGTCCACTTTACCCGGACATGACTCCGCACAGCCTCCTGAATTTTTTTGCCGATGCGCGTGGAATGCCAACGGCTTACAAGAAAACACGCATTGAAGCCGTTATCGAGCTATGCGATCTAAAGTCCGTCGTTCACAAAGCCATTAGCAAGCTATCGAAAGGCTTTCGTCAGCGAGTTGGTATGGCTCAAGCGTTGCTTCACGAACCAGAAGTACTCATTCTGGACGAACCTACCGCTGGTTTGGACCCGAACCAAATCCGTGAGGTCCGAAACACCATGAAGAAGCTGGGCGAGACTAAGACGATTTTACTGTCGACGCACATTCTTCAAGAAGTCGAAGCGATGGCGACCCGTGTTATCATGATCAACGAGGGCCGAAAGGTTTTCGAAGGAACGGTTGACGAATTGAAGCAAGTCAAGGGTGACTTGTCTTCGGCGTTCCATAAACTAACGGGCGCGTCAGCTTAGTGCTGACTGCGGATCGAAGCAAAACAAAAAAGCGTTATCGACACCGATTGCTGACGCAAGATTCAAACGTAACCGAACAACGATTTTGTGATTAAGGAATACCCCAAGTGGCTCTCGTACTCACCGCATTGGTCAAGCTGCTATTGCTAGACATTGTTTTCTTGGCCGTGATGCTCGCATTAGTCGTTTTGCTTGCCCGTGGTCGTCGCGTCGCATACGCCGTGCTCAAGCGAAATTTTTACGGCTATTTTTCGAACCCCACCGGCTACGTTTTCTTATGCCTGTTCGTTTTGCTGACAAGCATGGCGGCGTTTTGGCCGCATGAGTTCTTTAGCTCCAATCTTGGAACTCTTGGGCAACTCAACAAGTGGTTCACTTATATCATGATGTTCTTCATCCCGGCCATCACCATGAGTATCTGGGCCGAGGAAAGACGTCAAGGAACCGACGAATTGCTGCTAACACTCCCAGCCGATGACTTCGACATCGTGGCGGGAAAGTATGTCGCAGCCTCTGCGATTTACACGGTCTCTCTTTTGTTTTCGCAGCTTTCCACCTTCATCGTACTGGCGTTGCTGACTCAAGGTGAAATCGATACTGGACTCTTCTTTACCAACTACATTGGCTATTGGTTTATTGGATTGGCCATGATTTCGATCGGCATGGTGGCGTCGTTCTTGACCAGTAATCTCACCGTTGGATTCATCCTCGGTGCGCTGTTCAATGCACCTTTGGCCTTTGCCTTCAAAGCAGACACGATTGCGATCCGACCTGTCGCTCGAGAGATCAGGAACTTTAGCATTCAAGAGCGATTCGACGACTTTGGGCGAGGGGTCTTGAGCCTGTCCGGAATGTCCTATTTTCTTCTCATCGCTGCGTTTGGTGTCTACCTATGCATGGTGCTGATCGGCAAGCGGCATTGGAGTGGCGGACGTGACGGCAATGCAAAACTGGCCCACTTCCTTACTCGAATCGCGTTGTTGGGAGTACTCGCTTATGCCGGCAGCATGCTTTTCCGGAATCGAGATCTGTTGCGGTTGGACGCCACTGAAATGAAGGTGAGTTCACTCTCCCCAGTTACCACTGAGATGATTCGAGCCTTGGGCAAAGATAGGGACATCGTCGTCGATGCATTCATTTCGGACGAAGTGCCCGAACAATTTGCAAAGATCAAATACCAAATCATTTCCTTGCTCAAGGAATTCGAGTCGACCGCCAAGTCCTCGGGCGGCTCTATGCAAGTTCGAATCTACGACTCGATCATCCCCTCAAGCGACGAGGAAAAGATGGCCGAACAGCAGTACGGCATCGTTCCCCAAATGATCAGTGTGCGTGAACGCGGAACCTATTCCGATCAGCCCGTACTTTTAGGAGCCGCGTTCCGAAGCGGTTTGCAAAAAGTCGTTATTCCTTTCTTCGAACCCGGCGTTCCCGTCGAATACGAACTTGTTCGATCGTTGACCACCGTATCGAAACCCACTCGAAAGAAATTAGGGATTATCAAGACCGATGCCAAGTTGATGGGTGGCATGGACATGCGTTCGTTTCAATCGCAACCGCCTCAGCCTATCGTCGAGGAATTAGCTAAACAATACGAGGTCATTGACGTCAACGCTGCCTCGCCGATTGATACCGAGAAGTACGATGTGCTGCTGGCGGTTCAGCCATCATCGCTCGGACCAGAGGAAATGGTCAACTTCACCAACGCCGTCGTTTCGGGAGTTCCAACAGCAATCTTCGAAGACCCGATTGTGGCTCTAGACCAAGTCCCAGGAACCGGCGATCCGAAGCCGCAGGCTGGCGGAATGATGGGCATGGGCGGCGGACCGCAACCCAAGGGGGATATCCGTCCGCTATGGCGTGCGCTGGGTATCGAGGTCCCAGGCAGGCCTGGGATGATGGGTGGTTTCTCACCTGACATATGCTGGCAAGAGTACAACCCATACCCAATTCTTGCCGAAACATCGCAAGCATCCGACTTGTGGGTATTCGCTCGTGAGGAAGCTCCGGGCGCTATCAATGCCCTGAATAAGGAAAGCGAAATCACCAACGGGCTGAAGGAACTGATGTTTCTTTACGCTGGTGTCATTCTTCCAGCCAAGGACTCAGGCCTCAAATTCACGCCGCTTGTCAAAACGGGGCAGGTCGCAGGCACCATGCCCAAAACGGAAATTGATGGAGTGCAGCAGGCTGGTCTCAGTCGATCCACCGAATACAAACTTAGGCGAGGTGCGACTCAAGGCGAACAGATCCTGGCTGCACTTGTTGAAGGCGAAGTAACGAAAGCGGGCGAATCCTCCGCGTCCTCAAAACGTCCAATCAAGGCTGTCTACGTAAGCGACATCGATTGCATGTCGAGAACTTTCATCGATATCCGCAATCGTAAGCCCATGATGGAAGACATCAATTTCCAGTTCCAAAACATCACTTTTGTTTTGAACGCAATCGATGTTCTTGTAGGTGAAACCCGTTACCCTCAAATCCGTCGACATATTCCGACCTACAGCACGCTGAAGTTGGTCGAGCTCAAGGCAGATGAGTTCCGCGTTGAGGAAGCCAAGCAGCGAACCGACTTCAACAACGAATACAACAAAGCTGTAACCGCGGTCGAAGATGAAAACGCCAAGTCCGAACGCGACCTCAAAGAGCAAATCGAAAAACTGCAATCACAGGGAGCAATCGATCCAGAAACCATCAAGAAACTCCAGGAAAAAATTCAGATCGACAATATCAAGAAGACGCAACTGACCAAGAAATTTCAAGTCGAAAAGGAACGATTGCTTCGAGTGCGCGACCAAGGTATTCGCGAAGCCAGGCGGCAATCGGATGATTCCATCGGCAAGATTCAAAAGTACTACAAGTTGCTAGCTGTTTTCGTTCCACCGTTACCGCCGCTCTTGGTTGGTATCATCGTTTTGGTTTCTCGTCGATTGCGAGAACGCGAAGGTATCTCGAAGGCTCGATTGCGTTAGCCCGCTTCAACGAACATTACCGTACAAAACAAATTCAACAGACAACATCAAGCGTAGATATTGGAGAGATAGAAAAGTGACAGAGGGAACTAAGACCGGGTCATTAGCAGCCGTGGTTGGCATCGTTGCACTCCTGGCGTGGGCAACATCCGCCAGCAATCGCGCCAACACTCCAGTTACAGGCATGAAAGGGAAACCTCTTTTTGAGAAGTTTTCCGATCCACTGACTGCGGCGTCGCTCAAAATCCTTCGCTACGATTCCCCCAAGGAGGACTACGTTGATTTTGAGGTTGCACGCGATCGCAAGGTGGGACTTTGGACAATTCCATCGCACGAGAGTTATCCTGCCGACGCAGGCAAGCAAATGAGCGACGCTGCCAACTTGTTTGTTGGACTTAAAGTTCTCGATATCGCTTCCGAAAAGAAAACAGAGCAAACGCTCTTCGGCGTCGTTGAGCCGAACAAGCAGAATGCGGATAAAGGGGGCGAAGGCGTTGGCATGCTGGTCCAAATGAAAGACGAAAAAGGGAACATGTTAGCGGATGTGATCATCGGCAAAGAAATCGACAAGAAAAAGCGATACGTTCGCGTTCCTTCCGAGGACGTCATCTACGTAGTTGAATTGGATACCGCGCCCCTCAGCACCGATTTCAAACAGTGGATTGAACCCGACTTGCTCAAACTGAGCAGCAATGACATTGAAACGCTGGGCATTCGAGATTACCAGATTATCACAACGCAACAGGGACTGGCTCTGAGTCGCAATTACGAAGCAGACTTGAATTTCGCGACTTCCAGCGGTCAGTGGCAACCCGTCCGTATCACAAGTTTCGAATCCGATCCGCCAAACGAAAAGGCGCTAACACCGGACGAACAACTCAACGCAACCAAGTTGAACGAGATCAAAAGCACTCTCGACAACTTGAAAATTGCGGACGTGATCAAGAAGCCGGCCGGGCTTGCAGCCGACTTAAAGGGGGACAGCAACCTGTTGAAGAACAGCGAGTCGCTTATGTCACTTCAACGCCGCGGCTTCTTCCCGAATCCGAATCAAAAGGGTGGCGATAGCATTGAGTTCTATTCCAAGAGCGGCGAACTAGTAGTCACCCTCAAGGATGGAGTTCAGTACCTATTGCGTTTTGGTGGAGCTGCAGGAGCGGAAATCAACGCCGTCGATACGACGGAGACCAAAGAAGAGGGCAAAGCCGAGGAAACGGTTTCGATCAATCGATTCATGTTGGTTACCACTCGCGTTGACGAATCGAAGTTCCCACAGCCGGAACTCGAACGACTCCCTGAAACGGTTGAAGAACTGAAGGAAATCGAACGCATGAAGCAAAAGCCAGCGGAAGTGCCACCATTGGTGCCGACAACAGTCCCACCAACGGAGACTGAGCCAGCAGGTTTGGATGCGAAACCTACGGACCCAACAGTACCGAGTGAGAAACCTGCGGAACCTGCTCCTGAAAAAGCAGCCGCCGAAGAAAAACCAGCACCCGTGGAAAAG
The DNA here is from genome assembly GCA_031372345.1 of Pirellula sp. Lineage (GTDB taxonomy): Bacteria > Planctomycetota > Planctomycetia > Pirellulales > Pirellulaceae > JBKCUI01. Next base: position 48,031 of record JANMLD010000487.1, read on the forward strand.
CCTGCGGCGGATCCCGCTGTTTCGCCTGAAGTGCCAGTTGCTCCGGAAAAGCCTGCATCCCTTTCGGCCGTGAAGCCGAATCCGGCAGGTCGCATGGTCTCTTTTCAGGAACCACAACCACAGGACGAACCGAAGAAAGCAGATGCGCCAGACAAGCCCGATGCGCCCGTTGCGAACGCGGAACCAACCGACGAGGAATGGAAGGAACGATTGGAAGCTACACGCGAACGAATTACCAAAGAGAACAAACGCAAGATCGATCAGCGAGACGAGAAGTTGAAGGCGGCCAAGAACAAAGTAGCCGAACTCAATGGCCGCTTTGCGGATTGGTATTATGTGGTGAGTGAATCGGACTACAAAAAGCTAAAGGTGAAGATCACGGAATTGATCCAACCGAAAACAGCTGGCGGAGCAGGAACCGGTGCACCTCAAGGTGGATTTCCTGGTCAGGGAGCGTTCCCAGGCTTTCAACCGTAGTTGCGGCTATTGTCGCCTTTCGCTCCGCGAAAGTGCGCTTCCTAATCGCTTGTGGACGAGCGAGGCCCTTCGCTCGTTGGGTTTGTGCAAAACCTGAGCGAGGGCCTCGCTCAGCCACAAAAAAGCAAGCCTATTGCACGCTCCCAGAGCGCTAGCCCATATGTTTCAGATGAATTCACAGCCTTTCCGCGAAAGGCGATAGTGTCGGCAAGGCTCTGATGGATGAAAACGACAGGACAGAAACGGATGAGGAAGACGAGCTCGATTTAGAAGTCACGCTCGTCGAGCCGGACGAGCATCTTGCGGAACCGACCCCGGAGATCCAACAACGAATCGATGCATTGTTAAGCGGAAATCTCGGCTTTCGCCGCTCTGCCGAAAAAGTTCGGGAGTTTCCGCAATCGCCCGGCGTCTATCTGATGAAGGACGCCTCGGGCGTCGTCATCTATGTTGGAAAGGCAAAGAATCTGCGTTCGCGAGCGGGTAGCTATTTTTTGGCCGCCGCTGCGCAAGAAATTCGGACGGCAGACTGGGTCCACGAAATCGCCGATATCGACTTCATGTTGTGCAGTAGCGAAGTGGATGCGTTGCTGACCGAGAGCCGACTGGTCAAGGACATCCAACCACGCCACAACAAAGACCTCAAAGACGACAAGACCTTTCCTTATTTGATGATTACGACGCACGAGGATTTCCCCCGTGTCGAAGTGACCAGAACGCCGAAGGCCAAGGGTGCGAAGTTGTATGGGCCGTTCACCAGCGCTGGTCAATTGCGAGGCGCACTCCAAGTGATGCAGCGGGTGTTTCAGTTCAGAACGTGTTCCTTGGACATCGAAGAAAACGATCCGCGTTGGGAATGGTTTCGTCCGTGTTTGCTCGCCTCCATCAAGCAGTGTACGGCTCCCTGCAACAAACGCATCAGCAAAGCCGACTATCGGCGGGACATTCGGAGGCTTCAGACGTTTCTGGAAGGTGGCAGCGATCGATTGCTCAAACAGATGCGAGAGGAAATGCTGGAGGCGTCAGGCAAGCTTGAATTCGAAAAGGCGGCTAGGCTTCGAGACGAGATCCAACTGCTTGAGAACTTGGGTGACCGGGGTGAAATCGATGTTCATGCGCAGCCTGAAGTCTTTTACATTGACCCAAAGAAGGGCATGAGGGCGCTCAAGAAAGTGCTTGGCATGGACAAGGAGCCACGGGTGATCGAAGGGGTCGATATCGCGCACTTAGGTGGCAGCGATACGGTTGCGTCGTTGGTGCAGTTTTTGGATGGTTTGCCGTTCAAACCTGGCTATCGTCGCTACCGCATTCAAGACGTGAAAGGCATCGACGATTTTCGGAGTATCCACGAAGTCATCTCCCGTCGCTTTCGCAAGTTGAGCGATGAGCAAACAGCGTTTCCGGACTTGCTGATGATCGATGGCGGTAAAGGGCAATTGAATGCAGCCTTGGCAGCCTTCCGAGATCAAGACATTGATCCACCAGTTATGGTATCGCTTGCGAAAAAGGATGAAGAGATTTACCGTCCGGGCGAGAGCGAGCCTATTCGGTTGGGCCGTGAGTCGTTTGGGTTGCGATTGTTGCAATACGTTCGAGACGAAGCTCACCGTTTTGCCCAGCACTACCATCACCTATTAAGGCAAAAGAGTACGTTCGATAATGAAGTGAAGAGAAGGAAACCGTAGGCGAGTCGCTCCGCGACTCGCGTCCACGCTCTCCCCAACCCAGCGCCCGATTCCTCCTCTAAAAACGTATGAACGCGATCCGGCTGGGGTAGAGCCCTTTGTAGCCAAGAATAGTGATGAACATCGAATCAGGGCTCGGCATCCAGGACATCCGTCGGCGGAGCGACGGATCCACGTGGGCGAAGTCGCTCCGCGACTCGCGTCCTCGCTCTCCCCAACCCAGCGCCCGATTCGTTCTCTAAAAACGTCTAAACGCTATTCGGCTGGGGTAGAGCCCTTTGTG